>JBEPVN010000056.1:0-15166 GCA_041691015.1 Parachlamydiaceae bacterium | reverse complement strand
TATTGAGGGTTAAAAAAAACTGTCATACTGTCAAGCCTGACCCCGGACCTTGTCTTAAAAACACAAAAGATCTCAAGTTTTAAGGACAAAAAAAGGTAATTGCATGAACGGTCATAAACCAAGTTTATTTAATTTATCGCTTACTTCTTTGCATGAGAGTCTTGTCAATGGATCTTGCACTAAAAGGCCTTTTGCTAAATCCAGCATTTCAACCAAGAGCATTTTCTCAAACGGAAACAAATTCGAATTAATTTCAGCATCGTTTTGTAAGCGTTTAATTTTTTGATTTATTTGATCTGATTGTAATGCAGGACATGCATCCGATTCTGTAATAACTTGAAAGAATTCGAGCATGGTCACCCCAAGAGAATAACTGTCTATTTTTGGATCAGCTTTTACGCCCTCATTACTTCCGCTATCGGTAAATACTTCTGGAGGCAAGTAGAAAGGGGTACCTCCCTTAAGAGGCCGCTTGATTTTTTGAGCCATTCCAATATCTGCAATTTTGATTTCAATCTGGCTTTCCTCTTCAATTTTTCCATTAAAAAGTATATTTTCCGGCTTGATATCTGAATGAATGTAATTATCCTGATGCATTTTTGCAAGACCCCTTGACACAACCTGAAACAAGCCAAATAAATGCCACGGCGATGCTCCAATAAATTCTTGGCCATTTCCCTCAAAATAGGGGTGGAACATAACCAAAGTTTGTTTATTACTACTTTTAAAGACCCACTTGTAGGGAGGAATTAAATCCGTATTAGATTTTGCCATTTTATCAAGCAGTTTTTTCTCATCTTCTGTGGACTTGATAATGTCGTCTTGGTTACTTTTTTCAATTTTAATCTCGACTATTTTCTGCATTGTATTCAATATATGCGCAGAAGAGACCCCTTTGAATGATCCCTCTGCAAACTTTTCACCAACAATTATGACTTTCTTCTTATTTAGAGCAAATCCAAGATGCTTATCATTTTCCGCTTTATACTCTAATTCCTTTCCAACAAGTGTTTTCCAAAATGTTTGCTTTTTTAAAAGAGCATTAATTTTTAGAATGGCATTGAGGAATCTCTTTTTGGTATTTGAATATTCACTTGCTGCAAGGTTTATGATATTTTCTGGTTTGATAATTTTTACCACATGTTCAAGACCATCAAACATTAACCCCTCGTCCTCATAAAGCTTTTGAAGAATTGGATCAACCGCCGCCGCTTTTGTCTTCGTTTTTCGAGGTTGTGGGAGTTGTTTTAAAGCAGTTGTAAATCTGCTCGAACTTGAGTCCTTTTCAAGAAATGAATTTTCGGGTTGAGAGTTATTTATAAGTAAAGTTTTTTGTCCCATCGTTGTCAGTTCATACAAAATCAATTGGGTTGGTTCTATAAATTTGAACTCGATAAAACCTTGTAAATGAGAATAAGAAAAAGAACTAGTATTACCATAGAACGTCTTTTTTAAACGAATAGCTTTACCAAGCTGACACACAGCTTGAGTTAAATCAGCTGGTAATATTTTGTGTTTGGAAAGAACAAAATTAAATAAGTTAGCTGCCACTGTAGTGAAGAATAACATGGCGTCTTCAAAGCTTGCTTCAGGGATACCGAAATCATCCATAAGTTGATATTTTGCAATGAGGGCATTATCCGATATAAAGCAACAATTCCATAATTTTTGGATCGTCGGCTTTATAATTCCTTTTTGAATTGCCAAATCCGCAATTTTGACAAAAACAGGCTTCTCTTGATCTTTTATAAAAACTTGTATACATTTTTTTTCTAAAAAAAATTCAGTAAAACTATAATAAATATTGGATAATAAATGAGTTTTAAAAGGATGGGAGGCTGTAAACGCCACGACTTTTTGGTCACTTTTGGCAATACACATTTTAATAAATATTTCATTTTTTTGATTTTTAATTGTATTGAATCGATAATTTTCTAACATCATTTTATACTCTTTTTATAAATAGGATTATCAAATAGGATATCATAATTTAACCGAAAAGGCAATTAAAATCTCGTATATCTGTAAAGCAATTTTTTTAATTTTTAACTCTTGCTTTTTTTGCTGGACACTGGTAAACTTTATGCTGGCATTTAAATTAATAAATTCAGTAAGGTGGTTTTTCATTATTTATGGTTTACCAGAGGCTCACCAATGCACTCACAAATTTTAATCTCTTTTTTTGCATATTTCTGCATTTTACTTGCTATCGGCATCATTTCGCATAAAAAACAAACATCTTCTGCAGATTTTATTATGGGAAATCGTTCGCTTAATTTTTGGCTGACAGCGCTTTCTGCACATGCAAGCGATATGAGCGCTTGGCTTTTTATGGGATTCCCTGCAGCAATTTACATTGGCGGACTATCAAAAGCCTGGATCGCAGTTGGGCTTGTCGGCGGTATGTTGTTTAACTGGCAGTTCGTCGCAAAAAAACTGAGAACAGCTACAGAAAAATATGACAGCTACACACTCTCCTCTTTTTTTGAAAAACGTTTTTCTGACACATCCGGCACTCTCCGCATCATCACCGCCACTATTTCTGTTTTTTTCCTGACCTGCTATCTCTCTGCCGGACTTATTGCAATGGGCCTTCTTTTTGAATCCATTTTTAAAATCGATTATTACGTGGGGCTCTCCCTTGCAACTTTCGTAGTCGTTTCCTATACATTTTTTGGAGGTTTTGTCACTGTTGCCTGGACAGATCTTTTCCAAGCACTTTTTCTCCTTGCTGTCATCGTATTTGTGCCGATCATGGCCTATAGCCAGATGGAGATTGGTGTAGATGGTATTAAAGCGATCGCGGCATCAAAAAACATCGAATTAAAGCTTGTGCAAAATACTTCCAAAGAGTCCATACTTACTATTTTATTTTTAGTTTTCGGCTGGGGTCTTGGCTATTTTGGACAACCCCATATCGTCACAAAATTCATGGGGATCAAAAGCGCAGACGATACTTACAAAGCAAAATATGTGGGCATGGCGTGGCAGATCACAACATTATTAGCAGCTTGCGCTGTAGGTCTTGTCGGTATCGGTTTTTTTGAGACGAGCCTTCAAAATCCTCAGCTTGTTTTTGTTGAAATGGTCAAAATTTTGTTCAACCCTATTATCGCCGGATTTATTTTGTGCGCAGTTTTGGCAGCAAACATGTCGACAATGGATTCTCAGATTCTTGTTTGCGGATCTATTTTGAGCGAAGACTTTTATAAGCGTACCTTTGGGCAAGATGCTTCGCAAAAAAAACTTTTACTTATTTCAAGAATGAGCGTCGTTCTAGTTTCCCTGCTATCGCTTGGTCTCGCATTCAATAAAAACTCGACAGTTTTAGAGGCTGTTGAATACGCGTGGTCCGGGCTTGGTTCTGCTTTTGGACCCCTTGTGCTGATGTCTCTTTATTCAAAAAACACAAACCGCTATGGTGCAATTGCGGGCGTCGTTATTGGCGCTTTGATTGCTGCTTGTTGGCACTTCGTTAATGATTTCTTCACTGAATACACAGTGCCTGCGATGATCCCCGGCTTTTTCTTAAGTCTTGCAAGCATTTATGTGGTTTCTCTTGCCACAAGATGTTGTGAAAATGAAAAAACTGTCATCAATTGATCGCCTGTACTTTAGCCAATGCCGTCAAAATACATAACTTTTTTATTATGGCGGTATTGGACTTTAGCTTTGTAGCATTATGACTTTCTGGCTATCTACAACCCATACGTCTCTTTTTGTTTCAAAATATATTTGTTGAATAATGCGTGGTGTGGCAATGAGAGCAAAAAAGCAGGCATTCACTTTTAAAACCGTCTCTAAATTAAAAGCGCGTTCATAAGTCAAATAACATGCTGAAAAAGCAATGGAAACTACGCAAATTTTAAAAAAATCCCTGGGAAATGTATAATAAAAATATTTGCCGATTTTCCCCGAAATGCCTTCTTTTAAAAAAGTTGATAGAATTATTCCAGCCCCAATGATCGGTAACAGTCGAACCGCTATCATTTTTTATCTCCTTTTATTTCTTTTTTTAGTATACTTCCATAATACAAATACCTTGCTTTTTCGAGTTATAAAAAATGAACAGCTACCTCATTAAAAAATCTGCTTTAAGCGGTGAAGTTACAATCCCTTCATCCAAATCCGAGAGCTTAAGAGCAATTCTTTTTGCAAGCCTTGCAAAAAATACAAGCGTAATTTATGACCCTCTTTTTGCAAGCGATACTAAAAGCATGATAGATGCCTGCCGCCTTTTTGGAGCTACGATCGACATTTGCGAAAATAAGCTTCACATCACAGGAATTGATGGCAAAATTAATACATGCGACGATGTGATCAATGCAGGAAACTCCGGTATAGTTTTAAGATTTTGCTCCTCTGTTGCTGCCTTGTCCAAACATCCGATCGTCATCACTGGAGATGCTTCAATCAGGCATCAGCGACCGATGAAGAATCTTTTGAATGCCCTATCAGACCTTAACGTAAAAGCAGTCTCTACAAAAGGAGATGGTTTTGCGCCAATAATTGTTCAAGGACCGATAAATCATGGAAAAGTACATGTATCTGGTGAAGACTCCCAGCCAGTCTCTGCTCTGCTTATCGCTTCCATATTTGCAAATGGCCCAATCGAATTGTTCGTTAAAAATCCGGGAGAAAAGCCTTGGGTAAATCTAACCTTGTCATGGTTTGAGCGTTTAAATATTCCTTACAAAAATCACGATTTTAATTACTACCAAACATTTGGCAATGCAAGCTATGAAGGCTTTCACTACTTTGTGCCGGGCGATTTGAGCACTCTTGCTTTTCCTGTTGCCGCAGCCCTAATCACGCAGTCTGAAATTACTATAAAAAATGTGGATATGGATCAGCCTCAAGGAGATAAAGAGCTTATCCATACTTTTATAAAAATGGGAGCTTTAATAGATATTGACTCTGAAAATAAAACAATACATGTTCGAAAAACAACAAGGCTTTCAGGGATTTCTGTCGACATCAATGATTTTGTTGATTCTGTCACTATTTTAGCAGCTGTTGCTTGTTATGCGACAGGTGAAACACATATTCAAAACTGCCTTATTGCCAAGCAAAAAGAAAGCGACAGGCTAACTGCTGTTGTTACAGAGCTTAAAAAAATGGGCGCTGATATCAAAGAAACTAAATACGGCCTTGTCATAAAACAATCGAATTTAAAAGGCGCTTCTCTTTATTCCCATAATGATCACCGTCTTTGCATGTCCCTTAGCATTGCAGCACTTGGAGCAAGTGGTGAAACAAAGATTTCAGATGTATCCTGTGTCAATAAAACGTATCCTCAATTTTTAAGTGATTTTCAAAAGCTCAAATGCAATATACAATTAACAGAAAAGTAAAAAATGGCAAACAATTCATTCGGAAAAATTTTTAAGATCACAACTTTTGGGGAATCGCACGGAAAAGCAATCGGTGTAGTGATCGACGGCTGCCCGGCAGGCATAAAAATTGATCTTTCAGAAATTAATGAGGCGCTTTTTTTAAGAGCTCCTGGAAAAAACGGCTGTACAACATCTAGAAAAGAAGAAGATAATGCTGAGCTTTTGTCGGGTGTTTTTGAAGGGGTCACAACAGGGATGCCGATTACGATTCTTATTGCCAATTGCGATGCTAATTCCAACCATTATGAACCCATAAAAGACATTTTAAGACCCGGCCACGCAAATTACACCTATCTTAAAAAATATGGGATTTTTGATTATCGAGGCGGCGGAAGAGCGTCAGCAAGAGAAACTGCCTGCCGGGTAGCAGCTGGAGTTATTGCTGATAAATTTTTAAGCCTCCATGGCATTATCCTCTATGCCTACATCAAGCAAATAGGAAATATTAAAGCTATGACTGCAAACAAATCATTTGATGTTTTAGAACAGCTCACCTACAAAAGCCCTGTTTACTGCCCTGATTTTGAAGCTAGCCAAAAGATGGAAAAATTAATTTTAAAAACAAAAGAAGATGGAGACTCTTTGGGCGGCATTGTGGAGTTTATTGCTTTGAATGTGCCTTGCGGTCTTGGGGATCCTGTCTATGAAAAACTTGAAGCTAATTTAGCAAACGCCCTGATGTCCATTCCTGCTTCAAAAGGTTTTGAAATTGGAGACGGTTTTGACGCGGTTTATGCTTTGGGATCTGAACACAATGATTTATTCCTATCAAATGAGGGCGCGATTGAAACAAAAACCAATCACGCAGGAGGTATTTTAGGAGGTATTTCAACAGGCATGCCTATTATGGGACGCGTTGCCTTTAAACCAGCTTCCAGCATAGCGAAACCTCAGGAAAGCATCAATACATCAGGTAAAAAAATTACTTTTGAACTACCAAAAGGATCAAGGCATGATCCATGCGTCGCTATTCGAGCAGTTCCTGTCGTAAAAGCAATGTGCGCCCTTGTTTTATGTGATGCCATCCTTTTAAACAGATGTTCTAAATTATGAAAAATATCCACATAGAATCAGGCCTTTTTAACAATCCAAAAAAAATAACGGATCAAATATTTTCCCTTGGTAGTACTTTTTCAAACTATGTCATCATTTCAGACGATCATGTGGCAAGCTTGTACTCCAATTGCGTAAGAAATGAATTACTCAATGCCGGAAGAAAATGCGAACTTTTGACTTTTCCGCAAGGAGAGCACAATAAAACAAGAAAAACAAAAGAACTGCTTGAAGACAAATTGCTACACTTAAAAGTCTTGAGCGATTCACTTCTTATCGCAATTGGAGGTGGCGTCACAACGGATCTTACAGGATTTATTGCCGCAACTTACGCAAGGGGCATTTCTCTCATCAATATACCCACATCCCTTCTTGCTATGATTGATGCCTCGATCGGCGGAAAAAATGGTGTCAATACCCCTTTTGGAAAAAACTCCATTGGTTCAATCTGGGAACCAAAAAAAGTTTTGATCGATCCTGAAACACTCAAAACATTAAGTATTGCTCATATAAAAGAGGGCCTTGTAGAGATCATTAAACATGCTGTCATTTCAAGTCCTGAACTTTTTGCCTATCTCGAAACACATTCCCTAAAATCTTTGGACATGGAAAAACTCATTTATGAAAATTGCCGGATAAAAACAGAACTTGTGAAACAATCTGAAGAAATAAAAGCAAAACGCAATCTTTTAAACTTTGGTCACACCATCGGCCATGCTTTAGAACAAGTTACCGATTATTTACTGTCGCACGGCAACGCTGTCGCAATCGGGATGCTCATAGAAAGCGATATGGCAGTCAAGCTTGGAATCATGGAGAAAAGTGTTTTTGAACGTATCAAAAATATACTTTTGCGATATGATATCCCCCTGACAATCAATAAAGAAATCGCTTTAAAATCAATTCTTGAAGCTATAATACTTGATAAAAAGTCACTAAACCACAGAGCGCGCTTTGTCATGGTAGACAAAATAGGCTCATGTCTTGAGTGCGATCAGAATTATTGCATGGAAGTGGATGAAACAGTCATCAAAGCCTCACTTGAAAAAAATTTTAAAATTGTTGAATCGTAATATTTTCCCAATCTTTAAATCTTTAGTAAATTAAAGATCGGCAAAAAAAACCTGAATTAAAACTAGAAAAAAAACAGCAAAAGATTTATTTAATTCAGTATAGTTTTTCTTCGATCTTCTTGAAGTTGTTGAAAATTTTAACTTTTAAATTTTACAAATGAGGTCTTATGTTTCTCGTCTTAGCTCGATTACCTATCATGATGATCCTTTTAGTCATATCGCTTGGAACAATCTGTCCAAGTAATGCTTTCTCTCTTATGTGGAAAATGCCGCCGGATGAGTTTGTGCCATTACCGCAGGGACAACGCTTTAATCTTGCGGCAGATCCGCAAGGAAATGCTTTTTCGGCTGTACAAAATGTTAGCACTAACAGTATACTTGTTGCCAGATTTTCTAAAATCACGCAAAGTTATGGAGCTCCTGTCACTGTTTTTACAGGTACTTTTGGTCGAATGTCACTTGCGACAGACGCATCAGAAACTGCGCTTTTAGTGTGGCTTGGTAATGGAGGCCCGACAGAAGTCCTTAGCGCCTTTTATAATGGAACAACTTGGGTAACGCCGACTCCAAATCCTATCGGGGTAATTGGTGCAGTAAGCGCTGGCCCAGAAGTAGATATGGATGGTCACGGAAATGGTCTTGCAATCTGGACAGACGCAGCAGGGATCACAGCGCCAGGAGACATTCTTGTCTCTTTTTTTAATGCGGGCAGCCAAACCTGGGGATCTTCCCAAACACTTAATCCTTTAGGTACTGGAGGTACAGCTCCAAGTGTCAATTATAGCTCAAATGAAACAGCTGTCGCCGTATGGACAGATGGTAGTGCGAACCTTATAGCTTCAAATTTTAATGGAACAACCTGGACTGCACTGCCACCTACTATAGCAACAAATGCGAGACTCCCGGATGTTCAAATAGACGCAGCGGGCCACGCTCTTGTTGTATGGCAGGATACCTTTACAGGCACACTCTTTTCAAATTACTTTGATGGAACTACATGGGGACCTCCGCAAAATATTTCCGTCGTATTTCCAGTTTTTAGAGCTTTTGCACTAGCTCCGTCTGGAACTGCAATTGCTGTTTTTTCTGATGCTGCAGGAAATGCTTATTATAGCGAATTTATTGCTGGTATTTGGACAGTGCCAGTGATTTTTGCTACAAATCTAGATCCCGCTACTCCTGGCCTTAGTGTAGCTGTTGATTCGGTTGGAAATGGTTTACTCGCATGGGCGGATGAGACCAGTTCATCTTTCAGTATTTATAAGCCATTTGGAGGTCCTCTTGGAGCGCCAGATATTATTGTACCGAATGCTTTGACTTTAAGTCCGGGTTTGGCAGCCCTTTCAGACAACGGAAGAGGGTTTGTAACAGGAACTACAACTACTACTGAAGGGGTTGCGATCAGAGGCACGTACACTTTGTTTTTGGATCCAACGTCGCCTGTGATTTCTGGTAGTGTTTGTAATAATAAGTTTGCTTCTCAAACAGACCGCATCCATATCATTTCATGGCTGCCATCCCCGGATCCTGCAGTCACATCTTATGTCTTAAGAAGAAACGGAAATATCATTGCTATAATTCCAGCAACTGGACCATTGACTTATCAAGATCACAATCGTTGCAAAAAACCAGCTGATACATATACGGTTGTAGCAGTCTCGCTATTAGGAGAAAGTTTACCAGCTGTTATTGTGCTTCAGTAATGTTAATCTTATGCAATTCAAGGCTAGAAAAGCCTTGAATTGCATTTTTCATTCTTAAAAGAAGTTTATTCGCCTGTACGTTCCATATTATTTAGATTGTTTTGATATACCTGGTTCATATCATCATTTGGATTCAAGTTAGAATCTGGAGCTAGCACAGGACCATATCCTCCGTATCCGCCATATCCGCCATAATAGCTACCGTTATACCCATTATTATTTGCGCCATTGCGATCGAAGTTACGGTAATTATCAAAATTCGCATTGCGATCGTTATGATCGTATGCACCGCCCCCAAGACCTGCTCTCCCGCTATCGAGACCAGCTCCCCCGCGATCGCCAAAACCGCCACCTCCGTGACCTCCGCCGCCTCCGCCGCCGCCTCTTGCTATTGTTGAATCATCTTGAGTGGTTGCAGAAACGTCTGATAATAAAGCAAATGACAAAGGAACTATTAACATTAAAAGTTTTAATGACTTGCGCATAACAAACTCCTTTTTTTATTTTTTTAATCTACCTTGACTGCTTAAATATTACTGTTTGGTGGAAGCACAATGGGTGTAGTTTGACTAGGCACGACAACTGGTGCAATAACTGGCGCTGCATTACCGCCTCCTGCTCCATTATTTAAACCGTGATTTAAGTCGTGATGAATATTAGCTCTTGCTCGATTATTATTCAAATTTCCATTATGATGAGCTGCATCTTCGTGATGTTCAGCACCGTGCGCTCCATTGTGATGCGCTCCTGGATGCTCCCCTTCATGTGCAGATAGATTAAAAAATAAACCCGCACTCAAAAATACAAATAATTTACTATAAAAATTCATGATAACCTCTTAAATCAATTATCTATTAAGATACATGTCAGGGCTTGTGTTGTCTTGATAGTATGATCTATTAAATGTATCTAGTGAATCATTCGACTGATTGTAATAATTGTTATTGCTATTACTATTTGAGTTATATCTGCGATTATACTGAACGTTTTGTCTATTGTAATCGTATAAATTAGGTCTTTCGCGAGCACCTCTATCCCTGCCACCGTCTCTATCAGTGATCAGTCCCTCTTCTTCTTCAAGAGGAAGAGCATTGGCAGACTCATCAACTGCAAAGCAAGTTGCAGTATTAATTATTAAAGGCAAAATAAATAACCACATCTTAAGAGACTTCATAAAAACCCCTAAATTTAATCATTAATTACATAATTCCCACCATACTCTTTTTAGCAAATAAGACAAGTTATTTATATTTACGGGGGTGCGTTACGGGTCCAAGCTTGACAGTGTGATCCCTAATTATTAACAATTACATATCGTCTAACAGTCTTTTAGCTAAGGAAGCTCCATTTTCTGTGATATAAATATGCTCCTCGCCGGATTTTTTGATGAAGTTTGCCTGTAGCAAAAGCTTGCAAATAGCATTAACTCCCCTCTCCTGCAAGCTGATTTTATCGCCGATTTCATAGCGATTAAATATGTGCCGCTCATCCGTGGACTCTCCGCTCAATTGATAAAGAGTGATAATAAATTTTTCATCCTGAGTTCTTGCTTTCATCTACTTTTTAAGCCTTCTTTAATTTAGGTCCGGCAGCTGTGTCTTCTATGATATAGCCGGCTTTTAATATTTGATCGCGAAGAAGATCGGATTGTTTAAAATCTTTATCTTTTCTTGCCTGTATTCTTTTTTCCAAAGCTTCCTGCAAATCTTGAGGGATTGCTTCTGCTTGGCTTTCAAATGAAAAAATACCTAAGACAGCATCCATTTTCTTAAACAGATCAAGAATGCTTGCTGCATCTTCTGCTGAAACCTCATCTTTATCTCCAAGCGCGTTAACCTCCCGCACAAGATCAAAGATCGTTGCAAGCGCTACCGCAATATTTAAATCATCTGCAAGCCCTATCGTAAATCCATTAAGAGCCTTCTCCAATAACGGTTGGATTTTGGAGGATGCATCCTTTTTAGATGAGTCTTTTCGAGTATCCTGCATGCGTTGAATAAAATCATCAAGACGTCTTAATGTTTGGGCTACACTTTCAAGTCCCGTAAAAGTAAAGTTAAGCTGTGTCTTATAATGTGCCTGTAAAAGCATATAACGCACTTGTCTTCCAGAAAAGCCTTTATTAAGAAGGTCTCTCAAACTAAAAAAATTGCCGAGACTCTTGGACATCTTTTTACCGTCGACAACCAAATGTTCAGAATGCATCCAAACTTTTGAAAAGCGCTTATGAGAATAAGCCTCCGACTGGGCAATTTCATTTTCATGATGGGGAAACATATTGTCGATACCCCCCACATGAATATCTATTTCCTCGCCCAATATATTCATCGCCATGGCAGAACATTCCAAATGCCAACCGGGTCTTCCTTTTCCAAAAGGGCTCTCCCAATAGATTTTGCCATCTCGCGTCTCATCGTAACTCTTCCATAATACAAAATCTGCCACATGGTCTTTTTCATATTCATCGGCATTTATGCGGTTTGAAGCACCCGCCTGAAGCTCGTCCAAATGAATATGAGATAAACAACCGTATCTTGGAAATTTTTCAATCGCAAAATAAATGCTTCCATCGCCGCCACGGTATGCGACTTGTTTTTCCAATAACACCTCGATCATGACGATCATTTCTTTGATATAATCAGTCGCTGCAGGATAATGTTCGACAGGCTCGATATTTAAAGTTTTAAGATCTTCAAAAAAAGCATCTTTAAAGGTTTTTGTAAAATCATCAAGCTTTACGTTATTTGCAATAGCGCCTTTGATTGTTTTATCATCGACATCGGTCAAATTCATGACTTGCGTGATTTGCATTCCGAAAAATTTGATCGTACGTCTTAAAAGATCTTCAAAAACATATGTCCTAAAATTACCGATATGGGCGTAGTTATAAACAGTAGGCCCGCAGGTATACATTCTGATGTGATTGTCTTTTAAAGGGACAACAATCTCTTTTTCACGGCTTTCGGTATTATAAACCCGTAATACTGCTTTTTGTTCGTTATTCATATATCAACCATTTGTTAAAGAAGCTAAATTTTGCATGTAAGTATCTTCAAGTCCGCGATAATTAATTTTTCCAGAACCCATCATAGGTATCTCTGCTAATTTCATGACAGAAGAAATTTTTACAATATTACTAAAACCTGAATCTTTCAATAATTTATTAACTTCATCCAAGGTCACATCAAACTGCGTGAAAACGAAAATTTTGGGCTTTTCACCTAAAATCTCTTTTGCAGACACAGCAAGGGCCGGCCCTTCATTTTGAGCTTTCCAATTTTTTTCATGAGCAATATTTAAAAGAGTATCCTCAATTGCTGCAAGGCTTACCATTTCAGCGCCAACTTTGATAAAGCGTTTTAGTCTTCCAGACAAGGTAAGACATCCATTTTCATCTAAAAATCCAAGGTCTCCGGTTTTATACCAGTCCTTGCCTTGAGCTGTCATGAAAGGCGATGAAATCCCCGGATTTAAATACCCTTCAAAAATATTCGGCCCACGAGCCAAGATATGCCCGCGCGCGCCTTTTTCTAAAATTTCGTTAGTTTCCGGATGCACAATTAAAAGCTCTACGCCATCGATTGGCTCTCCGACCCCTTTTGGTGGTTTCCGAACGCGGTTCATTGTCAAAACAGGAGAACACTCTGTAATACCATATCCTTCCAAAAGAAAACCTTCTCTTCCAAGTTTTTTCATCATGGCAAAAAGCTCAGGCGGGGCTTTTTCAGCGCCGGTCACTACAAGTCGTAAAGTATTTAACTCACCAGTCTTTGCAGAAGAGAGCATTCCTTTAACAAAAGTCGGTGCGCCGCCGAGGATCGTAATACCCCATTTATCAGCGCCTTTAACCAATTTAGCGCCATCTGTTGGATCTGGAGAGAAAGCAACTTTTGTTCCCGAAAGGATTCCAAGCAATGTGCTGATGGAAAATCCAAAAGCATGAAAAGGCGGAAGAATTCCATATAAGATATCTTTTGAATTCAAATCGACAGTTTTGATGCTGGAGCGTAAATTGCTCAAAATATTGTCATGTGTAAGAGGAACGCCCTTTGGCATGCTTTCTGTGCCGCTTGTAAAAAGAAGCACCGCATGGTTGTTTTTGCTTTTAAAAATCTTCATAATCGATTTTGTAGATAGTTTTGAGCGATAAAAAGCTTTTGCCTTGTCAAAAATCCCTATCTCTTTGCGGAAGTCTTCCAGCATAACAAGTTTTGATTCGATCGGATCAAAATCCACATTGTCCAGTCGATCAATAAAGCTCCACGACGTTAAAACGGTCTCTACTTTTGAGAGCTGGACAACAGACTCCAAATGCTTTTTCCCAACGGTCCAGTTAATCATGAGGGGCACTTTACCGGCAAGTTCCACTGCCAAAATTAATATTGTGGCTGCAGCGCTAGATGGCAGCAATATTCCGATATAATCTCCCGGCATGTCACGGATTTTGTCAGCTAATAATAAAACTCTTAGTTTAAGGTCTGCATAGCTTAAAATACCGGACACTAAATCCGCGCATGCCGGGCTTTTACCTTTCTTTGCGCAAACATTTAAAAATACTTCAGGTATTGTTTTGCCATCTGCAATCACTGCTTTTTCATCAACGCCACTCTCTTTCCATTTGGATAAGTCAACATTTAAATCTTCCATTTCCCCTTCGCAAACAACTTGCGTTGCTGCAACTGCCATCACATGTGAAACAGTCGTTAAATCAGCAGCAGAGACATTAGCGATATCAAATTCATCGTGCATATAGGCAGAAAGCTCTGCTGCATCCAAAGAATCGAGCCCAAGATCTGTTCTGATGAGCATATCAGGTTTGATTTTTGATGGATCAAACTCTGTCATATCGCTTAGCTTCTTAATGATTTTTTCTTGAATTTCCGGAGAAATTTTGTTTAAGTCGATTCCTTCAATTTCACTGCTTTTTTGTTTGCGGATGGTCGGATAATATTCACCCCACATACTTTGGGACACAAGAATCAGCGAATCTCCCGGAAAATCCCCTTTTTGCGGCGTCAGGCCGTCCGGCAGATTATACCAGTCTTCCAAGTATTTGTTCATTTCTAGCTTGGTGCCATTTCTTGGAAAATCAGCAGGCGCCGGAGTAAATTCAATAATGATCTTTCTTCTCGGTGAAAAGAAAATTAAATTTTTAAATACATGTTTGACCCCTTCCCAAATCGTGGGGAAAAGTGGAGGTGTCACTCCAAGAAAAGCTCTTGAAAAACTGCTGCCAAAAAGACCTTTGATACGCACAAGAACGATATTTGCCTCAGGAGATGCCTGGATAATGGAATGTACTGCAGAGGCTCCGCCGATCACTTCAAGCGATGTGTCTTTTAATTGTCCGGCGGGATAAATAAGGAAGTTTTCTTTTTCTTTTAGACCTTGAATGATACTTTTTGTGACTTGTTCAATCTTCTTTTTCTTTAAGCTGTTAGAAGATTTGCTAAAATTAGGAACTGCGAGCGCTCCGACAAAACGCATTAAAGTATTTACAATCGGCAAGTTGTACATATATTCGATGATCATCGGACGAATCGGGAATTTATGAAGCAGAGCTAGACTTATCGATACAGGGTCTGTAAAATTTGCGGGGTGATTGGGTAAAAATAGAACACCGCCAGGCTTTGTCAGGTTTTCAGAATTAAGATTGTCCAACCCCTTAACAGTAATGCGATAGCGAAACCAAAGAGCGATTTTCAGCAAATAAGCGATGAGATAAGTGATAATTGTTTTCAAAATTTAAACTCCTTTTAATGTTCCTTTTTTAGTCAGGAATCTTAGAGTATAGCAGGTTTATGCATTAAAGCAAAATTTTCCGTTGGTCTGTATAGGGATGTTCCAAAAATGGATAAGCTTTTTTTAACTTAAAAGCAAGACAGCTCCTGTTGTCCCCTCTATAGGGAATTAACTTTTTATTTTATGTCGTCCTTTCAGG
>JBEPVN010000055.1:0-15169 GCA_041691015.1 Parachlamydiaceae bacterium | reverse complement strand
TACATTATGGCGCTAACAACATGAGCAATTCTTTAAAACAATCTATGAAAGAACGTCTGCGTGCTGTTGCCAAAACACGCGAGAGTCTTTCAAACTCATTCTCCAATTCATACGTAGAGTTGAGGCACTCGGCTCTAGCCTTCTCATCATTTGTCATTATAAGAATTAGCAGTGATGGCACAACCCCTCCAATGAACCCTAAAATCAAACCCACTATAAATTCCATAACACTACCTCCTTTATTACTCTCTTTATAAGAGAGAACGTTACGTATCATAACATGTGATTGCATAAAATTGCAACATTTATTACAATGAAAGGAAACAGGGGGTTGTGTTTATGGAAACATCTTTAGGCAAACGAATTAAAGCATTACGTGAGGCGCTAAGAATAAGCCAAGAAGAATTATCGCAAAGACTAGGATTGGATAGAGCCTCACTGTCTTTAATCGAAAACGATAAACGCTCATTGAAAGCCGATGAACTCATTTTATTGTCAAAATCATTGAATATTTCGATTGATGAGTTGTTAAATCTCAAATCATCAACAGAAGTTATTTTGGAACAGGCCCAGAAGCCAAAAGAAAAGAAAACAGACTTGCGGATTAGCGTTCCAAGAAAAAATCTTAAAAAGTTCAAAGAAGTCCTTCTTTATATATTGGGGAAGGTTGGGGCAAAACCTAATGTAGGTGAAACTGTCTTGTATAAGCTGCTGTATTTTATAGATTTCAACTATTACGAGAAGTATGAAGAACAACTCATTGGAGCCACTTACATCAAAAACCATCATGGCCCCACCCCAATTGAGTTTCAGTCCATTGTAAATGAGATGATAGAAAACAAAGAAATCGAAGTTGTGAAAAGTAAATATTTTCAGCATCTCCAAAAAAAATACCTACCTCATCAAGAACCGGATCTTTCTGTTTTTAATGCAAATGAGATCATAGTGATAGATGATGTGTTGCAAAAATTATCCGGCATGAATGCATCAACAATAAGCGAATACTCTCATCAGGATGTCCCATGGATGGTCACATCAGAAAGACAAAAAATTGATTATGAATCTGTATTTTACCGAACCCCTGCATATAGCGTAAGAGAGTATAGCAATAATGAAATTCAAGCACATTGAGCAACTAGATAAATTCAAAAAAGATCTTAAAAGGCTTCTTAAAAGATTTCCTAGTCTTGAGGAAGATCTAGACTCGCTTGTGAAAGCGCAATTGATTGCTTATCATAAACTTATGATCGACAATCATGGCATTTTTGCAATAGAAAATCTTGCAATTCCAACTCCTAAAATTTTTAAAGTTAAGAAGTTCGCTTGCAAATCGTTAAAAGGAAAAGGTGTTCACTCTGGTATTCGCGTCACATATGCATATTTTCCAGTCGAAGACAGAATTGAGCTCATAGAAATCTACTACAAGGGTGATCAAGAGAATGAGGATAGAGAAAGGATCAAAAACTATTATATAAAATAGTCTAGATGGAAGATCTAATCTATCACCAAATCGACATTTATTGATTTGGTGATGCGAAATCGACGTCGCATGTTTATCACAAAAGGAAGATAATCATTAATTCTTTTTGAATTGGAAAATTGAAAGGAGCGAAATAGCTTGTGTGAGTTAATTTTTTGAGTCGTCACGTCGCTTCGCTCTGGACTCTATTTTATTCTTATTCTTATACCCATAGTTCCTTCTCGTCCTCGCAAGCTCGGACTTCTCTTGTCACTATGGGCTAAATGGTTCAGGCGTCCTCACTTCGTTTCGGACTTAGCAAAAATTTTGAGAAATTTTAGATTAATAATTAGGAGGATAAAAATTAAGATTTTAATTGGAAATCATCCTATGGAGAAAAAAAATTATAAAGCAGTCTAGCCTCCCTCTGCATACCTTCGCTAGCCATGGAGCAGATGCTTATAGAATTTTAATTAAAAGATCATTTAACAGCAACTAATGAATCCTGGCTACTTAAGGTCTTATTTATCCAACTCGTTTGCGTTAGAAGAATACCCGATGCCTTTCCCATTGCTCCATCAAAGGAGCGATCAGCGTCATTACCATTTCCTGGAGCGCTATGGGGATCCCAGGCATTAATAATTAGATCATGCTCTTGAGCTGTATTTATAATATCTCCAATGATTATTTTATCATGCCATTTATTATCATCAGGATCAGAATACTCACTCATTACGATTTCTAGATTAATATCTCTAATCCTATTTAGAAAGATAGACATTTGTTGTTTATAAGCATTGTGGGCTATCTCCTGATCAAGTAAAGATAAAGCTCCTAAAAAAGCGTCCTGACCAAATTTAGAGAGAACGAGCCTTTTAATTCCTTCACCACCAAATGCATGGTCCTTATTATCTCTAACCACTTTTTCTATAGTTTTAAACAAAAACTCCATTTCTTGTTCGTATTTTTCCGCATCTAATCTGCCTGTTTTCATATAATATTTGTAGTGTGGTTGGTTAGCACTATCTAAAGCGGGAGCTGGTAAAGAAAGACAAGCCACTTCTTTTTTATTTGTTCCTCCTGGAGGATCCCATAAATAAGTTTCAGAATAAACAGCTGCGCTATTGGGTAAATCTTTGAATGAAGATCCATCCGTTTTTTTTAGATCTAAATCGTTATACGCCCCTTTTTTATACCCAAATAATTCTTCTAAGTTTTTTTCATTGTATTGATTAGCTCCCATAGCTATGTTCGTTGGCTCACGTTGAAAAACAATCTGTAGGGCATCTGGTTTTGTAAGTTGGCCCGAATTGTAATAAATACGGGCTGTTTTAGCATGTCGTTTGTAGGCTTCCGAATGATTATACTCTAGCAAGTTTGCCTCATTAGCACGAGGTTTATACCCGGGGTTATATGCAGATAAAACCTTTGATAATTCCTTAACGCTTTTATCTTGTGAGGTTAGAAACACTTTTTTGCTAACACGATCATAGAGAGAAGCTACTCCATATACAGCAGAAAGTCCTAAAGGAATTACGCCTGTGAAGTATGAAAGTATTTTTAGTGCCGCCAAGATATTGGTCTTTGTATCATTTTTTTTATAATTTGAGACGTCTTGAAAACCATTAAAGTAATTTTTACAAAAATCTGTCACTCTCATAATAAACCTATTTAATTGTTTTTTGATTTTATAATTTTATAATAACACTGTTGATTGTTGAAAGGCAATAGAAAATTAAAAATTAACTATATGGCGGATCACCGCCCTCATAATCAGTGATGTTAAAGAAACTGTCGAACAACTTAATGGTTGCAGATGTCAATATTCTATCAAGCTTAAGACCTCGTGAACATGTAGCGAATTAATAGGCTGACAAAATACGAAAAAGGGGCGAAATAATAAAAATATTTTAAAAAAATAATTAGACATTGTGATATATAAATTTTTTTATAACTTTAATTAGACTTATATCATGAGTAGAAAATATTTATTACCGCTCCTTGCACTTCTTGGAGCTCTTTTTGGCTTGTACATTGTCCATTGGAGCCAAAAGCAAGTTCCAACACCCGTCATTTTATTTCCTCCTGCAATATCTCCCTATCCACATAGCATAGCAGCTGCCGGCATTATCGAAGCTTCTTCGCAAAATATTTCAATCGGGACTCCGTTTAATGAAATTATTAAAAAGATCTATGTCGTGGAAGGTGATTTCGTAAAGCGTGGAGATAAACTTTTTGAACTTGACTTAAGAAGTTTTGAAGCTACCCTTGCAACGGCAAAACAAAATGTAGCGCTTGCAAAAGTCACCTTTAAAGATAAAAAGAAGCAATATTCATTCTATACCAGATTAAAAAATGTCAAATCTGTAAGCGAGCAGAGTTTAGAGCAAGTTTATTATGCCTATCTTCAAGCAAAACAAAATCTAAAAGTCTCTATTGCCTCGCTTCATGAAATCGAAGTCAATATTGAAAGATCAATTATTCACGCCCCGGTTGATGGTAAAATTCTTCAAGTCAATATCCATGTGGGGGAAATAGCTCCTATCATTCCGTTTATTTCATCACAATCTACTTGGCTTACTGCTGCAAATGGAACCTTGATTTTAATGGGGACAGTCAACCCTTTGCAACTCAGGGTAGATATCGACGAAGATGATGCATGGCGTTTTGAAAGTGGCTCACAGGCAACTGCTTTTGTTAGAGGGAATCGCAATATTCATTTTCCTCTACAATATTTCCGTACAGAGCCCTATATTATCCCAAAAACCTCTTTTACCGGAGAAACAATTGAACGGGTAGATACCCGAGTTTTACAAGTTCTCTTTCAATTTGAAAAAAATGATTTACCGATCTTTGCAGGTCAAGTTTTAGATATTTTTATTGAATCAAAACCCATTGAAGATTTTTTTAAATGAAAGAACGCGTACTATTGTTGCTCATTGCTTTTAGTCTTTCCGGGTGCAAAGTCGGGCCCGATTATAGGCAACCAGAAGTCATATTGCCCAACTCATATGTTGAAGATTTAAAGGATCAAACGGTTGAAATTGAAGATATTGACCTTGTCAATTGGTGGAAAACTTTTAATGATCCATTTTTAGACAATTTATTAGATATCGCCATCAACCGAAATTTTGATTTTAAAATCGCCTTAGAGAGAGTTTTTCAAGCAAAAGCGCAATATTGGATCCAATTCGTGCAGATTTTGCCTGAATTTGACGCAACGGCCGTAGGTTCCAGATTTCGCACAAGCCAGTCTTTTGGTTCAAGAGCAATTCCCGCAGTCCCAACTCCGACAGCGGCAACAACGACCATTTCTCCCTTTCAAAATTTCTATCAGACAGGTCTTTCAGCGATTTGGGAAATTGATCTATTCGGCAAATTTCGAAGAGCAGCAGATGCATCCTATGATTTATGGCAAGCATCAGAAGATGACATGAAAGGGGTTAAAATTGTTGTGATCACCGAAGTTGCAGATACTTACGCCACTATTTGCGCTTTGCAAAAAACACTTAATATAGCAAATCAAGTTTTAGAATTAGACAATGATCTTCTCTTGCTTGCAAAATCAAGATTTGACGCAGGTCTTGCAAATACGCAAGAAGTTGAAACAGCAATTGCCTCATTGGAAGCTGATAGATCTCAATTTTCTCTGACAGAGGCATTGTTAAAACAGTCGATCTATTCCTTATCGGTATTACTTGGCATGCTGCCAGAAGATCTTATCGGCGAATTTCAAATCGAAAGAGAAATCCCGCGCTCTTACGGAAAAATTCCGGTCGGTCTACCATCTGATCTTTTAAGAAGAAGACCGGATATTAGAAGTGCAGAAAGACAGCTTGCAGCAGCAACTGAGGAAATTGGGGTTGCAGTTGCAGATTTATTTCCTACCCTTTCACTCACAGGCTCAAGCAGTTCTTTTGCATCAAATCCCCTACAAGGAGCTAATGTAGGGGTTTCAAGTGATACCTTGAATAAGTTATTTAAACCGGCAAGTTTAATTTGGGGTATAGGCGGATTTGTTACGATGCCGATTTTTGATTTTGGGAAAAGACAGGCTGCTATCGATCTGCAAATAGCTTTAAGAAACCAATCCTACTTCAACTATCAAAAAACGGTCATTACAGCCCTGCAAGAGACTGAAACTGCGCTAGCCACTTATTTTAATCAGGAGAAAAGTCTGCATAGTTTAGAGCGGCAAGTGAAAGCAAATGACAACTTAATGATGCTGACAAAAGATCTTTATGAATCGGGTTTGTTAAATTATACGGAACTGCTTCAGGTAAAAAATATCTGGCTTCAGTCCCTAACCAGTCTCACAAATAACGAAAAAGCCTTAATGACTGATTTAATTGCGATATATAAGGCACTTGGAGGCGATTGGTAATGTTGTCTTATGCAATAAAGATGTTGATTGGGGATAAAGTCAAATATGTCAGTATCGTACTTGGGCTTTGTTTTGCATCCTTCATCATCACCCAGCAAGCCGCAATTCTTCTTGGTATTGTCAATCGAACCTATGGATTTGTTACAGATACTTCCCAACCAAATATCTGGGTTGTAGACCAGACCGTGCAGTATATCGACGATATCAAGCCATTAAAAGATACAGACCTTTATCGGGTCCGCAGCGTCGAGGGGGTAGAGTGGGCAGTACCCCTTTATAAAGGGTTAATTCAAGCAAGGTTAAGAAACGGTACATTTCAGACCTGTATTTTAATCGGAATAGACGATGCCACATTGATCGGAGGACCCCCTATCCTATTGCAAGGGAAATTGCAGGATCTTCGCATGAGCGATGCTGTCATCGTCGATAGGGTTGGAGCGACAACAAAGCTTGCAGCTTATGATGGAGAAAGGAGCATCCCTCTTAAAGTCGGAGATAGGATGGAGTTAAATGACAACCGCGCCTATGTTGCCGGGATTTCTGAAGTCTCCCGCACTTTTCAATCGCAGCCTGTGATTTATACCACCTATGAAAGAGCGACAAGTTTTGTACCGTCTCAAAGAAAACTGCTCTCTTTTATCATTGCTCATTCAAGTCCTGGAATTGATCCTGAAGAAGTTTGTCGGCGCATCAAAAGCCAAACAGGCTTTGCAGCCTACACAACTAGTCAACTTAAATGGCTGACGCTTCTATACTACGTTAAGAATACAGGAATTTTTGTTAATTTCGGTGTTGCCATCATTTTAGGATTTATCATTGGCACAGCAGTTGCAGGACAGACCCTTTATAATTTTACTGTGGACAATCTTCCCTACTTTGCCGTTTTTAAGGCAATGGGAGCAGATAATAAGATGCTTATCAAAATTGTTCTGCTGCAAGCCTTATTTGTTAGCGCACTCGGGTGGGGAATCGGGATGGGAGCTGCTGCCCTTTTTGGATATCTGACAAGTGGAACGGAGCTTTCATTTAGCTTGCCATTATATCTTTATCTATTAAGTGGCTTATCTATTTTATTTATTAGTTTATTGTCTTCATTTATTTGCATAAAAAAGATTGTAAAATTAGACCCTGCTATTGTTTTTAAAAGTTAGGCTCACCATGGAAAATCATACTAAACCTATCGTTGTATGCAAGAACATTTATAAACATTACGGTGAGGGTTCAACACGGGTCGATGCTCTTCGCGGAATAGATCTTACAATCAATCGAGGAGAGCTTCGTATGTTGGTCGGCCCTTCTGGTTCCGGAAAAACTACGCTACTATCCATCATTACAGGCATATTAACAAAAAGCTCCGGCGAATGCCTCATCAATAATATTGATCTCGACACCCTTTCTGATAGCGAAAAGACTCATTATAGAGGCAGCCACATCGGATTTGTTTTCCAAATTTTTAATCTTATTCCGACTTTGACCTGTGAAGAAAATATTTCGTTGCCTCTTGTGATCCTTGGCAAGCCTAAAAAGGAAGCCTTGGAAAAGGCCAAACAACTTCTTGTCGACTTTGGGATGGCAGATAAGATCGGCAAGCTCCCGATAGAACTCTCCGGTGGTCAGCAGCAGAGGGTTGCTATTGCAAGGGCAATGGTGCATGATCCTGCTATTATTGCCTGTGATGAACCGACAAGTTTTTTAGACCAGCATACAGGTCATACAATTATGCAATTATTAAAGAAAATGGTCATCGAAAAAGGAATTACGCTGATTGTGATCACTCATGATTCGCGCATTCTTGAATTTGCAGACAAAATCGACAGGATCGAAGATGGCAGAATCGTAAATAACGAAAGTCTTGCATAAGGGTCATCTGTATTGTTGTCAGGCTTATGCCCCTGAACTATACTCAGGGCTATCAAATGAACATCCAATTTATGTATAATAATTTTTTTATATCGAAAAAACCTCACCTTTTGCTATTTTCAATTCGAATACTTTACAAAAGGAAAAATATATGCTATTAAAATTAGTCTTAACAACACTTGCGTCATTTGCAATGGTAGCTCCTGCATTAACAGCAGCTGATCCATGTACTGAGGGTGGGCCTAATGCCATTGCTACTTCAAGATTCAGCAGAGTCCTTGTTTATGCAAAACACGCTCCGGCAGCTTCATTACCAAGTATAGACCCTAACCACATAAATGCCGTTAATACCGGATTGATAACTTCTGCAGATGCAGATCAACTCACCATAGACGCTATGGCAGATTTTTATGCTAAATACGGCATAGACCTTTCTGTTGTCGTTCCGGATGCTAATGGTCAACGCACAACTGCTGATGTTATCATGCAGCCAGCTTTAGCAGGCTTGGACAAAGGAACAGTATTGGTTAGCGACTCTGCAAATCCTTCAAGAGAACACACACATAGTTGGTACGTTGTCGATTATTCAGAAATGTTTTTTTTCAGAACAACCGGAACTGTTCCCGGTGGTGAATTTGCAGGACTTACATTCAACGCAGGCGATGCATTTCTTTTTGGATATTCTAACTTGGTTAGAAACAATAAAGACTGGTCAATAAGCAAGAATAGAGAAAAATTTAAAATCGCTTCACATATTTTAGCAAAACAAGCGCCTAATATTCTTGGAAAACGTCAGTTTATTATCCCTTTTGATGTTACTGACTCTGATAACAATGTTGGTTACTGGTTACAAGCTACCTCAATTGCTCCTGAGAATGGCGTAGATTTTCTTCAATCACGCATTATCATAACATGGGATTGCCCTTAGACCATCCTTTAGTTTAAAAAAAAGCCTTTTCAATTCGTTGAAAAGGCTTTTTTGCTAGGACAGCGAAAAAATGCAGTGCATTTTTAGTTTTTCGTCAAGTTTAACAATCCACTTGTCATCATTCTGCTCTAGCCCAAGCGCCATATCAGATATTACTGGAAATGATCACATATGTTCAAATATTGAACTTCTTCTGTTATTAAAATTTTCCTGTATAATAAGCCTTCTCTTAGTGATGAGAACGACGTAGAAAAAATATCCAGAGCTAGAATAATTGAGGTTTAATGATTAACTTAAAGAGGCGGTGTGGCGGGGAGACAGAGAGATAATCGAAAATTTATTATCTGAACAGATACTTGGACGCTGCTATTGAAGTCCATCGTAATGGAAAATATCAAAAAATTAATTATGCAAGAAGTCTAGTAAATCATCTTGAAACAAATTTGAGTCACGACTTTGTATGAGGACATGGACATTGGAAAAGAGGTTTTGATTTTCAAATTTTTTCTAAGCCTTGATTAGAAAGAAAATACATGTTATGCTTTCCGCAGCGTTTAATAACAATTTTTAAATAAGAGAGAGATAGTAAATATGAGTTCGACAACACAAGCATCATTAGTTATTGATATCACTAACAAATGGGAGTTAGCTCAACGTTTGTCAGGTCATGCAAAAGCACCTGAACAAGCCTTAAAGTATATTTTTATAGGTTCTATGCAACAATTGGAAGAAATAGCTAATAGTCCTTTTGAAGAATCAATGAAAGAAAGGGTATGGAGTGCTGTTTCAAATGACAAATTAAAAACTCTTAAAGAAACCTTTATGCTTGCATTTTGTGATAAAATTCTTGGAAGTTTTAATGAAGAACAGGCAGCTGAAATGCTTGAAGAACATAAAAGTACTGGTGCTGTAAAAAATATTATATATAGTTCTCTGATTCAATCAGCTTATTTTTTACACCAAGAATCAATTAGCGAATCCATATGTAACAAGGCCAATTCCATGACAGAAACTTGGATACCAGAAATTGTTGAAGCGGTAATAAGTGAAGGCATTAAACTTCCAAAATAAAATTAAATTAATTGAAGCTTTGTTTAAGCACCTCTAACGAGGTGCTTATTTTTTTTAATTTCATCATTTATATTTGCAGGTTATCCTTTAAAATACTTAATTTATTTAATAACAAAGCAGTTACTAAACTTCTCCGCAAAAAGTTTGTAAGCTTCTCTGCTGCATTTCATTAAGTTACTATCCTCTGGGGGATGACCAATTTCGTCGCCCCACGAACAATGAGTAATTGTAAACCCTTTAAGACTCCCCGCTCTCTGTAAAAGTCTTCTAATTACTGATGGTCCACTTGGTCCGAATGTTATAAAATGCGTTTTAGAAAGCTCGTTTATATAATTTTGATAAAATTCCTTAGCTTTTCTTACCTCACTCTCATTTTCTAGGAAAGGTTTTAGTTTTTTTACACCAACTTGATCAAATTTACGAATACCAAAAGTTCTTATCAGTCAAACATGCTCTACTTAAAGAGGAATTTTGGATTATAGAAGGTTGCTCTATTTCAACATTAGAAATGCGATTTGCCAGAGCGGACACCATCATCTATTTTCATCTTCCTCGCTTACTTTGCATCTTTAGAGTATGTAAAAGATTATTCACTTTTGACAAAAGGATTGCAGATACTGGTTGTCTAAATGGTATCAATTGGGCACTCATCAAATATATTTGGAATTTTAATCGAGATAAAAGGCAGTCCATTGAAGAACTTCGAAAACGTTACCACAATGTAGAATTTTTGATATTTCGCCTTCCTCAAGACTCTGACAAATATTTAGAAAAATTTAGATAAATTTTAGATTAATAATTAGAAGGGTAAAAACTAAAAGATTTTAACACGAAAATTGGCACTTCGTGCCACCTTAAGGCTTAAGACCCCGATGTCACTAGGAATGAATATCTGGATGTTTGTAATGTTTTTTAAGGTAATAATCGATGAGACTCTCCACAAGCAGACGTGGATTTGATTCATACATAATCTTAGCGCCGGTATTCTTTTTTATATATTTGACAATGTTCTTGATCTCTGAGGCAATACCATTTGTACCAAGAAGAACGCCAATAAGATTGCCTTCATCATAAGCAATTGCAAATTCACCAAGCGTTCCTGAATGTCCGCCCATTATGATAACGATATCTGAGCTACGTATATTCACAACCTCTCTTCCCATGAGTCCGCTTCCAGTAAATATGAGCACATTATGGTATGCAGTCGGCGAAAGATATTTTTCAATATGTTCTCTTTGACTTAAAGCGGGCGATATTCCTACAACTAATCCCCCATTTTCGAAAGCGCCCCTAGCAGCTTCGAGCGGAAGTCCTGGACATGCTCCAGTAATTGTAATGCAGTCCTTTTCGGCTATTGCGCATCCCAATTCATAGGCAATCTTTTTATGAGCCTTTGAAAGCTTGAGAGAAGCAGATCCCATAACGCCTATTTTTAGTTTCATTTTATCACTTCCTTATTGGGCAAAAGTATCAGTAATCACTTGGAGTGAACATATCTTCCTTAAAATTGTCAATAATTAGTTATTCCAAAATGTTTTCCAAAGGATTTGATTCTGAGCTTAACACAAATACTAACGGCAACCCTTCATAGGATGATGTAAGAGCCTGAAGATAGGTCGAGTATTCTTCAACTTTATTGGTTTCTCTTGGTGGGGTTTGTAGTCCCATGAAAATCATATCTGCATCTTTTGAGAATTCTTTTACTAACTCAAGTCGACTTTCTGCTTCATTTAGGGAAACAAGAACTTCAATATTCAGCGGTAATCTCTTTTCGAGGCTTATTTGCTCAAGTTTTTGCAATTTATGCTTGCGATCCAGCTCATCAAAAGCAGTAGCTTTTATGCACAAGCGGCTACGTTTTCTCGCTCGGTCCATTTGCAGCATGTAACCTAGCACAAGCATAAGTTCAGAATTACTTTTGGAGCTATCATCCCACCAAATATGAATATTTGTGCGTACAAGATTTTCTGTTTTTTCAGCTTTATTTAAAATAATTACATTCTTATGTCTTCTATAGCTAAGTTCCATCATCTTAACAAAATCAATGGATTCCACTTCTTTTTTTATGCCGCCAAAAATAATGGTATTTGGGGTAAGCGGTCCAAGACCATAATGCTCGATCATATCTTGCATTCCAATCGTGACTTTTTCAGCTTCTTTGATTTGGACTAAAGTATGAATTTTTTCTTGCTTGAAGCGATTTGTTAAAGAATGCGTAAGTTGTTTGCGTTTTGCACTTGAGATAGAGCCTGGTTCTACAAAAGAAGCTGTTGTCAAAAAACCTTTGCTTTGGCTAATCCCTTGAGCAAATTTTAATAGTGATGCTGAATTCTCATCTGCTGTTTCTGCAAAAACTAAAAAATGGGGGCGCCAGGACTTCGATGGACTATTATCATACGCCAAGCTATAAATTGCAGATCTTGAAAAGAAAAGAAGCAATCCATCGCGGATATCTGTCAATGCAGATTCAAAGTTTCTTGTTTTAACAAAAAAGTACAAAGTTGCAATAAGGAAGATAGCAAGCAATGCTACCCCTACATCAATCATGAGCATTGTTAGGAGGCAGGCAAATGCTCCGCTTAGGGAAATGATCCAATGCACGCGAAAACGTGGTCTCCAGCTAGGATTTGCCATGAGTGTTTCCATTCCGGCAGATAAGTTAAGTACAGAATAGCTGATCAAGGATATCATTGTTAGCAAGGGAGCTAAAATATTCACGCTGCCAAAATAAGTGCCGACCAATGCTATAAGGCAAGTAGCTAATGTTGCAACTTTGGGCTCGCACATGGGCCCAAACGTTTTGGCAAAAACTTTTGGGGCCATTCCATCTTCTGCAATTGCTTGGAGCGTTCTTGGCGCAGCTAAAAGTCCACCTAAAGCACTTGAAAGAGTGGCTCCCCAAATTCCTACGATAATAAGAGATGGGACGCTTGCTAGTTTCTGTATGATTAAAGGATCTTCTACTAATTGATCTACGGGGACGCGGTATATAAGAAAGAGTGCAATTCCTATATAGATAAAGTAAGCGCTCAAAATTGCACTAATTGTTCCTATCGGTAATGATCTGCTTGGATTTTTCAAATCGCCAGAAAGAGAAACACTGGATTCCATTCCTGTCATTGCCGGAAAAAAAATAGCGAATAGCGCCCAGAAGCCTAATGTATTGAGAGACGATGGAGTAAAAGTTTCGGGATTAATTGGAGCTACATCGTTTCCTGTAAACAAAGAAATGAGCGATGCTATAATTGCAATAAAGATGACCAACTGGACTTTTAAAGCTCCACGAACGGAAGTATATGCTAAAAGGGTTAGGCAGGCTAAAGTTGTGATGGCTATATTAGTAATTGACCAAGAGGGAATAAGATCGTGAAGAGATTCTGCAAAACCAATGCAGCAAAAAGCTACCGTCAGTGATTGTCTAAAAAATAAGGGAAGCCCTATGGAAACTCCAACTTCTAGTCCAAGTGATCTAGAAAGCATATAATAAACGCCACCTTTCCCAACTTCGGTATTTGTGGCAATCGAAGACATCGAAAGAGTTGTAACTAAAGCAATGGATGCAGCTAATGTGATGATGATTAAAGCATTGCTTAATCCGGCAAGTCCGACGACCCATCCTAGTCTAAGAAAAATGATGACCCCAAAAAGCATCAAAATACAGGGCACATAGACACCAAGAAATGTGCCGAATTTTTGATTTACGCTATTGTTCACGACTGACTCGGTTGATACTTTTGGTTTGAAAAAATTTTTTATGGGTTCTGATAAATTCATTATGCTCCTTTTACAATTCAAGAAATTCCAAGTCTATAGACTATAGCATTTTATGACAAGAATAAGGGGTCTCTATCTTTGTATTGCCTCATTTGAAAATATTCATTAAATGAATTTATTTATTTTGGAGTCTAGAAAGGAAATACTTGTGCGAGAAGAATGGGAAGTACCCGCTGAAATAGCAAAGGTTATGCCTTATAAAGCAGGTACTCGTCTTTCATGGAAAATTCTTTCAGACTGAATCTATCGTCAAAACGGTTTTTTTTGAATGAATGCAGATGAAAGGAGGAACATTTGTTGTAAGATCGATATTTTCAATGCTAAATCCATTTTCTTTTAAAATGTCTGAAATTTCTTCCGGTTCATAAAAGCTCCAAAATTTATAGATTTCATGCTCTGTATAACGAATATCATGTCCAAAAAATTCATTATTTCCTTTTTTTACAGACATGTAAAAAAAACCATTTTCTTTTAATAAAGAATGAATTTTCAATAACACATTTTTTATATTATTTTTTGGAACATGTAAAAGAGATCTATTAGCCCAAACACCATCAAAGGAGTGGTCCGGTAAATCTAACTCTTGAAGGTCAGCTTCAAAAAATGTGGCTTTTGGAGCCTCTTCTTTAGCAATTTTAATCATTTCAGATGAAAAATCAACACCCGTAATTTTATACCCTCTCTCGCTGAAAATTTTAGCATCCCTTCCAGGACCGCAACCGAGATCTAAAATTGTTCCTTCTTGCGGGATATGTTTTAAAAATAATTCAGCTGAGGCTATTGGATGTTGGCTTATTGATAAAAATTTGTAAGCATCAGCTGTTTTGTTGTAGGCGTCCCTTGTTTGTGATAAAGGGTCATTTTGTATTGCCATATTTGTTTTAAATCCTTTGATTAAGTTTCTTAAAGAAAGCATTGCACATTTTACACGAGATTGAAATTTAGCTAAACCTGCAAAGAAATTTATTAATGGTAAAGCCACGTTTTTTTTCTTCTTCTTAAATTTTTATTTATATATGAATATGATTTTACTCCTTGTTTTTTTCAGTATCATTACAAGGAACAAAACAATAAAGATTTTTAACGGAGAGCAAATTGAAAAATTTTAAATTTTTAGTCCCCCTTTTTTTATTAAATTGTTTTAGTCTAACTTTAAGGGCTCAAGCAGTAGATTCCATCGAGCAATCAAATTTAGCAGAAAATTCTTTCGATGTTTCTGCAAAAATAATCAATGGACGTCCTTTACAAGGGCCTCCAGGACCAACCGGCGCAACAGGAGCTACAGGAACAGGTGGTAGTGGGGGCGGCGTTACAGGCTTGACCGGCTCAACTGGTGCAACAGGTGTAACTGGTGCAACGGGAACAACCGGTGCCACAGGCGATACTGGAACGACAGGAATAACCGGTATTACTGGCGTTACAGGGACAACTGGCGTTACAGGGTCAACTGGGTCTACAGGTGTTACCGGAATTACAGGAACAACTGGAGTTACAGGAATAACTGGATTCACAGGTAGTACAGGAACAACTGGATCTACAGGTGTTACCGGAGTTACAGGAACCGGGTCTACAGGTACCACTGGAACAACTGGATCTACAGGTGTTACCGGAGTTACAGGAACCGGTTCTACAGGTACCACTGGAGTTACAGGAATAACTGGATTCACAGGTAGTACAGGAACAACTGGATCTA
>JBEPVN010000054.1:0-15622 GCA_041691015.1 Parachlamydiaceae bacterium | reverse complement strand
GGTCAAAACTTGTGCGTCAAGTATCTGTTCAGATAATAAATTTTCGATTATCTCTGCGTCTCCCCGCCTCACCGCCTCTTGAGTTAATCATTAAACCTCAATTATTCTAGCTCTGGATATTTTTTCTACGGTCGTTCTCATCACTAAGAGAAGGCTTATTATACAGGAAAATTTTAATAACGCAAGAAGTTCAATATTTATTTCTACCACAGAGCTAAACAGAGATCTAAGAGGAAATTAAAAGCAATGCCTTCAAATAACTTTTTTATGTTTTAGACAAAAATTTATCTCAAATATTCCAAAAAAACAAATCGACTTTGTCGTTTGAGCAAAAAGCTACCCTTAAGTCTCCTCCGCACTCCAAAATATTGAGCAATTATAGAGATCCTTCTAACGTGTATACAAAATTAGTTTTTTTATTATAATAATTATTGTTAATTTTAATTATTGAAATTAATTAAAAGTCATGTCAAAATGCATGCCTTAATCAATTTAGGGGAGTGTATGAATCCAATTACAGGTTTTAGAAGTTTTATTTCGGCTGCTGCTGATGGTTTTTCAAGGCTCATTAGTGATCCATCTATATATAAAATTTTATCCAGTATGAGCTCAGATGATGTTGAGCGTTTGAGGAGAGTTCTGAATATGGGAATGAGAGAACGCGATGGGGACCAAGATTGTTATAACGCATTCGTTTTTAATAAGGATGAATTTGTAAATTTTGAAATATTATCTGATTTGTTTAAGGTCTATCCTCTTCAAAATGCAACGTTTTTAAATATTTGTGGATCCACTTTAACAAGTATGCCTTCACAAATTGGACTTCTGGTTGGCTTAACGGAATTAAGAATAAATTGCTCTAGTTTAAAAAGCCTACCAAAAGAAATTGGGCTTCTCAGAAACTTAAGAATTTTATCCATATCATGTCCCGCCTTAACTGAATTAACCTCAGAAATTGGGCTTCTCAGTAACTTAAGAGAATTATCCATATCATGCCCCATAACAGAATTATCCTCGGAAATTGGATCACTTACGAATTTGGAGGAATTGAGCATATGTAATACCTTCATTTCACGCTTGCCCTTAGAAATTGGATATTTACATGGATTAAGAAAGTTAACTTTTATAAATAATCCCTTATTAATGTTGACATGGGAAATAGGATCACTTAATTGTCTGCATACATTAACTGTTTCATCATCAAAACTGGTAAGTTTACCCTCAGAAATCGGCTATCTCTCCTCTTTAAGACATTTGGACTTAAGATCGAATTTACTTAAGAGCTTACCCTCAGAAATTGGACGACTTAACCAACTAGAATCCTTAGATTTAAGAAATAATTTATTCAAATCCAGACCCGCAGAAATTTCCTCTATTAGTAATTTAGTTCTGTCTATGGAGGGTAATCCTTTAGGCCAACTAAATGAGGTGAATAATAATGTGAGTAATTTTGAAAGTTTATGTCAGCTTGTTTCAAATTATTCTAATAATTTATTTAGTTTTTTTAGAAACATCACTGAAATTTTACCTGGTATGAGCAGATCAGAAGCTAGTATTTTAGAACAAAATATACCCCGGATTGTAATATCTTCAGACACTGAAAGTAGTTATTCAGATTATTCTACTAGTTTATTTAAGCATCGTGTGACTGATTTGCTTGAGCATGATGTGACTGATTTACTTAAACATGATGTCAGTGAAATTTCACCTAGCATGAGCAGATCAGAGTTATCGCTTGAACAATTGTCAGATGACGATTGCAGTCTTCACAGGAACAACGCATTATCAAAAATTTTATCTCGAATGAACAGAGCAGACGCAGATGAATTAGAAAGGGATATATCCAAACTAAATTCATCTCAAAGATCGTCTTCAGAAAAAGAATGTAGTTTTAATTTTGATATCGACTTTACAACATTATCGGATGTATTCAAACTTCCTGAATTTCAATGTGTAACAAAGTTATCGATTACGAGTTCTGCATTGGTGGCTTTACCTAAAGAAGTTAGATTACTCACTAATTTACGTTATTTAAACATAACAGCCCCTAATATGACGAGTATCACGCCTAAAATTGGAGCTCTTACTAATTTAAGGGAGTTAATTTTCCTTGATACTGCAATAGAAGATTTGCCTTCAGAAATTAGATTTCTGCTTAAGCTAGAACGGCTGATTATGGAAAAAAGTCATTTATCAACTTTACCTCCAGAAATTGGGTCACTTGTTATGCTAAAAGAGTTAACAGTAACATCTTCTGGATTATTAGATATTCCTTCAGAAATTGGATTTCTCAGAAAATTAACAAAATTAAATTTAGATTCTAATTCAATTGAAGAATTACCCTCAGAAATTGGATTACTTTCTGAGTTAATAAATTTGCGTTTGGAGAATAATTTAATAGCTTTTTTACCATCAGAAATCTGTTTTCTTGACGAATTAAAATGGCTATCGCTGAAAAATAATCGTCTTGTTTTCTTACCAAATGGAATTGGTAGACTGAATAAATTAAGAAGCTTAACTCTTAATAATAATTATTATTTTAGTGTTTTGCCTGAGCAAATTTTTAATCTTTCTGACAATTGTGAAATTGACTTAGATGGCTGTCATGCTCTTTCTAATGAAACGTTACAAGACATTCATGAACACTTGGGTTATGGGCCTATGTTTTGGAATTATAGGACTCTTTCACAACATCACTCAACAGAAACAGAGTTAAGCACCATTGAAGGAACTTTAATATCAATTTATGAACAAACAGGAAGGTCCTATAAAAGATTTCGAAATGTCCAAGAAACGGAGGCTCTTGAAAGTTGGTTAGATCGACTAAACTTTAACGCCGATCATAGATCACCAATAACAAAAAAATGGCTTTTAAATCACGTTTTAGATTATTTGGAACTTGCTGAAGTTAACAAACCATTTTGCGATATTTTTGAAATTATTATCGAAGGGGCTTCAGAAACTTGCGGTGATCGTATGGCTTTATCAATTGTTGACATTGGTATATCTGCACAGCTTATTCAAATTAGAGATCCAAAGGAATTGAGTTTGTTTTTAAAAAAAGGAGTTTGGGCCTTACAATTGATACAAGAGCACTCCTTAAATAAAATTGAAACACTAACAGATGTTGATCAAATCGAAGTCCATCTTGGATTTATGCTCAAGCTCAAAGAAAGACTACAGCTTCCGATTAACGTTAGGAAAATGCTTTACTTTGCCAGCAGCTCAATTACCGAGCAAGATCTCGATGAGGCCTATGAATATGTTGCAACAACAATCAGTGATGAAAATAATTTTCATAAATTTTTGAGCGAGAATGACTATTGGAGAAAGATGCTTGCATCCTCTTATAAGAAGGAATATACGAAAGCGATGAATCCTAAAATGAACATTGAAGAAGATCATCCTGATTTTTGGGATCTGCAATCGGTTAAGGTAAATGAGGCTCTGATAGCGCTTACGAAGAAAGTGCTTAATCCTGCGAAAGCTAGATCCACTTATTCTGATCACAATCAGCTACTGCTCAAAAATTAGTAGAACTTATTTGTAGCTAAAGGCGTTAGGCAGCATACGCATCAAGCTCCAAAACTTGGAGTTTGATGTTTTGCCGCTGCGGGTTTTTCAGTTACAGCGTTGATGAGATTTAAGTTATTTCTAAATAATTTCTACAGTTTTTTGAAAATCGGCGATTTTTTTAAGAGCCGCATCTCGGGATAACCCAGGCGATACTCTAATGGTGTACTGTACACCGACACAATCATAGGGACCCGAATAATAATAAGCGCTCAAAATTTCTAAAACACCTTCATGCGTATATTGCATGAGCAAATGAGCAACGATCGAACCTTTTTTGTCGTTGATCAAAATTTTACTATCTTTTGTATTCAACATTAATTGATTTTTAACTTCGTTGACAATCTTGGTCGCTTGCAATTTCATACCGATGAATTTATGGACCGTGATGATTTCACTCCAGTGATCCACATCCTCATTTTGAGGGATATATTCAATCATCACACCTTTTTCAAACTCAGTTAAAGTTTGCACAGATTTAAACCCTGAAGGAATTTTAACAAGAAAACTTGTTCTTGGCGCGCTATTGATAGGGAGAAGAAAGGTTTGAGCATAACGCTTTTCGTTAGCCTTTTCTAAAATAGTATCCTCTTGTTTTTCTTCAGCAAATGCAAAAGAAGACGTAAGAAGAGTAAGCAATAATAAGATTTTTTTCATTTAAAATTCCTTTTTTAAATTAATGTTGGGCTGTCTGTGCTTACACCCATGCTGTGCAAGCCATTATCGACATAAATTAAGCTACCTGTAATTGCAGAGCTAAGGGGAGAGAGTAAAAAGGCTGCCGTGTTACCTACTTCTTCAGCTCTTAATTCTTTGGAAATGGGTGCATTTTCAAACGAATAGGCAATCATTTTGTCGATAAAACCGATCGCTTTTGCAGCTCGACTGCCCAAAGGTCCAGCTGAGATACAGTTAACGCGGATATTCCATTTCTGTCCTGCTTCATACGCTAAAGTGCGTGTATCACTCTCAAGCGCAGCTTTTGCAGAACTCATGCCGCCGCCATAACCCGGGATGATTTTTTCTGACGCAATATATGTTAGTGAAAGCGTTGCTCCCCCTTTATTCATAATAGGCCCCAAATGCTGTAGAAGACTGACAAAGGAATAGGCAGATGAGCTTACTGCAGCAAGATAGCCTTTTCTTGATGTTTCAAGAAGTGGTTTTTGAACTTCAGGACCATTTGCAAGTGAGTGGACCAAAATATCGATCGTGCCAAAGTCGCGCTTGATTGCTTCTGCAATGTCTGAAATAGTATACTCTGGAATATCTTTATAGCGTTTGTTTTCGCGTGTTTCTTGTGGAACGTCTTCCAGTGTATCAAATGAGGCGTCCAATGGATAAACTTTTGCGATTTGCATCAATGAGCCGTCGGAGAGTTTTCTCGACTCGTCAAACTTTCCGTTTTCAAGGTTTGTTAAAAATATTTTTACAATAGGTGTCCATGTGCCGATGATAATTTCGGCTCCGGCTTCTGCAAGAGCTTTAGCAATTGCAAATCCATATCCCTGGTCATCGCCAATACCTGCTATAAATGCTTTCTTTCCTTTTAGATCTATTTTTAACATTCTTTACTCCTTAGTAATTTAGGCAGAAGAGCCATAATACCTGAAAATAAATTTCTTGGAAATAAAAACTCAAATTTTATATGATAGTCGTTTATGTTTAAGAATCGTTATTTTAAAGTATTTGTTTGGATTTGTTTAGCATTTCTACTCCTTTATGGGGCAGGACGAGCCTATTACGCGCTGACTGCTGGTTTTGCAGTCTCTGAAATTACATCTGATCTTCCACGAGATCCAAAGTTTGATATAAAACCTTTGGACTTTAGTGAAAAAACTTTAATCCATTCCATTTTGTCAAAAAATTTCTATTATCTTGGAAAAGGCATTCAATCCTACGCTTTTTTGAGCGAAGATGGGGAGTATGTTATTAAATTTTTGAAATTTAAACACCTAAGACCTGCAAAACTTCTTCAGTTCTTTTCATTTATTCCGGCAGTTCAGAAATCTCTTAATAAAAGCATCGAAATTAAACAAAAAAAAATAGAGTATATTTTTACAAGTTGGAAAATTGCCTACGAAGATTTAAAATCCGATACGGCGCTTATTTATATCCATATTAATCAATCAGATGACCTAAAATCAAAACTCACGATTTATGATAGGATGGGATTTAAATCTGTTCTTGACCTGGATAATTTTGTGTTTTTGATTCAAAAAAGAGCCATTCCTTTGCGAGATACAATTGAGGAAGAGATGAGGGATTGGAAGACTGATCATGCGAGAGTTTTGATTGATAATATCATTAAAATGATTCTATCTGAATTCAACCTTGGAATTGGCGATAATGACCCAACTCTCATGCAAAATACAGGTATTTTAAATGACAGACCGATGCATATTGATGTTGGGGATTTTACGAAGAATGAGTCTTTTAAAGAAAAGTCTGTTCAGGATCAGGAGCTATTTAACAAAACGTATAAGTTTAGGATATGGCTTAAGAAGAATTATCCTGAACTACAGGTGTATCTGGATCAGAAGTTGTTTGAGATCATCGGACCCAAAATTCATGAATTAAAGCCCGTTCTTACAAGCTTCAGCACTGACATGTAATAATGACGTCCAAATTTAAGGGGTCAGGCACGAAATGCCAATTTTCGTGTTAATATGCTTCTTAGATGTTTGGTTACATTTAACCACGAAGTGGTTTTTACATAGGTAGCCGGTGGTTTACAACCACCGGAAATCAAAACAATACACCGTTTTAGAGCAATCAAAGCAAAGGCTATTAGCGAGCTAATAGGCCGATGCCTAAGCCAAGCGCAAATGTAACAAGCGACTTACCAGGACATGATCTTTCGCGGACGTAAACACGTTCTTGATAGACGACAGGTGCTTGCTGATAAACAACTACAGGTGCTGGTTGAACAGCGTAAACCGGTTGTTGGTAGTATTGCTGAACGACGTAGGGAGATTGTGTGTAGACGGGAGTGTAGTATTGCTGATTGACGACGTGAACTTCGGTATAGCGGTGGTGATAATGTCTTGCTTCCAAGCTAAAATTTGCTGTAAAGATGAACAAAAAAGCTAGAACAATTAAATTGCGAGCTGTTTTTAATTTCATTTTGTATCCTTTTTTAAGGTTATTAAAGGGTTTATACATTAAAGATTTTGCATTAAATGTCTATATATAAGCAACATAAATTTTAAATATTTCTTTAATTAATTTTGTGATAAGAAGAAAAAAAGCTTTAAAAAGGAAAATACAATGAACCAAACATTTTTCGATTGGGTGCGTCGCCTTATTATGATTGTGGCCCCGGTTTTACTTGTCATACTGGAATGGAACCATCCGTCTGGTTTTTCAAAAAATGTTTATCAAGGTTTGAGTCATATGTCCAACTGGTGGACACATTTACACATTATTCAATCCTTTTTATTTGGGATTGTGGCAGTGGCAGGTATTTACCTTACGCTTCATGACAATTCATTTGTAGGTGTGATCTCAAAATTCTTTATTTGGCTTTTTGCGATTTCTTATCTAGTGTTTGATTCAACAGCTGGAATCGGGGTCGGTTTTATTTTAGGGATTCCTGAGCGCGATCCAACAGTCGACATCGAAACCATAAGAAAAGTCAGCCAAGCTCTTTATACAGATTCAATTATTGGGGGAAGCGGTTCATTTTTTAGCCTTTTGGGTTCTTGGAGTTGGCTTTTGGGGATAGCTTTTGCCATTATTTCCATCTTTATGAGAAACCGCAAATTTGAAGCCTGGAAATTGCTGCCGCCTCTTTTGTTACTTGCAGTTTCTGCCTATACGCTTTATGTCGGGCATTATTCTCCCTACGGTCCGATCGCATTTGCAACTTTTGCTTTAAGCTCCTTGTGGATGGACATCTTTCACTTCGACCTTTGATGGCAGACTATTTTGCGCTGTAAAGCTCTTTTAGTCTTTGGCACGCCTCCAAAATATCTTCCCTATGCCCGTAGGCACTAAAGCGGATAAAACCGTTACCGGCAGGACCAAAACCAATTCCTGGCGTTGTGATGATATGCGCTTTTTCTAAAAGATGTTCAAAAACATCCCAAGAATTTTGATTTGGAAATTCTGCCCAGGTATAGGGCGTTTCCTTTCCATATGTTTTTATTTGGAGCTCATGCAGAGTTTGCCGCACAAGGCGCGCATTCTCCAGATAAAAATCCATCATTTCACGCATTTCGAGCATGCCTTCATCGCCTAAAGCATGAAGCGCCCCATGCATTGCAATATTGGATGCTCCGTTAAAAAAAGTGGAGATCAGTCTGTTCCAATCATTTTTCACCAAATGTCCATCATCATACTTTAACTCTTTTGGAATAACAGTCCATCCCGTACGAACGCCTGTAAACCCTGCGATTTTAGAAAAAGAGCCGATTTCGATAGCAACATCTCTTGCTCCCTCTATCTCATAAATGGATTTTGGCAGACTTGGATCCTGTATATAGGGCGCGTAAGCTGCATCAAAAATGATAATTGATTGGTTTTTTTTGGCAAAATCCACAAGTTTTTTTAACTCATCTTTTGTCGCGACAGCACTTGTCGGATTATTAGGGGAGCAAAAGTAGATGAGGTCAGTCCTTGTAGCGTTTGTTAAATCAGGAAAAAAATTATTGTCAGGAGTACATTTTAGATAGGTTATTTTTTCGTACTGATTTGTTTCTTTGTCGTAATTTCCGGTTTGTCCCATGATAACACCTGTATCGACATAGGCTGGGTAAGAGGGGTCTTGTACGCTTATTGTGACATCTTTTCCAAACAATGTCTGCAATCTTCCAATATCGCATTTTGCGCCGTCAGAAATAAAAATTTCATCCGGAGAAATTGTTGAGGAATAAAATCTCTCCGCAATTTTGTTACGTAACTCAAAAAGACCTTGTTCTGGACCATACCCTGAGAAACCTTTTTTTGTTCCAAGCCCGCTTGAAAATGATACAAGTTCATCAGTGATATGTTTTGAGAGATGTTCTGTTGTATCGCCGATACCAAGACTTAAAATTTTGGCTTGCGGATTTTTTTGCAGAAATGCTTGTTTTCTCCTAAAAATTTCAGGAAAGAGGTAGCCTGCGTTTAATTTGGCAAGGTTTGGATTGCGTTTCACCATGGAATTAATTCTCCAATAATAAATTATATATATTTTTAAGGGAGAACTTCAAATTGTAACAAAATGAGTCTCATACTTCTTTAACAACTGCATCAAATGCTCTGCATTTTCTGGTAATAGTTCGCATAAGGGCAATCTGCAAGGCCCAGACTGCATCCCAAAATGGTTCATGGCAGCTTTAATAGGTATCGGATTTGTCTCGATAAAAGCTCCTTTGAACAAAGGGAGCAGCTCATTATGAATTTTTCTTGCTTCTTCAAAATCTTGGATAAAAAGCGCATCAGAGAGTGCTTTGACAGCTTCTGGAAGCAAGTTACTGACAACAGAAATTACGCCGCATCCCCCCAAAGCATAAAGAGGTAAAGTGAGGGCATCATCGCCAGAAAGCAAACAAAAATCAGGTCTGTTTAAGACAATATCTTTGTAAACATCCATCATTTGTAAGACATTTCCGGAAGCTTCCTTAACGCCAATAATGTTTTCAATAAGACTTAATTTTTTTAATGTTTCTGTTTGGAGGTTTTGACCCGTTCTTCCGGAAATATTATAGACGATTATGGGAAAGAGGGAAGCTTCTGCGACTGCCTTAAAATGGTAGTAGAGGCCCTGCTGTGTCGGTTTGTTATAATAGGGCGTTACAACAAGTGCAGCATCTGCTCCCCGTGTTTTGGCATAAAGGGTATTTTCAATTGTGCTTTCTGTTGAGTAGCAGCCTGTTCCTATTGTAAGAATAATAGGGGAATCTTTTGTTTCATCAAGCGTAATATCAATGATCCGTTTTTTTTCATCGCTCTTTAAGGTTGGAGTCTCTCCGGTAGTCCCTAAGATAACAAGACCGTCAATTTTGGCTTTGAGCTGAAAGCGGATGTTTTCACGGAGCGCTTCTTCATTTAAAGTAAAATCTTCATTAAAAGGGGTGACTAATGCGGTATGAACGCCTTTTATTTTGTGCATAAACTACATTTCCTTACATTAAATCGTTAATTGTATAAAACCCTTTTTTATGCTGAAGAAATTCAGCAGCAATTAGAGCGCCTTTTGCAAAGCCTGTTCTATTTCGCGCTTGATGGACAAGAGTAATCGTGTCTTCCTCAGAGTCAAAAATCACGCTGTGCTGCCCTGGATTTGCACCTGCCCTAATGGAGGCATAATGGAGCTCATCATCTTTAATTTTGCGATCGACAATATCATAGACAATGTTATTTTTACGGTCGAGCTTATCAAGAATTACAGAAGCTACAGATTTTGCGGTTCCGGACGGACTGTCTTTTTTATTTTTGTGATGGATTTCAAAGCCGGAAGCATCATATGAGAGGAACTGATTAAAGGTTTTGGTTGCATCTTCCACAATTTTTAAGAAGATATTAACGCCTATTGAAAAATTGGAGGCATAGATAAATCCAATGCCGGAATCATTTACAAGGGTTTTTACGAGATCCATTTGGTCATACCAGCCAGTTGTTCCGGCAACTACTTGTTTTTTTAATAATGCTAATTTTTTGAGGTTTTCAATAAAACAAGCAGGCTTGCTAAAATCGATGCAGACATCTGCTTGATTAAGGGTTTTTTCAGTAATTTCCTTAAGTTCCAAATGAGGATCTATTTTTGCGACAATTTCGTGGTTAAGCCCGCAAGCTATTTCCTCAATCAATTGTCCCATTTTACCATAACCTATGAGCGCTATTTTCATTTTAAATTCCTATGCTGTTTTGACGGATTGCCTTCCATAGATTTTCCATCTCGTTTTGCTGCATTGCGTTTAAATCGTGGATGACAACAAAGCAATCGTCATTTGTGTTAAATGCATTTTTTGTCCAATTAGCAGAGCCATTAATAAGTGTTTTTCCATCGATAAAAGCAAATTTATAGTGCAAAAGTTCCGGCCCCTTGTTCAATTTAAGCAAAACTTGTGATTTTTTCAATAGATCAAACACTGAAATGCTAGAACCCTTTGAGGATGAATTATCTAAGAATACTTCGACCATTACCCCTTTTAGGCTTGCAGCGATGAGCTCTTTTGCAAAATCTTCCCTTGTAAAAGTAAACATGGCAACGCGTATTGTTTGTGTAGCCTCACGGATCAAATTCTTGATTCGTACAGATGCGTCTTTGTCGTCTGGTAAAAAGAAGAATTCGACAAGTTGACCCCCGATCATAAAATGACGGTTTTGAAAAAATTGGCTATTTTGGTATTTGCCTATTGTCAACGCTTTTTCTGTAAGGTAGGCAGAGAGCGCTTCGCTATCAAAGGCTGTGACTAAATTGCCGTACATTTTTAAAGAAGCAGATGTTAAATTCGCAGAACCTATAAAACTTGTTTTGCCATCAATTACCATGATTTTTAAATGCATGAGTCCTTTACCAAAACGTTTTAAGACCTTGACCTTATTTCCGACTCTTTTTTCGATAGCATAAGAAATATCTTCATGACAAATGATTGTAATGTCTATTCCCTCTTCGCTTCTTTCTCTTAAAGCGCGTATCACTTGGGCATCTGTAATTGTATAGACCAAGATGAGGATCGATTTTTTAGCTTCCTTGATTGCTGCAATGTAGGACTTTTGCACATCATGTAAAGTTTCTGTAGAAAATATCAAAGCAGGGGAGCCATCTTCTGGGATATCTACATGATGCAATGATGAAGAGCAAATTTTAAGAGATGCCATCATGAGTAGGGCAATTAAAGCAAGTATGAGTGATTTCAGGTTTTTCATCTTATTGGTTGATCTCTATAAGCGCTTGTTTAAGTCCGGTAAATCTTTTTTTAACTTCATCGTTTTTAACGGCAATGGCGATAGCTTTTTTGGTGCCTACTAAAACAACAAGTTTTTTACCCCTTGTGACACCGGTGTATAAAAGATTGCGGTAAAGGAGCTTAAAATGTGTTGTATGGACAGGAATGATGACGCATGGGCACTCGCTTCCCTGATACTTATGTATGGAAACAGCATATGCTAAGACAAGTTCCTCCAAGTCTGAAAATTCATAAACCACATCCCTTCCATCAATTGTGACAATCATTTGGCTATCTGAGACATCAATACTGGCTATAATCCCGATATCGCCGTTAAAGACTTCCCTTTTATAATCATTGCGGATTTGCATGACTTTGTCGCCTACCGCAAATTTTTTACCCGACCTATAAATCGGTTCCGGGTTACAATTTAAAGTCTCTTGCAAGACTATATTTAGATTTTCAGTTCCGATAATGCCCTTCCGCATCGGAGCTAGAACTTGAATATCGTTAAGCGGATGAAAATTATATTTTCTTGGAAGCCTGATCGAAACAAGCTGTATGATATTTTTTAAAACATCATCTGGGGTCTCAGCTTCTAAAAAGAAAAAATCGCTTTCATTAAAATTTCGTATATCCGGAAAATCGCCCTGGTTTATTTTGTGGGCGTTTGTGATGATTTTTGAGCCGGCTGCTTGTCTAAAAATCTCAGTCAGCATGACAACCGGCAGACATTTTGAGGCTATCATGTCTTTTAAAACATTTCCTGGACCTACGCTTGGAAGTTGATTGATATCGCCAACAAGAATCAAGCGCGCATGGTCCGGTATTGCTTTTAGTAAGCTGTTCATTAGTAAGGTATCTATCATACTTGCCTCATCTACAATGATCAAATCGCACTCAAGCGGTGTCTTGCGATTTTTTTTAAAGCCGCCTGCCTTAAAATCAAATTCAAGCAAGCCGTGGATCGTATACGCTTTTTTACCGGTGATCTCGCTCATTCGCTTAGCGGCGCGTCCTGTCGGGGCGGCAAGAAATATCTTATCTGTTAATTTGGATGAGATCGATAAAATTGCGTTCGTAATGGTGCTCTTGCCAGTTCCTGGACCTCCCGTAATGATTTGGAGCTTTTCTTTTAGGGAGTTTGATACGGCAATTTTTTGGTTTTTGGCAAGTTCGATGTTTAAGTGGGCTTGCACCCATTCCAAAGCTTTTTCCATGTCGATATCTCTTAAAAAACAAGGCGCTTTTTTTAAGCGTTTAATTTCTTTTGCGATGCCGACTTCTGCTAAAAATAAAGGTTTGATCCAGATAAAATTGACTTTTGCATTGCCGTAGATCAGATCAAAAAGTTCGATTCTGGTCTCTTCTTTTAAGAAACTGATTCTCTCTTCGATCAAATTTTGTTTTACCTCAAGCATTATTTCAGCTTCATGAAAAAATTCCTGCACAGGATAGCAGACGTGGCCATTACTTGAGAGCTCAGACAATGCATATTCAATGCCGGAATCTATGCGCTGCGGGGCATGTTTTTCAATACCCATTTTTTCTGCGATGCTGTCTGCTGTCTTAAAACCTATGCCAAAAATATCGCGCGCTAAGTTAAAAGGATTTTCTTTGATTTTTTGAATGCTTCTTTCGCCATAAGTCTTAAAAATTTTTTGAGCGTATGTTGGACTTACCTTGTTTGCCTGCAAAAATAGGATCACATCGCGGATGACTTTTTGATCGACCCAAGCAATTTTGATCCGATCGAGTCTTTTTTTTCCAAGACCTGCAATTTCGATAAGTTCGTCTGGATTGCTATCGATGATATTAAGAGTGTCTGTCCCAAATTTTTCAACAATCCTTGTCGCATAGACAGGACCAATCCCTTTGATCAGGCCAGAGCCTAAGTATTTTGTAATGCCGACAATGTCAGATGGAGCTTCTGTGCGGTAATGATCGACAATAAACTGATTGCCATGGATGAGATGGCGCTTCCATTGCCCAAAGCAGCGGATTGTTTCTCCGGGCTGTATGCTGGGTAAGTTTCCTACAATGCAAACAACTTCCTTTTGGCGCGTTATCTTTAATTTGGCTATTGTATAGCCATTTTCGGGATTTTGAAAAGTGATCTTATCGATATAGCCGTAAATTTGGTCCATTAACTAAAGGTTTCCTGTTTCGGAGAAATTAGATATGATGCTATCAAGAACTTAAAAAACTTACAAGACACTTGGAGCCTACACTATCTTTTTTTTTAGAGATACGTTATTTCTTTACTGTCTTTTGAAATAAAAGGGATAATATGACAAAACAATTATTTTTGATTTTGCAATTTGCAATGTTTACAAGCTTTGCAATAAATGCGAGTACGCCATGTGATTGTACAGATGATGTTTGTACCGAACAGGAAGAAGAAGTTTGTATAAAATACAGAATGCCGCCAAGTTATGAAAACAGCGTTATCCGCGTGCCAATCGAAAGAGAACCTGTCCAGCAGAGACCAAGCAATTATGAAAGTTCCTTTTATGAGCAAATGACAAGGTAAACGAATTTAACTTTATTTATAATTGCCGATAGGGTAATGTGACGCTAATTAGTTTAAAATCCACTTTGGAATGGCTTATGGAACTGTTTTTTTTTGTATTTAGAGGTTTGAATGAAGCGTGATGAACAGGAGCGCATTAAAAAAACTTTGGCGAAAAATCATGCTTGTTATGTTTTAATCACATGCGATGAGCCATCAGATGATGGAGAAATCGAAGTAGAGATGTCTTATGAGGGTGATGCGGCTTTAGCCTCTTATCTTTTGCAGGGCGCAAAAGATATTATGGATGAAAGTGAATTTTAAATTGTTATCCTCTTGAATCGATATTACAAATCAGTTATTTTGTAGCCTCTAGAGGTTTGTAATAAAATTTGTAATATAAGGTTAAAAAAAAAAGGGTAATTTAAAGTGAACACGGCACACGGAAAACTTGCATTTCAGGTACAATTTTGGGGGCTGATCGGTCCTTTGGTTGCACTCATCACCCTATTTGTCATTTTGATAAAATCTCCCTCACAAGCCATTTACTTATCCATGGCTACCATCATCGGGCTTTTGGCATCCTGGAAATGGAAAATCCAAGGGGCTGTTTTATCGTTTGGTTCGATCCTTGTTCTTTATCTTTACAATTTTAGCGACATCAATCCAAATGAGCATCTTTGGCATCTTGGCATGAATCTCTCCATTGTCATGGGCTTTGTCATTACGGCGCTTAGCTTGCAGGAAGTGGAAAGTCTTTTACACCCCTTGGAGGGCAATTTTGAATCTAAGGATGAGATAAGCTCTGAGCCGCAGGCAGTATTAGAAATTAATGAACTTAAAAAAAATATCGAAGAACAGGAATTGCATTTAGTAAGTTTAAAACAAGAAATCAATCAAAAAACTTCACAAATCATCTCTTATGAAGAACTTGTAAATACTGTGAAGTCTGAAAGTTCAAAATCAAATCGGCAGCACGAGAAGTTATTGGAAGAGTTTTTCGAAAAGCAACAGCTACTATCTTCTGCTGAAGAAAAATTGCATGAAGCAAAAACCCAAATTCAAGAATTATTGGAGAAACAACTCTTATTAGAGTCAAAGCCAAAAGAGGGTTACCCTTCTAATAATGCAGCCTTTGATCATGACGCCTATGAAGAGCTTAAGAGCACAAACGAAATTCTTTCAAGAGAGCGCGGGCGTCTGGAAAGTCTTCTTTTTCGTATTCAAATCGACCTTCATCAAAAAACTCAAGAATTAGCAACTCTACCAGAACTCCAATCAGAACTTGCAAGTTTAAAACAAGAAAAAGAACTCCTCGGGCAAACTTTAAAGGAAGTCGAATATCGAGAGCATGAACTTGAAACTAAACTCTATGAAAAAGCAAAAGAAATCGAGAGTATTGGCAACAAGCAAGTTGTCCCGGATAACTCTTTAGTCGAAGAATTAAATGAAGAATTGCAAATAGCCATTCAGAAACGAGAAGAGACGGTCTTACGCCTTGAGACACTTGAAAAACAGTTAATCAGCGAGCAAAACCGCATCAAGGAAGAAGTAGAATCCAAGCAACTTTTAGCAGAAGAGCTGCAAATAGCTATTCAAAAAAGGGAAGAGACGGTCTTACGCCTTGAGACACTTGAAAAACAGTTAATCAGCGAGCAAA
>JBEPVN010000053.1:0-15821 GCA_041691015.1 Parachlamydiaceae bacterium | reverse complement strand
GACTTAATTTGATGTGATTTTTATGAAGAAAAAACACACAAAATTAACACCCTAGTGATGGGCTAATTAAACCCTATGGTGAAAAAAATTCCAAAAAAGCTGCAAAATATTTACCTTCATTTGGGCTCATGCTTTTATCCCTTTTTATCACTTAGGTATAGTCGTAAAGGATTGAATTGGCGGCATATCCGATAATAATTTAGGCTTCCAAATAGTCCTAAGAGAATTTAAAATGGCTAAAACATCAATTACTTCTTGGATGATAGCTCCAAGGACCGGAGTAAGAAAGCCAAAAGCAGCAAATCCCATTCCTAGTATTGAAAGAATCATCCCACCAAGTGCACTTTGCAGGGCGATTGTTCTCATTCGTCTGCTGATGTGGAGAAATTCGTCAACTTTTTCTAAGGAGCTGTCCATTACTACTGCCCCTGCGGCCTCTGCCGTAATATCACTATTCTTACCAAACGCAATTCCAACTGTAGCTGCTATTAAAGCAGGAGCATCGTTAATTCCATCTCCCAAATAGGCTGTTTTTGCTTTTTCTGTTTCTTTAGTGACAATTGCAACTTTATCTTCGGGGCTTTTTCCGCCATAGACCTCCGAAATCCCAACCAAATCAGCCAAATACTTCACTTCTTCTGGTCGATCTCCAGAAACAATCATCACTTTTTTAAAATCATGTTTTGGAAATAAATGCTGAATAAAAGACGTGCTATCAGCTCTTGGGGCATCGCGGAAGCGGAAATGAGCTGCCAATTTACGATCTATAAGGATAACGCACTCAAGACCTGCACCTTCTGGTAAAAGCGCTGCCTTGTCTGCTAATCCAAATTTCTCAAGCTGTTTTCTACTTGTAACAATGACTTCATGGCCCTCAATTAATCCTTGAAGTCCCTGTCCCTTGGGCTCGCTAATTTGTTTGGCATCAACCAATTCGATTCCTTCATCGGCGGCTTTTTCAAGTATTGCCCCGGATAATGGATGCTTGGAGTATCTCTCAATGCTAGCTACAAGCTTTAGAGTTTCTTTTGCAATAAAAGGAGTGAAAAGGGTTTGATCTGTTAGGGTAGGTTTACCATATGTCAGAGTTCCCGTTTTGTCAAAAATCATTGTTTTGCATTGGTCTAGCTGCTCTAAGACAATCGGATTTTTGATTAAAATCCCGCGACTTGCACATAATGAAATAGATCCGATAATAGCGACTGGGATTCCAATCAAAAGCGGACATGGGGTTGCGATAACCAGGACTGCCAAAAAACGTATAGGATCGTGGCTCAATATCCAAGCGAGGCTCGCAATCAATAACGCAATAGGTGTATACCACGCTCCTAACTGATCGGCAAGCCTTCTCATGTGGGGGCGTTTTTGTTCAGATTCGAGCATCACCTTCATGATTTTTGCATATCTGGAATCTATAGCTAATTTATTAGCTTTGATTGAAAATGATGAATCTCCATTAATTGAGCCTGAAAGTACTTCAGAGCCTGGAGCTTTACGAATAAGAAAAGGCTCTCCCGTCAAATACGCTTCATCCATTACCCCGTTTCCTTCGATGACTTCACCATCGACAGGACAGATTTCATGAGGAAATATCAAAATGTGATCTCCGATGTTGATTTTTTCAGTAGAAATATCCTCCATGGATGCATTTATTTTTCGATGAGCAATTGTTGGCGCTCTTTTAGCAAGAGCTTCTAATATTTTGGAGGCATACCTTATTGCGAAGTTTTCTAGAGACTGCCCTCCAGATAACATCAAAACAACTAATGATCCTGCCAGATATTCTCCAAGAAGAACGGAGGCAATAATAGAAATACCTGCCAGCAAATCAGAGCCAAAATCAAAAGCAAGCAATTTGTGTATAAGAGCAAAAACAAGTGGAATGCCTCCAAAGCCAAGCGTGATATAGAGGGGATATACAGAATAAGCTTGAAGATCGGGAATTAAAAATCTAAGGATAAGATGTATCGTTATGCCAACAATTGCTAAGATAGCAATATAGGGTTGTAAATTAAAGGAATTCACCTCTTCTGCTTTTACTTCTTTCTGATCTGTCATAGCAACACTTTCACCTGTTTTTTAAAATGACTTTCAAAGTAAGTTGATTTGCCGCATTAGCAAATATTGCATAAGCTTTTAAAACATCTTTTAATAATATGAAGATCTGTTCCACAAATGGTTGTAGTCGTTATTTTCACTATGCAGTCAGTTGGATCTTTTATTTTAGGATGGGGTTTATCTTCAAGATTAATTTTTCCAAGTCCATGATATACAAGCGCTTTCATTATTTTACTTTTAAAAACCTTATGTTATGGGATATTTCCATTAATTTTGTTTATCATTGTCCTATAAGTAGCACCTCTTAACTTCAAAGTCCAGATAATGTTGATAAGTCTTATTAGCAGTATTTTTTGCAATCGACTAAAATTTGGCTTCGCGTAATCGTTAAAAATCTCTATAGGGAGCAAATTGGCTTTATCATACAGGGATTCTAAGTTTGACAGTATGACAGTTTTTAACCCTGAATTTTTGGGTATGATGGGTTTAAAAACCTGACATACCTCTTTTTTGATTCATTCTTCACTATTGAATGGATTTTTGTTTGGGTTGCTTTTAGTTTTTATTGAAATTTTCTACTTTCATTTTTTTTGGAAATAAAAATATATAATTCTATGAATAATGTATAATTAATATTATATTAATAATACTTGCGTATTATTCATTTATATGTTATTATGTTGCACATATATATATAATTATGGATATTTTATGACTATTTTTTCTCAAAATTTTACATCTTTTTATCAAAATATAGAAAAACCTTTTATTTATTTACATGAGCTTAATAAAGATGTTTGTGAAATTAAAAAGGATTCTACATCAGGATTACAACTCCTTGCTAAAACTCTGATTTTAGTCGGAGGAATAAGCATTTATACTCCGATAGCTTTTTGTTTAACGCCTATCAGTTTACTTGGTGATGCGGTTCATATTTTAGGTCAAAAAATTTTCTTAATATACAATAAATCAAATGAGAATCTTCATTTAAAAGAAAAAATCATTACTTCAGTGACACAGCACTTTTCTATAATGACCGCAAATATCGTTGCGCTTTCGGTTATTCAGGCAGGATTGTTCGGACTTGATTTTGCTTGCAAGTTTACTTCAAATCCAAGCTATTCCAGCAAAAAAGAATTGATTCTACTAGGTTTTGCCGGGTTTAATTTATCGGGGCTTTTCCTATATGCAAAACTTAAAAATACTTTAGGAACCAAACCCTACACTATCTACAGTACATATAAACTGACTGATAATAACGGCATTTGTTTTAACGACCCGTTTCGTCAAGAAAAAATTAAGCATCAAAAATCGATGAATGATTTATATAATTCTTGGCAGCAGAAATGGCATGAATACAAATCTAATAAGGAACAAAGTTTTGAACTACCTCACGTAGAGGATAATGAGAATGATAGAACTCTTTTTGATTTGTGGGATTCCGATTTAGAGAAGTTTAATTTTAACGCCGGGAATACTCATCCATCTTCTGATTACAGGCGTTTTAAATCTTATATTGTTGATAAAATAAACCCTTTTACCCTGATGGGATTGGAAAACGATTTTAATCTAGAGCAATTAAATACTTCTTATAAAAAATTTGCTGTTGTTCTACACCCTGACCATAATTCTCAATCCAGCGAATCTGTAGATTTAATGAAATGTTTAAACAATGTTAAAGCTCTTTTAGAAATTTATTTAAAAGAAACTCAAATCAAATAATTTTTGAAAATATTAAGGTGATTACTCCTTTGGCATCAGCCAAGGAGTAATCACAATTGTTATTCCTCGCAAGTTTTAATTAGAACTTAAGTCCAAAAGAGAGCGTAACACCATCAAAAATCAGATCACCATAACCTCCGATCCGATTTTGATTAAAATATCTGTGATGTTCTACACCAAGCCTTGTGGTGAGCTCCATGTTATTGCAAAAACAGTGTTCCCATTCGACGCCTAAGGCAAGATCGATAAAGGCTTGACATGCATGAATGCTTTTATTGACACAGCAAGCGCCGTCATCTGTCGGATCAGGAATCGTTTCAAAATCATGAACATTTATCTTAAAGTTTCCATACAACATACCAGCCCCAACACTTCCATACAGACTAAAGCCGCATCCAAGACTATAATCAGCATTGATACCGATTGTAGGACCAATTCCATAAAACTTCTGTTTATGATTTTGATCTGTTTCAGAGGTCGCAAGAGTGCTATAGCAATTGCAATCATCAAAATGAGCTTTTAGGGTCTCATTTACTCGCGCTCCACGTAAACCAATATAGGGTGCGTAGTTAAAACAAGAATTATTGGATATATCATAACCGACTAAAACGTCGATTGTATCGTATTTTAAATTCCAATGTGTAAAATTGTCTTCATGTCTTTTGTGTTTATAATCATTATGAAAATGAGTCCAATAAGTGCCGATATTCCACTCATTACAAGCCGTATCATATTCCAAACCGATACGATAGCCAGGGCCCCAGTTATCTTTTATTTCAGGGGCACATCCGCATTCAAGCCCATTTTGAAGGGCTCTCCAATATAAAAAATCAGCGGTTACAATCCAATCACCGCAAGGTGTACAGCATGCGGGTTCGCAGCAAATAGAATCACTTTGAAGCTCATCACAAAGAACTGAAGAACTCGGATTGGATAAATTATCATAACTAGCATAACTCATACTAGTTACAGATAGCAACATTAGCAAACCCATTAGGATTGCATAATTTTTTTTGAAAGAATATGTCATATGTATTTTCCTATATAAAGGCCCATTTTTAAATTTACCGATGTTACTGAATTTGCTTTATAACTAAATGTGCTGAAACAGAGTGTGTTCCACCAGCAAGTGGCGTAATAGTTAGAGCAGTGCTGTTCCCTGAGGGATTAATAATTTCTAAAACATTGTTAATGCTGGATGTTTCAATTAAACAAAGACCGACAATTTGACTTGTTCCTGTTGCTCGTCCAACTACAGTCGGCGCCTGTTCAACTCCATTTAACCGAATCATTAACTGTCCAGCTTCATCTACACTTACTTGCCAATTAATTTCATAGGTACCAATATTAAGTAGATTAAACGTGTCTGCTGTTAGGCGAGTGATTATAGCTCCATCTGAGGGGCCATTTTGAGGAAAATCTACAGCCGATCCCACGGCAACTGTTGCTGCATTATCTGGTGGCATCAGAGCAAAAAAATCAGCAAAACCGATAATTCCTCCAACATTACCAGTTACTCCAGTAACGCCTGTTGTTCCAGTAACGCCTGTTGTTCCAGTAACGCCTGTTGTTCCAGTAACGCCTGTTCCAGTAACGCCTGTTGTTCCAGTAATGCCTGTTGTTCCAGTAACTCCTGTTGTTCCAGTAATTCCTGTAATGCCGGTAGGTCCTAGCAGACCTCCTGAAGATCCTGTCGGACCGACAAGGCCGGTAGCTCCGGTAGACCCTGTAGGGCCTCTTTGACCGCGCCTTGCGCCGCAGTCATTGCAGGATGCCTCTTTATCTGCAAAAGAAAATCCTTCTGACTGATTTTGAAGATTTTCAACACTCAAATCTGCTTGAATTGAGGTGATAGGCAGGGCTCCTACTATAAGGTAAAGGAACAAACGTGAGATCATAAGATAATCCTTGTAGAAAATTTATTTAAAATTCACGTTTTAATTTAAATCTATATTTATGGTCAACCATAAAAGTTGTCATGACAGAAGTTATTATTTTTATGAGGGCAAATAGCAACGACGAAAAAATGGAATCAATTCTATATAGCTACAAAAGTTATTTGTACAGTGCAGCGAAGTTGCGGCAACAATACCATATTTTTCTTGAAGAACAGATGCCGCAAAGCTCAATGGGATTATTTTTAATGGTTTTTTATGAGCAAGTGCGAAGGCTAATGTCGACATAACCACACGAATGCATGCGCCTTTTTTAGAATTCCAAAATTCTGCTACTTCAGGATTCTTAAATTCTAAAAACTTAAGTATTTTTTTCTTTAGAAAAGTCTCTTGTAGGAGGTATCTGAAGATAAACTCCTCTGTAGTGGGTATTATAATCACTATGAAAGCAGGTAGGGCAGCAAAAAAAGCTAAATTTCTTCTTGCCAACGAAAAGGTAGCAACTTCCTTCATTAATGCTTCAGGGCATATCATATCTGCCACTTTTATTTCGTTGCCGCTCATAACAAAACGTCTTATAGCTCTATTACAAAGTAAAACAATTGGAAAACAAAAAAATCCACGTATAAAGCTTACTATTGCTTGTGCGATGAAATCTATTCCCTTCGGATTTGATGTGATTTTCTTTCCAATCCATGTACCGAATGATTCAACAGTAGAGCATGAAGCGGTGTTTGGTCTTTGACTGGTTATAGCAGTAATAGAGGACTCCTTGAATTAATAGAGCCATGCAAACATGACTTTTGGATTTTAATCTTTTTGATGGTACAATCAGTTGTTTTATTGCACGGGATATTTTTTCTACGGTCGTTCTCATCACTAAGAGAAGGCTTATTATACAGGAAAATTTTAATAACGCAAGAAGTTCAATATATAATTCACATCGGACATTAAGAATAAGCGCTTTTTTTAGCCTTACGCGAAAGCTTGAGTCATTTTTTATGTTGATTTTAATACTAATTTTATAAATTATTAATTTTTAAAATCGGAGAGATTATGAGTTCTATCGTCACAGATAATTCAAACGGCTATCTAGCAAAATTTCGTCAATTTGCAAGGGAAATTAGACAGCCAAGACCTTATGTCATAGGTGTAAGCGAATTTAAAGGTATTCTTAATATTATTATTGGTGTAGGTCAACTTCTTGCATGCCCTTTTTTATCACCAAAACAGTATGTACTTCATAAAGAATTAGGTAAGACCGCTTTACAACAGGCTGTACGGGATTTAAGTCGCTTGATGGTAGTTTCGGCTATTATTGGAACAGGGTTAACTGCACGGCGCTTACTAAAATTGTGAGTTATTGTGATGTAGTCAATCCGAATCGATTTTTTCAATAATAAAATCAATAAAACAACGCACTTTTGAAGCAATAAAACGGCGCTCAGGATATGCCACATAAATAGGGATTTCATTTTTGTTATACGAAGCCAATATTTCTTGCAATGAGCCATCTTCCAGATGTTTTTTCACCACATAGCGATGAAGTTTGACAATCCCCAAACCCTCGAGAGCAAAATCCAGCATAGTTTGCGAATCGTTTACTCTGATATAAGGAGTAAGTGCAATAGTTCCTTTTCCATCAAACTGCAATTCGTCATCCGGCTTTCTCATGCTATGAGTAATGTATCGGTGATTTTTTAGATCTTCTGGTTTTTTAGGTATTCCAAATAGTTTTAAATATTCAGGCGATGCGCAAAAAGAATAGGAGGTCGTGGCAATTCTTTTTTGGATGGCTTCTTCGTTTGCAGAAATGCTCATGCCAATCAACACATCAATTCCCTCTAAATTTAAATCAGGAATTCGTTCTGCAAGCTCAAGATTCAATTCTATTTGAGGATATTTCAGGAGAAATTCTTTTATATGAGGGACAATATATGAGGCAGCAAAATGCCTACCGCTGACAATTTTTAAGTTTCCGAATGGAACAGCTTTCCCCTCGGAAATCAAGGTAGAGGCAGCATCAACTTCTTCCATAATTCTTAAGGCCTGTTGGTAATAATTCATTCCGATCTCTGTAAGCTGAAGCCGTCTTGTTGTACGGATTAAAAGCTGGATTCCAAGTTCGTCTTCAAGTTTTGTGAGCTGTTTGCTTACTGCTGCAGGTGAAATCTTTAAGGTTCGAGCAACAGCTGCTAGGCTGCCAAGTTTTGATGTGAGAACAAATGTTTTCAATTGAGAGAGGTTTTGCATTGTTAACCAAAAGTTACGAAATGTTTACTTATAGCCGTATTCTAAATAAATCGTCATTTATTTACAATAGAGACTATTAACTATTTTTTAAGGATGAAGCAGTGATGAACAACAAAAAGAAGATTTCAGTAGGATTACTTATTGCATTAGTTGGATTTCCGCAGATCAGCGAAACTATCTACACTCCAGCACTGCCGAAAGTTGCAAGTGGATTAATTACTAGCGCTTATATGGTCGAAATGACCCTTGCTATCTACTTTATTGGATTTGCTCTTGGCGTCACGCTGTGGGGGGCAATATCTGATTTTTTGGGGCGTAAATGTGTCATGTTAATCGGTCTTTTTGTCTATGGGATAGCGACTTTTAAATGTGCAAATGCCGGAAGTATAGAGGCCCTTTTGGCATGGCGTTTTTTTCAGGGTCTAGGAGCAAGCGTTGGGTCGGTGATTACACAAACGATATTGCGAGATTCCTATGAGGGTGCAGAAAGGACAAAGCTTTTTTCAGTGATGTCCGGGGCATTAGCCTTTTCGCCGGCTATTGGTCCATTGCTCGGGGGATTTATCAGTGATTTTTTTGGATGGCGAGCTAATTTTTGGGCGCTTGCGATTCTAGCCATTATTTTGTTTTTTTGGACACTTTTTTTCTTAAGAGAGACGAGCCCACGGCATGTTTTAAGATTATCCAAAGGTCAATTAAGTGACCTATTTTTTTCTATGGTTACATCTCGTCAATTATGGGGTTATGTATTGTTGATAGCATCGACAAATGGCATTTTATTTGGGTTTTATCAGGAAGCTCCTTTTATTTTTATCGACCAATTAGGAATGCAGCCCAAATTTTATGGTTGTTTTGGCTTGCTCATTGCAGGAGCTACAGTTCTTGCAGCGCGTGTCTCATACATGCAAAGCAGCCGCTTTTCTGCAAAAGCCATCATCTGGTGTGGGTCTCTTTTTGTACTACTTGGGGGGTTGATGTTCACTTCAATTGTTTTAACAGGGAGTTTTCAGTCAAATATAGGGGTTCTGACAGCTATTTTGACGTTATTTTTGATATTTTTTGGGATAGGTTTGATTATCCCAAATGTTTTAAGTCATGCTCTAAAGCCGTATCAAAATGCAGCGGGGACAGCCGGCTCCATTTTTGGTGGCTTCTATTATTGTTTGATCGCGGGGTTTACTTATTCTATGAGCGCGATACACAATGGTTCGGCATATCCTCTTCCACTCTATATAACAGTATTAGGATTGGTAACTGTCTTTAGCGCTTCAATGATTCAGTCCACATCTATAAAATGTTTGCTCTCTAAGGATTGAATTTTTCTACGAGCTTATCGTTCTCGTAGCGATGCAACACATAAGGATTGCCATCTTTATCGTATTTGCTGAGTAAGCCATTTTTCTTACCATTTTGGTATTCAGCTTCAAAAATCAATGTCCCGTTTTCGTTCCATTCTTGCCAAAGTCCATTTAAGGAGCCTTTTTTGAAAGTTTTTGAGGAGGCTACAAGACCTTGGTCTGAATCAAAATAGTTTTTTTCAGTTCCTTCTTTTAAGCCCTCTAAAATCAGAATTTCCGTTTTTAGATTACCATTTGGAAAGTATTCAAATGTCATACCATGTTGAAGATCATTTTGAAACTCTGTTGCAAGCGTGACTTTGCCATCATGCGCATAGTAAGTCGCAACCCCGTTTTTTAATCCATTTTTGTAGTAGGTCGAAGCTATTTTATTGCCGGCCTCATTATATTCTGAGACTTCCCCCTGTAATAGTCCTTTTTCGTAGTTAGCTTCAAATGCTTTTATTTTGCCAAAAAGCCCATGATACGGGTAATAAATCAGATGCTCGCCGTCTGCGAGATTGTCTTTATAATGATAGATAATTTCTATTCCATTTTCTTTTAAAAGATAGTAGCTGCCATTTAGAGCGCCTAATTGGTAATTGCCTTTTTCAAGAAGCGTTTCTTCGCTATCGTAAAGCACTTTGTCCCCATGAAGAGAGCCCATTTTGTAATTTAAGAGTGCTTGGAGTTTGCCGTTCTTATAAAAGCTCTTTTGTTCTCCATCTAATTTGCCATCTTTAAAGCGAAGCTCTTTTTCAATTTGAATAGCTGTTTGATCATCTACTTTAGGGTAGTTTTTAATGTGGAGTCCGACCGGTTTTCCAAGGACAAATTGTTTTTTCTCCATTATCTCACCATCTTCAAACCATGCAGTAAAAGAACCATCTAAAAGCCCACTTAAGTACGTTGCCTTAGCTTTTTCTTTTGCGCTTTCGTAAAAAATCTCTTCTTTTCCATGGCGTTTGCCGTTTTTGTAATAAGCGATTTTTTTGATATTGCCGTTGTTATGCCACTCTTGCATAAGGCCTGACTTTAAACCATTGACAAATGATGCCTGTAATATCAGTTGTCCATTATCATCAAAATGTCTTTCATCGCCATTTAGCTTTCCAACGTTATTAAAAGTACATTCGCGTAGCTTTTTTCCATTTTCATAAAAAGTTGTACAGGAACCTGTTTTAATGCCGTCCTTGTAAAGAGCGTCGGTTGCTTTTGTGCCGTTTTCAAACCATTCAAGAAAGGCACCTTCAAGTTTTTTGTTGGTATAGTGACATTTTAATTTTTGCTGTCCGTTTTCAAAAAACTCTTCTTGAGACCCATTTAAGCAATCATCCAGATAAGCGTATTTTTTCTTATGCGTTCCATTCTCATGCCACTCTAGAAATTCTCCTTGAAGCCCTTTTGAATCTGTAAAATATTGAAGTTTTTTCTTTCCGCAATTATAAAATTCCAAAATAGGAGTATCAAGTTCTCCATTGTCATTATAGTTTGCGCTATAAATCAATAGTTCGTTTGAGTTTTTTAGATAATGCTTGCCTGTTTTTTTCCCGTTTGAGTAATTGCCTTCTCCTATAATGGACCCATCTTCAGAATAGAGAGTTTCAGGTCCTGTTTTTTTGCCTTGCAGGTAGTTTAATTTGTAGCTTAAGCGACCATTTGGATGGTATTTTATGTGGCTGCCAGTTGGAATGCCGAACTGAAAATTTTGAACTTCGGAGACAATTTTTTCAGGGTAATAATATGTCAGAGCCTCAGCAGAAGTCCTGCCGTTTAACAGACCAAAATGGTAGTGTTTTTTTGATTTTAAATCTCCATTCTCATACCACTCTAGAGCCTCACCCTGTAAAAGACCGTTCTCATAACGATTTAAAAAAGATTTTTCTCCGGATGCATAAAAACCTTCCACATTTCCCTCAAGCTTATTTTTTTGGTAAAACCCGCTTTTGGAGATCTTACCATTTTCATAGTACTCGGTAAATGGACCCTGGCGGATTCCTTTTTCAAAATTGAGGGATTTTTTAACCAGACCATTTTGATAAATTTCCTTACTTGGCCCATGCAGCGATCCAAGATAATAACAAGCAACGCTTTTGATACGCCCTTTTTCATCATATGTAACACTTGGTCCATGATAGACAATTTGCGGGTTCTTTTTTTCGCTAAGTCTAAGATCTGTTTCAGAGATAAGATCTCCATTTCTTGCATAATGCATTTCTTTTACAGGAATTTCTTTTCTTTCATCCAAAACAGGCTCAAAGAAAATCATTTTTTCGCAAGTTCCATCCAAATAGGATGATTTCTTTTCAAATCGCCAATTAGGCTGTTTTTTTTTGAGTGCAGTTACAGGTTCTTCAGCCAAAAGAATATTATGAAAAAAAAAGCAGAGCAAACTTAATAGAAAAAATTGACGCATAAATTTTATAATCCAAATTCCGGTTCAGTTTGAGTTGAACGGTTAGTTTCAGGTAGGTAAAAAGAGATAAAGAGACCAACAACAAAAAAGACACTTAAACAAGATAGGGACTTTGCGGCAGCATCTTCAGTAAATAATCTGGTAAGTAAACCGCCCCCAGCCTGACCGAGGGGGCTTGCGATAAACCAGGCAAAGCCCATTAAAAAGCCACTGATTGCTCCTGGTTCATTTGGGTAGAGTTTGTTACCAAAGGCAATCACAAGAGGATTGATCACCATGATGGAAGTTCCCATTAAAAATAAAAGAGGAAGTAGAAATTCTGTTGGGATGAAAGGAAACTTCAAAAATAAGATGAAAAAAAACATCCCGGAGATTTTTGCTGCGATGATGACTTTTTTATAAGAGAATCGATCAGCCAAGTATCCGCTTGGAACCATCATGAAAGCTCCTCCAAGAACCAGAAATAGATGGCCTCCCCCATAACAAATCCAACTGGAGGCTCCTCTTGAACACAAGATATCCGGCAGTAAAAAGATGGTACCCCAACCAATGATCTGGTTACAGAATTGAGTAAAGTAAAGGGTAGATAAGTGCTCTTTTTTAAAGAGTGCCACGATCGATTTGATATTGATCGGCTTTTTAGCAACTTTTTCTTTTGGCTTATTGGCGAAACTATAAAAAAGCATTGATAAGGCAAGAAGCGATGTCGGGATCATGAGATAAGCTGTTTGTCCATCGAATGTTAGATAAAAATTTGAAAAGACCAATTGGCTGAAAGCAAATCCAATAGCTCCGCCCATTGCAAAAAGAGTGATTAACACGCCTTTTTTATGTTCAGACAAACTGCCGACAAGTCCGACAGCAGAAGGGTGAAAGGCGCCGGAACCAAGGCATGTGATAAAAAATAAAATAAAAAGATATAAGTAATTTTGGGTGTATGAAATCAAACCGCAGGCTGATGTAAGTAATAAGCCACTGATTATTAATATCTTTTGATGCCCCCTGTCGCTTAAAGCGCCAAAATAAAGTTGCATCGCCTCACAGGTAAAGACTGAAACGCCGGCAATGAGTCCCATCGTTGCGATATCGAGCCCGGCGATTGTTTTGTAAATTGGCCAAATGCCAATCATAAAATCGACCAAAAAATGGCTGAGCCAAAGGAAGATGATTGTCATGTAAAATTTAGATTTGTTCATATCTTTCATTCATTTACAGAAAATAAAGCTTCATATTACAACTAAAAATAATATCTTTCTAGAATATTCTTATATTTTTGATAAAAATAATTTAATATAAGTTTTTTTTATTTAATTAGTTGATTATTAGTTGGAACCTCGATTGCTCTAAAAGGTTCAAGCTAGGACCCCAATATATTTAAAACGTTTTTTTGAATGTTATTTCGGGTTAGAGGAAACAACAGGAACTGTCTTGCTTTTAAGTTGATATTGCCTTATTAAAATTATCTCCTACTGATGGGATTGTCCGGATTGGAATTTAAAAAAAAGAGTTGCATTTGTGGGGTTTATTTTGTTACATGTAAATTTAACAGGGATTTTTTTGGAACAAGAGCTGTTCTTTCTAGTCTTTTAACAAAAATTTAATGGAGATATCATGAAAAAAAACCAACTATCAAAATTAGCTATCTTAGGTATTGCAACAGGTGTTGCGATAACATCAACAATTGCTTTAAGCGCTAATCCAATTACAGAAACAAAAGGTACTTATTTAGCTGGCGGCTGCGGCGGCGGCGGTAAATGCGGTGGATCTAATCGTCCAAATCCAACAAAAAATTACACAGCTGATACTTTTACTCCAGCTTCAAATACACCGGTAAATCCTAACATGGCTCCAAAACCAGAAGCGATGCAAAATGGAACAATCAACACACAAGATCAAGTAAGACAAGGAAGCTGCAGCTCAAACTCAAGACCTGCTAATGGTCAATCATCTGTAAGACAAGGCGGATCATGTTCTGGAAACAATTCTGCTAATGGACAAAGAGGCGGATCATGCAACGGAAGCAATACTGCTAATGGACAAAGAGGCGGATCATGCAACGGAAGCAATACTGCTAATGGACAAAGAGGCGGATCATGCAGTGGACATAGAGGTTACAATAACTAGTAATAGTTTTTGAATGATCAAGATAGTCCTTTAAGAGCTTTTAAAAAGTTTTTAAAGGACTCTTATATTTTTTTGTAGTTTTATTAATTTAAAGCGAGGTTTCGATGAAAAAAAATGAAATGAGAAAAATGGCATTGATCGGTTTATCGACCGGTTTATTGATCTCAAGCGGTCTATCTGCAATCACATTGGATAAAGAAAAAGTCGGAAAGGCGGCAGACCCAAAAGATGCTAACGATGGCAATGTCGGATATCATTTGATGACAGAAGATGAACTCTTGCTTGAATTAAACAGTGACGGTACAGCGCTTTATAAGTCGCTTGATCCAAAAGGAAAAGAGCTTGCACGTTTTGTAGCTAGCATGCATTGTAATGGATCAAACGCTTGCAAAGGTTTGAACGCATGTCAGACAGATAAAAATGATTGCGCAGGAAAAGGCGCTTGCAAAGGTAAAGGCAAATGCGCGATTTCGGATAAGAACTTAGCTGTCAAACTTGTCGCTGAGAAACAAAAAATGGAAAACAAGCGTTCACAAGCCTTAACAAAATAAAGATATTTATCTCGTAACTAAAAAGTGACTTAAGATGAAAAAAGAGATTCCCAATTTAGGGATTGGCATAGGCTTAAGACCTGTACATTATGAAGAAATTTTTCGCGAAAAGCCAAAAATCGATTGGTTTGAGATTATCAGCGAAAATTACATGGTGGACGGGGGTAAACCCCTTGAAAATCTAGAAAAAATTTTGGAATCCTATCCTGTCGTTCAGCATGGTGTGACACTTGCTATTGGAAGTCCGGATCCCCTTGATTTTGATTATCTTAAGCGTTTAAAAGATTTAACAAAGATTACAAAAACGCCTTGGGTCTCCGATCATCTTTGCTGGGGAAGGCTTCCCGGCGCTCATTACCATGATCTTTTACCTTTGCCCTATACAAAGCAAGTTGTGAATTATGTTGCTGAAAGAGCGCGCATTGTTCAGGATTATCTCGAACTGCCGTTTGCTTTGGAAAATCTCTCCTCCTATGTCGGCTATAAAAGCGATGAAATGACAGAATGGGAATTTTATAGCGCAATTGTTGAAAAAGCTGACATTCATATGATGCTAGACGTTAATAATATTTACGTTTCAAGCAGAAATCATGGCTTTGATCCCAAAAATTACCTCGATAATATCCCTGTTGAAAGAATATTACAGATTCATCTTGCAGGACACACCGATTATGATGCCTATGTGCTAGATACGCACGATGATTTTGTAAGAGATGAAGTTTGGGCACTTTATGGCGAGCTTTATCCAAAGACAAAAGGGGTTTCCACACTTCTTGAGTGGGATGATAATTTTATTAGTTTTCAGCAAACTTGGGATGAGGCATTAAAAGCAAAAAAATTTCAAAGCCTATTAGAGGAAGCTAAATGAGCTTTGATATAAATGTGCCGGCAGAATTAAAAAAAACTCAAGAATGGTTTGCAAGCATCATCACAAGACCAATCGATGCGGACAATCAAATGATGCCTGTATCGCCCTCTGGTAATCAGATGGCAGATGAATCCAAAGAATTTATCGTTCCAAGTAAGGGCTTAAAAGAGTTTGAGCGCATTCAGATCTACAACCAGCAGTATTGGTGGCGTCTTCTTACAATCATGCATGAAAATTTCCCTCTTGTCACAAGACTTTTTGGCTACTATGATTTTAATCAAAAAATTGGCTTTCCCTACCTTGAAAAACATCCTGCGAATCATTGGTCCTTAAATTTTTTAGGAAATTTTCTCCCGGATTTTATTCATGAAAATTATTTGGATGACGACAAAGAGCTGATTTATGATGCAGCTTTGATCGATTATTCCTATAGTATGAGCTTTTTTGCAGCAAAAAAAGAAGCAATTGATTTTAAGACAGAAGGCGCTGATACGCTCTCAGAAATGAAATTAACTTTGCAGCCACATGTATTTTTGTTTCGACTCAAGTATGATTTGTTTTCTTTTCGCTATAAAATGCTTCAAGAAACTCCAGAAT
>JBEPVN010000052.1:0-16053 GCA_041691015.1 Parachlamydiaceae bacterium | reverse complement strand
CTTAATTTGATGTGATTTTTATGAAGAAAAAACACACAAAATTAACACCCTAACCACCGGCTATCTATGTAAAATCGCTTCGCGATGAGAACCTTAAAAGCATAATTAATTTATTTTCGATCAGCCTGCAATATAGCAAACAAAATTCTTTAACTTAATGGCATTGAGCTGACGCATGTGGCTATATGCTTTTACCGCTTCTAAGGCATGGAATTATGCGAAAAGTCTCTTAAAATGTCCGAACTATAGTGCACTACGAAGTTGTGCTACTTCGTAGTCCCTATATTTTGGATTACCGGTAATTTAAGGTTTGATAGTAGGTTTGATCTTTTGATCGATTTTGACTGTATTGTCTTCTTTGATGATCACTTCGCGATGAGGAACATCCTGAAAAAAACCATCTTTATTGGGAATAAGAAATTGGAGCTGATATTTACCGGTTTTTAAGTTCTCAATGACGACAGTGCGTGCCATGGATTCATCATCATCGACAAAATTAAGTCCTTGAGGATACATCTCTGCATGGTTTTCACTTTTTAGCCAAAAGCGGATGCGGTCCAGTCTTTCGCCCTTTTGACCTGTTTGATAGGTGACAATCAGAGTGCCTTCATTAGATGTCTCATCCAATGTTTCCACGCCATAAACTTGGAAAATAGAAGTTAAAAAGATAAAGAGTAAAAAACTATTTTTTTTGCCCATATCGATCAATTAATTCTCCTTTACCATTGAATGCCTCATATTTAACACCTTCCATATTCAAAGTCACCAAAATAAAATTGGCGGATGATAGTGTCTTTGCAATGTAGGGGATATAACGCTTCGCGGTTCTTGGGGATGCGACACCCCAGGCCCCATCACCTAAATAGACGACGCCTTTTTCATGCATTTTACCGTTTTTTAAAGGAAATGTCCTTTTATAAGTATGATCGTGATGCTCAAAGGCTGCACGGAGGGAATACGTATCAAACAAAGGCACCCAGTGTCTTCGCACAACTTCACTAGCTTCATAGGAAAATTTTCTTGCAGAGGGATAGGCAGGAACATGGTAAACCGCAAATTTATACGGAATATTTTCCCTGTCCTTTAAAGTTGTAGATAACCACTCCGCTTGTTTGCCAAAAATGGGGTGAGTATGGCCAGAATCAAGTAGGATAAGACTCATGTAATTACCAAAATCGAGGACATTATAGCCCTGTTCGCCCGGCATCGGAAAAAAAGCATAGAAGAATGGGGCTGCCATAGGCGTTTTTCCAAAACCGCCTGCTGTTTCGTGGTTGCCGATAGTCACTAAAATAGGAATGAGGTAACCCTCCGGTGAGACCATGGTATTTTTCCAAGTAACCCACCACTTCATCCAGCGATGAAATTCTTCGGGGAAAATCCCATGCGAGGAATCGGCTGCATAGGAGATATCTCCTCCGATGACTGCAAACATCGGGTTTAATTTGGCTGCCTGCAAGTTCATTCTTTCAACAAGATCAATTGTATCGTGATAGGCATCGCCGCCTTCAACAAATCTTAAAACACTCAAATCCCTTGCCACTGTTTTAAATTTGAAAATACGCCCCGTTTCTGTGATTTTAAAGGCATAGGGTGTATTTTCATCTAAACCAGTCAACTCCACTTGGTGAATAAGATAGGGGTGGCCTTGCGGCATTGTGCGGTGTGTAGCTGTAGCTTCTATAAATTCAGAGGAATTTTCGGATCCCTCTTCATTTATAACTTTATAATAAACCTTATTTTCTACTTCACTCTTATTGGAAATCCATTGGATACACATGGTGGATTCGGGACTTTTTGTCCAAGTGAGATAAACGGATATGGGATCGTAACCTGCACCGTGTAATCCAAAATTTATTAAGCATAGAAAGATTAAGTTTATAAATAGCTTCATTTAATTATCTTTTGTAATTTGTTCAGCAAGTTCACTTAAAACCCTGTTACTTCTTAAGATAAAATCATTAAGAAGACTCGGACTCATCTCTTGCTGGGATAATAAACTCAAATCATAAGTTTGTAAAATAAGATCCTTGGCAAGTTCCGGATTTTTATCATTCAATTTTTTGATTGCCTGAATCAAATGGTTGTTGGTGTTGACAACAAAGGTATTTTTACCAAAAGAAGGCATTTTAACACCATCGTCTAAAGACATCTGCATCATATAATCGCGCATGCGTCTCATACCCTCATCAATCATGATAAAGCCCGGAAGCTCATCATTATTTAAGCTTTTTGCGACAACTTCAACATTTTGGTCGATCAATTTTGCGCTAATTAATTCTGCAAGATTGGATGATTCAGCTTCTCTTGTCTTATCCAAAATGTGATCATCTATTGCAGCATCGATTCTTTGGAATACTACAGGAGATAGTTTTCTTTCAAGATGTTGAATGACATATTGATCGATTGGGTGTGTAAAGCATAAAATGTCGATGCCTTTTTCTTTGTAGATCGAGACTACGTGTGAAAGATGCTTTTCATCTCTTGTGTAAATGATTTTTTCGGGGAGTTTTTCGCGGTTTTTTTCAAGGTAGTCCTGAATGATTACCCATGATCCATCGACTGTCTTCCAAATAAGAAAATCTTTTACGCGATCATAAAATTTTTCGTCTTCCAAGATCCCAAGCTTCACAACAAAATTTACATCCGCCCAGCATTTGATGAATCGTTCATGTTCTGTTTTAAATAAAGCGCTTAAAGAATCAGAAACTTTCTTTGAAATATGTCCGGAGAGCTGTCTTACGGTTTTATCCATTTGCAGATAGCTTCTCGAAACATTCAAAGGAATATCCGGGCTGTCGATGATACCCTCTAGCGCCATTAAGTAATTAGGGATGACATCTTTGCAGTTATCGGAAACAAAAACCCTGTTGCAATAGAGCTTCACTGAATTTTTATCGAGCTCATAATTTTTTTTAAGTTTTGGAAAATAAAGGATGCCTTTAAGATGAAACGGATAATCGACATTTAAATGAATCCAAAATAAGGGATCTTCATTCATTGGATATAAAGTATGATAAAATGACAAATAATCGCTTTCAGTGCATTCAGATGGTGCTTTTATCCAAAGAGGCTCTACTGTGTTAATTTGTTTTCCATCAAGAAAAACAGGATAGGGAAGAAATTTGCAATAGGAGTCAAGAATGGATTTTAACTTGGATTCTTCTAAAAAATCTTCACTCTCTTTTTCGATAAATAAAATAATATCAGTTCCGGGAGTTGTTTTTTTGCCCTCTTCGATAGTATATTCGGACGATCCATCGCAGCTCCAAAAAACAGGTTTTGAGTTTTCGATGTAAGATAGAGTTTCGATCTCGACTTTGGATGCAACCATATAGCTTGAATAAAACCCAAGACCGAAATGGCCGATGAATTGATCCTTTTCATCATTTGACTTATATTGATGAACAAAGTCCTCAGCGCCGGAAAATGCAATTTGCGCAATGTATTTTTGGACTTCTTCAGCAGTCATTCCGATGCCGTTATCGCTGATTGTCAGGGTTTTATCTTGTTTGTTGCTATTCAAGTCGATACGAAAAACGACATCTTCGCTATTTATGGTAGAGGCATCGCTCAAAATTTTGACTTTTTTGATCGCATCGCAAGCGTTTGAGACAAGCTCGCGCACAAAGATATCCTTATCGGAATAAAGCCATTTTTTTATGATGGGTAAAATATTTTCGCTGTGAATTTCGAGATTTTTTTTTGTCATAACCAAAAACCTTATGAGTATAAATTTAAATTGTTAATATTAAGTGTTTTTCCTGTTTTATGCAAGGTTCCAATCTTCTACCTTTAAATCACAAGATTGGAACCTTGCTTTTAAAAAATCAAATTGGATATATGTGTAGGAATTAGAGGTTTTTTTAATGAAAGTAAGCATATCCCTTTTCCTATTGGCAGATTTTTTCGGTATTGATCCTTGGTTGTCACTATACGCAATTATCGCATTTACTTTGGTTGCCTTAAGTCTTGCAGCTCTTATTCTTTATACAAAAGCTAAACTTGTCACTACGGATAAATGTAAAATTACGATCAATGACGATCCTGCTTTGACAAGAGAAGTTGAAGGCGGACAAACACTATTACTTGCTCTCACATCAAACGGCATACCGATACCAAGCCCATGCGGCGGAAAAGCTACGTGCAAGCAGTGTAGAGTTCAAGTGATCGGGGAGGGTGTGACTCCTTTGGAAACTGATAAGGCAACATTTACTAAAAAGCAGCTAAAGGAAGGTTTTTGCTTATCCTGTCAGCACAAAGTAAACCATGATATGAGCATCAAAATAGATCCACATGCCTTGGGCGTTAAGGAATGGTTTGGAAAAGTTGTCAGCAATGAAAACGTTGCAACATTTATAAAAGAACTGATAGTTGAGCTGCCTATAGGAAGCATTATTCCCTATAAGTCAGGTGGATATTTGCAATTTCATGTTCCGCCCTACATGACTAATACGGAAAAATGGAAAGAGACGATGGATAAGGCGTATTTTCCAGATTGGGAAAAATTCAATTTGTTTGGAAGAGAAATTGATTTTAGCAATCTTCCAAAGGCGCCAGAAGAGGTCATTAGAGCTTATTCCATGGCCTCATATCCAGAAGAGGGCAATATCTTAAAATTCAATATCCGGATTGCAACGCCCCCATTCGTAAAAGGAAAAATAGCAGAAAATATTCCTTGGGGCATTTGTTCCAGTTATACATTCGGGCTAACCCCTGGCGATTCCATCAAGCTTTCTGGGCCTTATGGCGAATCGTTCATGATCGATGATGAGAGACAGCTTGTTTTCTTAATTGGAGGAGCTGGATCTTCATTTGGTAGAAGCCATGTCTTGCAATTATTTAATACGGATAAAACCAAGCGGAAAGTTTCTTTTTGGTATGGTGCAAGGTCGATTCGCGAAAATATCTATGAAGAAGAATATAAAAAGCTTGAAAAAGAATTTCCTAACTTTAAATATAATCTCGTTCTATCTGAACCATTATCAGAAGATATTGAAGCTGGATGGCCTGCAAAAGATCCTTTAAAGACAAATTATCTTTTTAAAGCTTTTGAGCTTGGAGAGCTAAAACATATGGAATATCCAGAAGAAGCTCTCTTTTATGTTTGCGGGCCTCCACTTCATAATGTAAGTGTATTAAAACTATTGGACGAATATGGCGTTCCACGTGAAAACATCGTTTTAGACGATTTTGGAAGTTGAAATAATGAAAATCGCTTTAGCCCAGCTCAACCAGACAGTCGGGGACTTGGATGGTAATCAAAAAAAAATTATAGAAGCAATCACAAAAGCAAAAGAGATGTCCGTAGAGATTATTCTTTTTTCGGAATTAAGCCTTATTGGGTATCCTCCGGAAGATTTGTTGTTGCTGCCGCACTTTGTAGATGATGTCGAAAGCAAGCTTTTACAGATTGTGGAAGCGACAAAGGGCATTACAGCTGTTGTCGGTACTGTTCGAAAAAACCCATCAAACACCGGAAAAGCGCTTTTTAATTCAGCAGCTATTATCAAAGATGGTAAGCTTCTTGGGTTTTATGATAAAATATTGCTTCCGACATACAATATTTTTGATGAAAGACGTTATTTTGAACCAGGTTCCAAAGTAAAAATTTGGGATATTCAAGGAAAAAAAGTTGCCATAACGATTTGTGAGGATTTATGGAATGTACAAGTAGACTCAAGATATCGTCATGATTTGGTTGCAGAGATGAGAAGTCAAAAACCGGATCTCATGTTGAACTTATCAGCCTCCCCTTTTTGCAAAGGTCATTTGGATGACAGATTATATATAGCTGCACTTACTGCAAAAGAAGTCAATTCCCCTCTATTTTATTGCAATCAGGTAGGAGCTAATGACAGCCTTATCTTTGATGGATATAGCTTATTTTTTGATGAACAAGGCACTCTCATGGATATGGCAAAAGGATTTAAAGAAGATTTATTTGTTGTAGAATATCCATCGACAAAACCTGCAAAAAAAATTGAAAACAATATGTTACAGGATGTTTACCAAGCTTTGGTTTTGGGCGTGCGGGATTATTTTTGCAAATCGGGGTTTAAACAAACAGTCCTTGGATTATCTGGCGGTATTGATTCAGCGCTTGTAGCTTGTATTGCAAAAGAAGCATTAGGCGCTAAAAATGTGACAGCAATTGCCATGCCATCTCGGTTTTCAAGTTCAGATAGTATTACGGATGCTAAAACATTAGCGCAAAATTTAAAAATCAATTTTCAAGAAATTTCGATTGAAAAACCATTTTCCAGCTATCTCGATATTTTGGGAGCTTCTCTTGAAGGAAAAGATTTTGATACGACAGAAGAAAACCTCCAAGCACGTATAAGAGGCATGATTCTGATGGCAATTTCTAATAAATTCGGATCCATTGTCTTAAGTACCGGTAACAAAAGCGAAATGGCGCTTGGCTATTGCACCCTTTATGGCGATATGTGCGGCGGCCTTGCGGTTCTTTCTGATGTCACAAAATCAGACGTGTACGCTTTATCAAAATGGATAAATAGGGAACATGAGATTATTCCTTGGAATACGATTAATAAACCACCCTCTGCAGAGCTTAAAAGCAATCAAACAGACCAGGACACACTCCCAAGTTATGAAATTATTGATAATGTTTTAACAAGCTATCTTGAAAACGAATTTTCAGGTACTGAAATTGCGCAAAACTTTGGATATGATCTAAATGTTGTGGAAGATCTTATCAAACGGATTCATCAAAATGAATATAAGCGCAAGCAAGCACCTCCTGGGCTTCGTATCTCTAAAAATGCTTTTACAGTAGGTAGGCGCTTTCCCATCGTCCAAAAGTGGATTTAGACCGTCTATACGCATCAAGCTAAGCAATATTTTGGAGTGCGGAGACTAAGGTGTAGCTTTTTGCTCAAACTGATTAATAACGCACTCTAACATCATTTTGTATGTGAAGAATACTGAGAACATTACCCGAAAGTAAATCAAGTATTTTTAGTTTCGTTAAATCTTTTGAAACGCGCAATTTCAAAAAATTACGGTCAAGATTATCCTTAAATACGATATTTCTAAAACCATAACAAAATATGCTTTCATGAAAATTTGTGAGTTTTGAGAAAACTTTATTAGGCGTTATTATTGCGCGGCCCTGATCGATATTAAATGATAATAGCTCGATCTGAATTTTTTCATTATTAGCATTGGTTCCGACATAATATGGTTTAGTTTGGTTAACAAAGTTAATGAAATTATCTGATGGATGCATTAAATTTTCCTTAGTTTTTGTTGTATTCTGAGATAAGATATTTTTTTCTTAACTCTCTAAAATTTGCACGTTCTTTTTCCTGAAAAGAACGCAATTTCCATACAATATTTGTTTCCTCGGTTATCATTTTATAAATTTCCTTGGAACCGTTGACTTTGTTGAACATCTCTTTGCGATCTTTGGAAGCCAAAATTCCTTCCTTGAACTTATCAGCGTAGAGACCTTTTATAATTCCTATAATCAAATATTGCGTCGAAACAGGCTTATAGGTAAGAGGGTCTTTGACAACGATAAGACAGCCCTCGCAAGGCTCATTTTTAAAACGTCCATAAAAAGGCTTATAATAAAATGGTTCAAAATAAACACCCGGAAATTTTTGATCATTTAACTTTTGCGTGAACTCTTTTGCATTGATCCAAGGAGCGCCGATCACTTTGAAGGGCAGTGTATATCCAATGCCGATATTTACGATCTGAAGCTCTCCCAAGAGTCCTGTCATGGGATAATAAAAGGGAGTTGTCGCTTCCGGGATATTTGGGCTTGTGGGTATCCAAGCAAGTCCTGTCTCTAAGAAGCTCATTTGCCTGTGCCAGCCCTTCATTTTGACAACCGTTAATTTACATCCGATTTTATATTCACCGTTAAAAAAAACTGCAAGTTCTCCAATTGTCATTCCATGGCAATAAGGTACGTTGATGTATCCTACAATGGATCGTAAATCATCATCCAGCATCGGTCCATCGATGACGACGCCATTTATCGGATTGGGTCTATCCAATACCACAACTTCAATATTTGATTTGGCAGCCTCTTCCATAGCGTAAAAAAGTGTTGCGATGTATGTGTAGGATCTTGAGCCTATGTCTTGAATGTCATAGATCAAAAGATCGACATTTTTTAGCATGGAGCTATCTGGACGCCTTGTTTTGCCATGCAGGCTGTAGATAGGAATGTTATCCCGATCTTTTTGGTCTTGGATATATTCTGAGGCATGATTTGCGCCATTAATTCCATGCTCTGGCGCAAAGAGTGCTGTCAGGGTATATTGATATTTTTTCGAATTTTTCTTTATGAGATCTACAGTCGATTCCATATTTTGGTTAATGGCCGTATGATTAGTGATGAGCCCGATTTTTTTATTGGAAAGAAGCTTTTCATGCTCAGTTGAGAATAAAGAATCAATACCGACAGCTACTTTTGGAGCGTCAGCTTGTAGACAAGTAAAGGAAAATAATAGCAGAAGATTGACAAATATATAATAAAACATTTAGTTTAAATCCTTTAAAAAAATAGAGTTAACAATAAGTTAAGTATTTTTGTAAAGCTGGATTTTTCAAAAATTTATCTTACAGATAAATCAAAGTTTAAAGTCTTTTAGGCTTGGAATTGTCGATAAAAACTCGCGCCTAATTTCAGAATCCAAGAATTTACCCCCAAAATCAGATGTCCGTGTCAGTGCATCATCGTCTTGAACGCCTCGCATTCTGACACAAAGATGCAAGGCATCGATCACAACAGCTACGCTTTCTGTTTCTAAGACTTGGCTTAGACATTCTCTGATTTGCTTGGTCATTCTTTCCTGGACTTGCGGTCTTGCAGCAAAGTACTTTGCGATACGGTTGAGTTTGGAAAGACCAATGATTTTGTCTCCTGGAAAATAAGCGATATGGCACTCTCCAAGGATCGGAATGAAATGATGTTCACAAACACTCTTCATGGAGATATTGGATTCGATAAGCATTTGATTGTAGTGGAACTTATTCTCTTGAGTTGTGATTTTTGGGAAATTTTTTTCATCCAGTCCCAAAAAAAGCTCTGTGACAAGCATTTTAGCATAGCGGTCCGGTGTTTTACAAAGGGAGTCGTCGTAAAGATTGAGACCGAGCGTTTCTAGAATTTTTTCGAAGTGATACGAAATTGTGAGGATTTTTTCTTCTTCTGAAAGAGCGTTTTGAATGTGCGGGGATTTTGAGATCAAATCAAAATTAACTTTTAGCTCTTCAAATAATTTTGGCTTCTGATTTTTTATGATATTTAAATTTTCTGATAGCATATTTTTCTTTTTAATTTTTTTAAAGTGTGACTTCCACATAGCAATTGTCTGTTTCATAAAGAATGATTTTGGTTACAGTAACGCCGGTTTTTTCAAGTTCTTTTGGACAGACTTCCAATAATAAGTAATTGGCAATGTTTTCTGCGGTTGGGTTAAAAGGGCAGACAAATGGTGCTTTTTCACTTTTGACAAGATTTAATGCATCCAGCATCTCAAGATCTTTTTCAAAAACTAAAAAAGTATGATCAAAATGAGTGTCGATCCATCCACCGATTTTTTCTTTTAATACAGAAAAATCGATCACGCGTCCCAAAGAATCCAGTTCTTTCGCTTCTGCAAAAATATGGGCATAATAATTATGACCATGCGGGTTTTTGCACTTTCCTTCGTGGTTAAAAACTCTGTGCCCTGAAGAAAAATGAATTTTTCTTATGCATCGGATTTTATTCATTTAATTAGCGATCCCGTTATTAATAATAATCAATTCAAAAACAATAAGATTATAGCATTTATATTTTATCCTGGCAAGCATATGAAATTTTTTTATAATTCTTTCTCGAAAAGATCTTTTCTGCTAATTTTAACACTCATTTTCACTGTTAACTTATTTTTTAAGCAAGGGGATAAATATGGACAATTCGGAGACGATTAAAAGGGCAAAAGAAGTGATTTTATCCGTAAAAGGTAAAACATTATCCATTGCCGATCGAAAAGACAAAGCAATTGAGCTTGCAGCTTTAATGTTGACAGAAGCTAAAAAAATCGAAACCGCTAAAGAAAAGAAAATTCAGACCCAACTTGCAAAAATGATGGAAGATGAAAAAGGCAAAAGCTTTTTGATTCAAATGACAGACCAGTCTTTCAGAAGTGAAAACCCAACGCGCGTCATCAACCAAATTAAATTTTTATCTGACAAGTACGGATCTCCAAAATTTTTGAATCCCTTGGAGCGTTTTGGCATGAAAATTGTCAGGTACTTAGGCTGTTTTTTCCCATCTTTCTTTACCTATCTTACAAAATATATGATTCGGGAACAGACATCCCAAGTGATTTTGCCGGGAGAATCACAAAAATTGATTCCGCATATCAAAACGCGCAAAAAGCAAGGTGTCCGAGTTAATTTGAATCGTCTTGGCGAGGCAATACTTGGAGAGGAGGAAGCTTTAAAAAGGTTAAAAATTTATTTAAATGATCTTGCAAAGCCTGAAATTGATTACATCTCCGTAAAAATTTCTACAATATGCAGCCAGTTGAATCTTTTGGCATGGGAAGAAACTCTAAAAATTCTTGATGAAAGACTGACAATTCTTTACCGCGCGGCAAAAGAAAATAAAGTTTTGCGAAATGGCGTACTTGTCTCCAAATTCGTGAATTTGGACATGGAGGAATACCGCGATTTACATTTGACCGTAGAAGCTTTTAAACGCGTTTTGGAAAAACCTGAATTTATAAATTTTCCTGCAGGAATTGTTTTGCAAAGTTATGTGCCAGATTCTTATCTAACACAGCAAGAGCTTACCATCTGGGCAATAAAACGCGTGTCGATGAGTGGCGCTCCGATCAAAATCCGTATTGTAAAAGGCGCAAATCTTGCGATGGAACAAGTGGAATCATCACTTCGTAATTGGCCACAAGCCCCCTATGATAAAAAAAGCGATGTCGATGCCAACTACAAACGCATGCTTAATTACGGCATGCAAAAAGATCACGCAAAAGCTGCAAGACTCGGGATTGCAAGCCATAATTTATTTGATGTGGCTTATGGAATGCTGCTTTGTTCTGAAAATGAAATTGCGGAATATGTTTCCTTTGAAATGCTTGAGGGAATGGCAGATCATATGAGACGTGTGGTTCAAGAGTTATTTCACGATATGCTTCTTTATTGTCCTGCAGCTACAAAAGAAGAGTTTCAAAATGCGGTCGCCTATCTTGTCCGCAGATTAGATGAAAATACGGCCCCCGGAAATTTTTTAAGGGAAGCTTTTTCACTAAATCCAGGCAGCGAGCATTGGAAAAAACAGGCTGAGTTATTTGGCGCAAGTTGCTTTAATGCCTCAAACGTCAGCTTTCATCAAAGACGCAAGCAAAACCGTTTTCAAGAACCAAAAAAATTAAATCTCGAAAGTCCATTTGAAAATGAGCCCGACACTGATTTTTCTTTAACTGAGAATCGCAAATGGGGCGAAAAAATCATTGAGGAGTGGTCTTCCAAAAAAATTTCCAAAGTGCCTTTGCATATCGGAAATGAGTCCATTTTATCGAACAAAACCAAAAGTAAACTGGATGTTGCCAGAAATTCGCTCTATGATTACTCGCTTGCAGATGAGGGCCAAATTGACAAGGCTCTTCAATTTGCAGTTCTTGCAAAAGATAAATATAGCAGTTTAACAACAGATGAAAGAAGCAATATCTTGTCCTCGATAGCTCATGGACTAAGGCAAGAGCGCGGCATGCTGATCGGGGCTATGGCGATGGATACTTCAAAAACAGTTGTGGAAGCAGATATCGAAATCTCAGAGGCAATCGACTTTGCAGAATATTACAGTCGCGAAATCAAAAATTTAGAGAAAATTGAAGAAATAGAATGGAGACCAAAAGGCGTAGTCGTTGTGGCATCTCCTTGGAATTTTCCATGCTCTATACCGCTTGGAGGCATTACGGCAGCTTTAGCTACCGGAAATAGCGTTATTTTCAAGCCTGCGGAAGAGGCTGTTTATGTAGGTTACTTGATTTCAAAAATTTGCTGGAAGGCAGGCGTTCCGCCTGATCTTTTACAATTTATCATGTGCGAAGATGAGGGTCCAGGTAGCGCGCTCATTAAAGATGAAAGAGTCAATGCCGTAGTACTGACAGGAGCTACATCCACAGCAAAATTATTTTTTAAATTGAAGCCCGGAATCGATTTGATGGCAGAAACTGGCGGTAAAAATGCAATGATCATCACAAGTCTTGCAGACCGCGATTTGAGCATCAAAGAACTTGTACAGTCTGCATTTTCCTTCTCAGGCCAAAAATGCAGTGCATGCAGTTTGGCAATTTGCGAGTCGGAAGTTTATGATGATTTAGACTTTAGAGAACAGCTTAAAAGCGCTGCCGCAAGTTTAAAGACAGGATCTCCATTTAACTTGTCAACAAAAGTAAACCCTTTAATTAGCGCCCCAAGTCCCCATCTTTTGCATGGTTTAACAACTCTTGATTTAGGAGAAGAATGGCTTTTAAAGCCAAAGCAGGATGAGCAAAATCCTAATCTTTGGTCGCCGGGAATCAGGCTGCACGTAAAACCAAACAGCACATCCCATAAGACAGAGTTTTTTGGTCCTGTTTTGAGCTTAATGCGCGCTGAAAATTTGGAAGAAGCAGTTAATATTGCAAATGGCACCCCCTACGGTCTGACATCTGGCTTGCAATCTTTGGATAGCCGTGAGCAGGAATACTGGACACGCCACATCGAGGCTGGAAATCTCTATATCAATAGAGGAATTACAGGCGCTGTTGTGCAAAGACAACCGTTTGGAGGCTGTAAGGAAAGCTCGTTTGGAGCTGGCATTAAAGCCGGCGGACCTAATTATTTGATCGAATTTATGCACAAAAATGAAAAGATGCTCCCAATAGACCAGGAACCCCCAAGCGATCAAATAAAAGCTTTGACACTTTTAGTTCCAACTGAAAATAGAGAAGAATTTAAAAAGAGCATTGGTAGCTATGCCTATTTTTGGAAACATTTTTTTAGTCAGAAAAAAGATGTGAGCTTGTGCATTGGACAAGACAACTTCTTAATGTATAAGCCGCGTACAAATATGTGCCTTCGCATTCAGACAAATGATTCGATGTTGGAGGTTTTAAAGGTGATTGCTGCCGCTAAAACCTGCGGTATGGACCTTGAAGTAAGCGGTGCCAAAGAAATTCAAGGGCTTAACGTAAAAGTTGAAAGCGAAAGCGCCTTTATTCAGCGATTAATGACAGGCAGTATCAAGAGAGTGCGTCTTCTAAATATGCCGGATAATGCTTTGACAAAAGCTTTGGCAGACGCTGCTTGTAACGTCATTTTAGGCAAAGCTTTAAGTCATGGGCGACTCGAGCTTTTAAATTATTTAAGGGAAGTTGCAATCAGCTATGATTACCACCGGTACGGCAACTTGGGCGACCGCGAAAAGGAAGTAAGAACAGCCCTTCCAAATTAATAAAGTGGCAAACTTATTTAAAATGTTGTATTATTAATAGTTAATAAAATTAGAAAAATAGAGTTTTTAAAAGATGAATGAATTGATTGCAGGATTAAACGAAGAACAAAAAAGAGCCGTACTATTTCTTGAAGGCGCTTTACTTGTTCTTGCAGGAGCTGGTTCTGGTAAAACACGTGTTGTCACATGCCGGATAGCCCATATGCTGGAATCCGGAATTGAAGCGCACAAAATCCTCGGTCTTACCTTCACAAATAAAGCTGCCGCTGAAATGAAAGAACGGGTCCACAAGTTAACCTTAAGTCATGTATTGATTTGTACGTTTCATAGCTTGGGAGCTCGGATCTTAAGAGAGTCCATTCAACATTTAGGATACAAATCTGATTTTACAATTTATGATGAAGACGATATTTCAAAACTCTTAAGGGTCTGCCTTGATGAGCTTGGAATAAAAAACAAAAAGTTGGAGCCAAAAGCTTTTCGTCATTTGATTTCGAACGCAAAAAATCATTTGATTCCCCCGGATGCTGCCGGAAATGAAAAGCCCGAATCTGAATTGGAAGCGCTTTTTCCAAAAGTTTATACGCTCTATCAAACAAAACTAAAAGAATATAACGCAGTTGATTTTGACGACCTTCTTTATCTGCCGGTACGTTTATTTCGCGAGCATGAAGCCGTTTTAGAGCTTTATCAAAATAGGTATTCTTATCTTTTGATAGATGAATACCAGGATACAAATGCCTCTCAGTATGAGCTTGCAAGACAGCTTGTCAAAAAAAGCGGCAATATTTTTGTAGTTGGAGACCCGGACCAATCGATTTACTCTTGGCGGGGAGCAGATATTAGTAATATCTTAAATTTTGAGAAAGATTATCCTGGAGCCAAAATCATCAGGCTTGAAGAAAATTACAGAAGCCGGACGAACATTTTACAAGCTGCAAATGCCGTGATTTCTAATAATCAAAATAGGTATCAGAAAAATCTTTATAGTAATTTAGGCGAAGGGGCCAAGATAAAATACCATACAGCGTCCAGTGAAAAAGAGGAAGCGAGCTTCATTGCAGACCGCATTGTCGAGTTTCATAAAAAAATAGAAATTCCTTTGAAGCAAATGGTCGTATTTTATAGAACCCATGCGCAGTCCAGAAGTTTTGAAGATTATTTTTTAAGTAGAAAGATCCCTTATGTCATCATTGGCGGTATTTCCTTTTATCAAAGACGGGAAATTAAAGATATTTTGGCTTTTTTAAGAGTCGTTTATTCCAATAGCGATTTTATTTCATTCTTAAGGACAATCAATTTGCCAAAAAGAGGCTTTGGGGATGCAACGCTTGATAAAATTCAAATGGGAGCATCAAACGAAGGGATGAATATCATTCCTTACCTTGAAGCAATTATGAATTCCTCTCCTTTACAATACCCCGTCAAACTCTCTTCCAAACAAATGCAGGGCTTAAATGAATATTTAGGTCTTATTTTTGAGCTTCGCAAAATCGAAAAACTGACTTCTCTTGGCGAACTTGTAAAGACTTTAATTGAGCAAAGCGGCTATTTAAAAATCATAAAAGATGATCCTGAAACTTATGAAGATAGAAAAGAAAACTTGGATGCCCTGATCGCAAAAGCATTTGAATGGGAATTTACCAAAGATGAAGCCACGCTTGGAGCTTTTTTAGAGGAATTATCCTTGAAAACAAGCATGGATGAATCAGAAGGCATTGAAGACCGTATCAATCTTATGACGTTGCATAATGGAAAGGGGTTAGAGTTTAAAGTGACTTTTTTAGTCGGTATGGAAGAGGACTTATTCCCGCATGTCAATTCAAGGGATAGTCATAGCCAGCTTGAAGAAGAGCGTAGGCTTTGTTATGTCGGCATGACGCGTGCAAAGGAATATCTTTATCTCACAAATTGCATGCAGCGCTATATTTGGGGCACATCCCGCATGCAAAGACCAAGCCGTTTTATCAGGGAAATTCCTTTTGAGTATCTTGAAAAGGTCAGAACTCCCATGACAAGACCATTTGAGCGTCAAGTTCAGGAAGTAAAATTTATCGATGAAAGCATTCAGTCTGTAGCTTTTGATGAAGATATCGATGCTTTTAATTCTGGCGATGCTGTTTTTCATAAGGATTTTGGGGTTGGGATCATCAGACAAATTTCTGATAGTTCGATTGGAAAGACTTTTAAGATTCATTTTTCAAAAGACAATCGCGAGAGAAGCATTGTCGGTAAATACGCCAAACTCAAAAAATTATAAGAGTTTTTTGAACTTAAGAGGCTAAAGAGGGGCTGGGTGCAAGCTTTGTATTTAGAGTCTAAATACAAAAAAACTTTATTGAACTTCTTGCGTTATTAAAATTTTCCTGTATCTATCGCTTATAATTTTGAATCTCTTCATACTTTCCCATCACATTCTCCTTGTAAAGTAATGGAAAATATCAAAAAATTAATTATGCAAGAAGTCTATTAAATAATGGAAGAGGGTTAGATACTGCTCACAAAAATCTAGATTTCTTGACAATTCTATAAATTTTGTATAGATTTACTGTTTATGAAAATTAATA
>JBEPVN010000051.1:0-16451 GCA_041691015.1 Parachlamydiaceae bacterium | reverse complement strand
AAAAAATTAAATACCTCTGCACTCCAAAATATTGCTTAGCTTAATGCATATGGGTTGTAACCACCGGAAATCAAAACAATTTGTTCACCACAACGTGGTGATACTTTAGCCTCTCTGTTGAAAAAAGCTTGCGCCGCTTTAGAGCTGTCTTTTCTCATCAAGTTACTTGGTCGGGACCAGCACGCGCATCAACAAAGCGCCAAAAGCCGTTCCAAGAAAGATATAAGGCGCTGAAATAAAAAACGCAACTAGCAAAGCTGCAAGCACTAATACACGAACCAAGCCTTGCTCTTCTATTAAGTCGTTAAAGTGTTTTGCAATGTAGATGATTTCATCGGAAAAATAAAGACCAGCAATAAGTCCTATTATAAAACCGCCGTAATGCGGTTCAAAAAATAATAAAATAATTCCGACGATTAATAAGATGTAAGCGACTGTGTCTTTGGTGTTTGACTTGGCATAGCTAAAGAGGCCTTCTACCCGTTCGTCATGTTTTAGCTTGTCTAATTTATCTGTTAATTTTTCTTTAAAGGATTCATCATCCCTTGGTTTTTTCGGGTCGGAAGAAGTCATGAAGCTCTCCTTTTTAAAAAATTTCTTATATTAAATTTCACTAGATCAAATTTTTTAAATGTTAGCAAGCACTATTTTTTTAAAGGTTAAGGCTTTGCTATTTTTTAGGAATCTGATAGATTTAAGTAAAAAGCTTCATTATTTTAATTTTTGCCGATATCTTATGTATAAAAATTTAATCACTTACATGAATATTTTCCTTGGAGCAGTCTCCGGTATTTTGATTATGGCAGCGATCATTTTGGCTGTTATAAGGGTATCTGATATTGCTGTCGTAGATGAAATGTCTTTTAAAGGGAACATGCCAAAAAATGCGTTTGCTCTCTCAAAACTCTCCTATGATGCTATAAAAGAGCCTTTTTTAAGTTTGAAATATCATCCGATGACATCTCAGATTCCCGACTTAAAAAAAACTTTGATTTTTTACGGCAAAAACGGCAGACCAGATGCCATGCTCACAAAGCCGCACCTCCATTTTTCCTTTAATGGCAACAAAGCAGTTACCGCAGTTTTTCCCGGAGAAAAACTCTTTCTTACCTTTAATAAACAAGCAACACCTCCACAATACACTTTCAGCAAAGAAAATATTGAAACCCCTCTTTGGATAGAAGCAGATATTCGAGAAGATGATGCTTTGGTTAAAGTCTTTATGAAAAATGAAGACGGAGAGCTTATTTCAGATCCTGCCCATTTAGCCCAAATTACTCTTAAGCCTGCTGTTCAAACCAAATTCGGAGCTGGCACTGAAATACAAGAAATCGGCACCTACCGCATCGATGGAAGCTTGCTCGCCCGTCAAAAAGCAAGATGGCATGGTCCGGATCGCTTTTTAGAAAAGCATGGCGGGGAAGAATTTAGTCTCTGCATGGGCAAACATCGCGTGGATTTTGGAGAAGAAGACAAAATTTACTCTGTTTTCGTGTGTCCTGGAGACTGTTTGATTTGGAAGGAAAACAGATGGAATGTGATCAATCCCGGGACAGAATCCTTAAGCAATCATCTTCTTGTGGTTAAAAAAATTGATGAGAGGATTATGAATTTTGAGCTTTGGGACGTGGAGGGCAAAAACAAGATCGTTTTAAACCTGATCAAAGCACATGAAACGGTAGCCAAGCAAAATTTTGACGATGCCTTTAAATTTGTCGGGGCAAGAACAAGATCTCAGTTTGTTTTTGAAATCGATGATGAACGCATGCTGCTTTGCCCGAAAGATTGGTTAGTGCTTACAGAAGATGGCTGGAAAAAAATCACGACACCAGAAGAAATTGATGCTTACGTGGAACGCAAGCTTTCAGGGCCTCTTTTTGTCTTTGACGGAATTTTAAGAAAAGATGACCGTCAAGTATTTTTAGGAACTATTTTTAATGCCTCAAGAACAGACATGCAGACAATTGAACTTCCGATAATGCAAGGAATCAGTACGCCGCAATCAATTGAAAATAAGCCTAACACGCTGGAAAATCCAGTAGCAAAAAACTTTAACAGACACTTACACGAATAATAACACAATGATCAGAATACCTCTAATTATACTGCCGCTTTTTTTCGGCTCTTTGCATGCGCAAACCATTTTTGAAAAAAAAGCAGGACTTCATTCAGGAGCCTCCGATTTATCAGCGGAGCTTCAATCATTTTTAGTTGAAGTCAATAAGGATTTGACAGATTGCGACTGCAAGTTAAAAACAATGCAGATGCAAGTTTGGACCCTTTATAAGCAAAATGCCCCCGAATGTGAGTATAAAGAGCTTCTTGACAGGGTTTCTGTCGTCCGTGAACATAGAAGCCATCTTCAAAACAGCTTCCGCGAAATGGCTGCAAGGTCTAGTCTTGAAGAATCCTATGCGCTTTGGCATCAGCCGGATGCTACCATTGGACAACTCGTTATCGATTACGGATCAAATAATTATGTTTATTTACTTCCGCAAGAGATTTCTTCCATTAAGTTAAATGTCGACTCCAATTTACCTGTTCCAAGATCATCCTGGAATGAAATGCTCGAAATCATTCTAACGCAAAACGGCGTCGGCATCAAACAGCTGAATCCTTATTTAAGACAGCTATATTTTATCAAGGAAGACAAATCAAATTTAAAATTAATCACTGCAAAACGTCAGGACTTGGAATATTTGGATCCTTGCGAAAGAATTTGTTTTGTCATATCTCCAGAGCCTGTCGAAATACGCCGCACATTTTCTTTTTTAGAAAAATTCATAAATCCAAACAGTACAGCGCTTCAAATGATAGGAAGAGATATCATAGTTGTAGCTCAAGTTGCTGAAATTCAAGATTTGCTTAAGCTTTTTGATTTTGTGTCGTGCAACAGGGGCGATAAGGAATATAAAGTCATTTCATTAAGACGGGTCGATGCAGAAGAAATGGCAAAAATACTTGGGGCCATTTTTGATCACTTAAGCGATGACAGCGGAAATTATGAGCAAACAATCAATCCAAAACATGGCTCCAAACAAAAACAGGCGTCCTCTCAAAATATAAGCGCAGGAACTGGCTTAAAGATGATTGCTTTATCGCACGTTGCAAAAGCGATGTTTTTGGTCGGTACCAAAGAAGAGATCAAACGAGCAGAAGAAATCATATACCAAGTCGAAAATCAAGTGGGAGATGCCCAGGAAAAGGTAATTTATTGGTATACGGCAAAGCATTCAGATCCAACGGAACTTGCAGATGTTTTAACAAAAATTTATAGGTTGATGATTGAAAATAGGTCTGATCTCAATGATTCAGATGATAGAAATGATATTGCCCAAAATTTACCTCCGCCGCCGCCGCCGCCAGGGCTTCCAAGTCCTTATATGCCAAATAGTCCTCCTCAGCCATTTCCTCCAAGAACTCCATACGATGATGACTATTACTTAAATGACCGCTATGTTGTAGATGACAGCCCGATTGAAATTAACAGAAATCAGGATCCGAACTCAAACCGCGATAATTTCATCGTCGATCCAAAAACAGGCTCGATTGTGATGGTGGTCGATGCCGATATTTTACCTAAGATGAAAGATCTTTTAAGAAAACTTGACATCCCCAAAAAAATGGTGCAAATCGAAGTTCTTCTTTTTGAAAAAAGAATGGAAAAGCAAAACGAATTTGGGCTGAACTTATTAAAAATCGGCTGTTTTGCCACACAGACTGATTGTACAAGTTTTTTCTTTAATGACATTTCAAAAGGCGGCTTTTGTAAAGGCGTCTCTGAATTTTTTATCAGCAGAAAAGAAACTTCTTCCGGAATACCTGCATTTGATGCGGTCTATAAATTCCTGCTTGCGCAAGACGACATCCAAATCAACGCAAACCCTTCCATCTTAACGATCAACCAAACACCTGCCAAAATTGAGATCGCAGAAGAAATTTCGATGAACATGGGTGTTTTTCAAGTCGAGACGAATAAAGGGGTTACTTTAAAAGATTCTTTTGTAAGAGCAAATTATGGGATAAAAATAGAAATTACTCCGACAATCCATCTTCACGATGATGAATGCGATGATGATCCGCAAGATTATGTGACGCTTGTTTCGGCAATTTCATTTGAAACAATCCACCCAAAAATCCTAAATCGCGACCGTCCGGATGTCACGCGCCGCCTTATCAATAACGAGGTAAGGGTAGCTGACGGCCAAACAGTGATTTTGGGTGGTTTGCGCCGCAAAATCACATGCGATACAAAAGAGGCAATTCCATTTCTCGGAGAACTTCCAGGGCTTGGTAAGTTGTTTAGTATCACAACGATGCATGATAACTCAACAGAGATGTTTATTTTTATTACTCCCAAAATCGTATTGGACCCCTCTTGTGATTTGGAAAGAATCAGACAAGAAGAGCTATGTAAACGCCCGGGCGACATTCCTTATTTCCTCTGCTCATTAGTTACTGCAAGAGAAAGAGAAAAAAACAGGCTTATGGAAGAAAGTGTCCGGATGTTGCTTGGAAGAGCTCCAGAATGCAGGTTCTACCCTTGCGGTGAATATGACGGAAGATAAAGTTTTACAGACGCAAGAATTTTTGCAAATGCAAGGCTTTTTGACAGGCGATGATGTGAATAAATCCCTTGCAGCTCAATTTGGCATGGAAATTTTAGAGGATCTATCCCCTTATCGCTTATCCAAGGATTACTACAAAAAAGTTTCCTACGCTTTTGCAAAAAAAAATTTAGCGCTTCCCATCATCGAATCTGACGGCACCATTACTGTCGCAATCGCAGATCCTTTAAACTTGGAGCCTCTTGAAGAATTACGACTCATTTTAGATGCCAATATCAAGGCTGTTTATAGCCCAAAAGATTGCATCATGAATGCAATTAATGAATATTACAATCAAGAGCATGGTGCCGCCTCACAGCTCATTGCCGATATGTCTGATCAAAAACAAGAGGATAATAATGGGGATGAGCCGGAAATTTATGATTTGCTAGATGATAACCACTATCAAGCCCCTATTATCAAACTATTAAATCTTATTTTGACAGAAGCTATCCAGCAAGGCGCATCAGACATCCATTTTGAGCCCTTTGAGACAGGATTAAAAGTGCGCTACCGCATTGATGGAGTGCTTCAAAACCGCCATACTCCGGCACCGGAATTTCAAACGCAGCTTTTAACCCGTATCAAAGTCATGTCCAAACTTGACATCGCAGAACATAGGCTCCCGCAAGATGGACGCATAAAACTTAAGATGGGAAGGCGGGAAATTGATTTTCGCGTAAGTACTGTTCCTATCACAAACGGAGAAAGAATTGTTCTTCGTATTCTGGATAAAAGCAATGTGATTTTAGGGTTGGACCGTATCGGTATGATCCCTTCTGTTTTTTTAGAATTTAAAAAACTTATCTCATTACCGGAGGGTGTCGTTTTAGTTACAGGGCCTACAGGAAGCGGAAAAACAACAACTCTTTATAGCGCAATTTGCGAACTTTATAATGATGAAACAAACATCATGACAATTGAAGACCCTGTGGAATATAACTTAAAAGGGATCGCTCAGATCGGCGTTCACAAAAAAATCCAACTTGATTTTGCAACCGGCTTAAGACATATTTTAAGACAGGATCCGGACATCATCATGATCGGTGAAATACGGGATACGGAAACCGCTGAAATTGCGATTCAAGCATCACTTACAGGGCATCTTGTGTTAAGTACGCTGCACACAAACGATGCCCCGTCCGCAATTACGCGCCTTGTAGACATGGGAGTTCAGCCCTATCTTCTTTCCTCATCAGTATGCGGTGTGCTAGCGCAGCGTCTTGTTAGACGCATATGCCATGAATGCAAAGAAGCTTATGAGCCACTTGAGAGCGAGCTTCAAGCTCTCGGCTTAAAACGTGAAAACCTCGACTCCGGTAAAATTTTTAAAGGAAAAGGCTGCGCCTTGTGCTATGGTTCTGGTTATAAAGGAAGACATGGCATCTATGAGCTTATGACGATCAACAATGAATTAAAAAAACAAATTGTCAAAAGCCCTGATGCAATCGAGCTTAGAAGAATCGCACTTGAAACTGGAACAATCAGCATTTTAACACATGGCGGCGAACTTGTGCGACAAGGGATTACGACAGTTGCAGAAGTTTTACGAGTTACAAGAGGACTTGAGGAATAGTTTTTATGCCGGTTTATCATTATCAAGCATTAGGGTTAAATGGCAAAAAAATAAAAGGTCATCTGGAAGCTCATAATGAGCGGGAAGCAAAAGATTTGCTTCGCGAACAAGGCTCCATGGTCACAAAACTAAAAATAAAAGAAAATGTTACAGGAAAACAGCAGTTAAAGGGTGAAAATCTTGTCACATTTACTGTTCAGTTAGCACAGCTTTGTAGCGCAGGAGTTCCTCTTTATGAAAGCCTTATCGCAATAGAAGAGCAATACAGGCAAGAGCCCTTCCATCACATCATTTTACGCCTATCAGAACAGATCAAAGCTGGAAACTCCCTATCTAACGCAATGAGCGAATACCCAGAAAGCTTCGATAAGCTTTATAGGTCCATGATTTTGGCAGGAGAATCATCTGGCGCGCAAGATATTATTTTGGAAAAATTAAGTTACTTGCTGCGTAAACAAATCAAATTAAAAAAACAACTTATCACAGCTATGATTTATCCCGGGATTTTAGGCTCGTTTTCTTTCCTGATCATCCTCCTGCTTTTAGGGTTTGTCGTTCCATCCATCGAGGGAATTTTTGATGGCCGCAAATTAAATGGCTTTACAGAACTTGTCATGGGGGTCAGTCACTTTTTTAGGGATTATTGGTGGCTCTATATCCCATGCATTGTAGGATTTATGACCTTTCTTATCATTAAAATAAGATCCAAAGAGGGCAGGCTATTGCTCGAAAAAAATGTGATCAAACTGCCGATTTTAAAAACCCTTATCATTCAGACAGCCCTTGCAAGATTTTGCAGAACCATGGGAACATTGCAGCAAGGCGGCCTTACCATGCTTGATTCATTACAGATAGCAAGAGGCGTTATGAAAAACGTTGTTTTGGAAGAAGAAGTCAAAAAAGCTGAACAGAAAATCATCGAAGGAAGCTCACTTAGTCAAGAGCTTTCAAAATCTCCCCTGATACCCCTTCTTGTATCCCGTATGCTAGCTGTTGGAGAAGAGTCTGGAACTACAGTGATCATGATGAACAAAATTGCAGATATGTATGAAGAAGAAATTGAAAAAACATTAGACCGCTTAATGGCTCTTGCGCAGCCTGCAATCTTGCTTGTCATGGGAACCATCATCGGTTTTGTTTTGCTTGCCATTATGCTGCCTCTAACAGATGTCAGCTCATTTTCACCTTAAAACTAAAAAGGGAGTTATTATGAAAAAAAGCAGATTTAGAAACCAAATGAAGTTTAGAAAAAAACTTCATGTCACTTTGATAGAAATGATGATCGTGATGTTCCTAATTGCCTTGATCTCTGGTGTTGTCGCCTATAACTACCGCGGAACGCTCGATGAAGGCAAAGCTTTTAAAACAAGATCCGACATTAAAACCATTGAAAATGTATTAAATTTGCACATTGGCGATCATCAAGATGATATGGATGGTATAGAATCGGACTGGACAAAATATATCAAGGCATCCCCTATCGTACAAAACGCAAACTCCCTTATGAAAGATGGATGGGGTGGAGATTATCATGTTCAAGTAGTTGACGGAGAAATCCAAGTTACCTCTTCAAAACTTACCGAATATGAAAGAAAAAATAAGCAGAAGCTTAGGTAAAAAATGATTATAAGACGCCTGCATGTAACTCTCATAGAAACATTGATCGTGATTTCCTTGATTGCTTTAATTGCAGGTGTTGTCGGTATCAATGTTGTAAAAGCCATGCGTCATCAGCGTTTTCATTCAGAAGTTGCCGAATTTACAGACCGCTTAAGACTTGCTCAAAATTTGATGTTGCTGGTTCAGGCTGACGTTCATTTTAAAATTCAAGCAAACGAAGCTGAAAAAAAAATTACGTATTGGATTGAACAGGATAAACCTCTTTCAAAACAGTTTGAAGCGTTTGTCCAAAAAAAGGGTCATTTAAAAGCAATTAAGCATGTCGCGCATGCAAGCGGTAAGGACGGAATAATAGACTTGCAGTTTTTATCCGGAGGATCTGTAATGTCTTCTGGAAATATCCAAATTTCGGCTAAAACCCACGACAAGAAAAATCCACTGATCGCAAATATCTTATTAAAGGGGTATCCAAGCCCTATATATGCAACAAGTGATAAAGATGCAGCTGAAAATCCAGATCAGATAGAAGATGCTCAAATCACACAAAGCACCTTGGCAGAAATCCAAATGATAGCGAATTTAAAAAAAAATGCAACTCCGCAATAAACGAAACTTCCTGCTATTGGAAGTTCTAATAGCCTTTACAATCATCACCATTTGCATGATTCCGCTCATAATGCCCCATTTTGCGATGATCAAAGGACAAAAAGAATTTATCAATAAAATCAAGATCAACCATTTGGCAAATTTGTTTCATATAAAAATTCTTGAAAAACTTCATAAAAATGAAATTCCTTTAAGCTCTATCCAAGACAATAAAATTTTTCCTGTGGAACAAGAATTGTTAAAAGATATTTATGGGTATCATGCCACTTATCAAATTACAAATGAAAAGCATAAAAAGCCTGATACAAATGGATTTACTGTTCATCAAGCTATTATAGAGCTAAAATTTCTCCCGAGCAAAACAGGAAAAACATTTACCTATAAATTTCCATTTGCGTTTGGTTCCAAAAAAGAGCCGGAAGCTGAAGCTGTAAAAGATCAGGATGATGAAGAAGATGAAGAATAAAATTGTACTAAAATCGCATCATATGACCCTGATAGAAGTGTTGATTGCAACAACCCTTACCATGATTCTATTAGTGACGGTCACTTTTTTTTACAGGCAAATGACTATTTTGGGAAGGCAGTCTGAAATACTTCAAAAAGAGCAATTTCACTTAAGCTATCTAGAAAAAAGATTAATGGCTGTAATCCCAAAAACTTTATCTCCCAGCAATAATGATTTTTATTTCTATACAAGCGATGCATTGATCAATAATTTTCAAAGCCTTGTTTTCACTTTTGAAAATGGTGTCAAAATGGATTGTAGCGATTCTGGCCATTGCCTCGCAAGAATTTATGTGGATTCAGCACAAAACCTGGTTTTAGGTACTTGGGCCTCGCCAAATCGATGGGAGAGCAATCCAAACTTGCAAATGAAAAAAGAAATTTTAATGGAAAACATCTGTTTTTTAAATTTTGAATTTTATGTGCCACCAAAAAAAGATCGAAGCGAAATGGTAAAGACAAAAGCAAAATCTACTGAAATCATCCCTGAAAATAGTTGGCACCAAAGTTGGAATTCAAATTATAACCAACTGCCTGCCATGATGAAAATTCATGTAAAAATAAAAAAGAAGAAGGAATCTGAAAAGGACGCAGTGTTTGCATTTCCACTGCCACGCTCTCAAATGGTGATCTTTTATGATAATTAGCATGGGACTCTTATGAATGTTTTGATGTTTACAATGACAATGCTGATGCTGCTTGCCACGATGACCTACGCAAGACTTAATCACTTCCGCACTTTTCAAATTTCGGAAGTATCTTTTGAGCGCTATATGAATAAGGGAGAATATGATTATTTACTAGAGCAAGCAGAAAACATATATAGCGTTGTGGTAAATCCCCAAAATCCAAACCCGGATCCTAAAGAAAAAAGGCTTAAGACAGGAACTACAAAGCTTAGCTGGTCGATTTTTTTAGATAAGGACGAAAGGGAAAAAAATCCTGCCAAGTTCAAGGAAGTTTCTGATCTTAGCCGTAAATTAATCATGGGATTGTTTAAAAACTCAAATACTGTTCAAAAAATGATGACCGATTCTCCAGATATCATCGATCGATTTTTTTTAAGTTTGATCACTGAAAGCGAAAAACTTACTCAAAAAATGAAGATTAAAGATGCGCTTCATTTATCAAACCTTGATTTAATCGACAACGAGCTCAATTTGCTCCGTTATGAACTTTTTAAAGATAACATAAATAGTGAAGAACCAGATAAAACCTATTCCCTTTTAGATCATCTGACGGTAGCCCCCCTAAAAACACGAATTTTTTTGGCCTCTCCAACTCTGTTAAAAGCAATTTTTAATCAGGATGAAAATATAGTTAATCAAATCAAGGAAAAGCGCCAAATGCTTTACCGCGAAGTAAAAAATAAGCACTTGGAAAATGCTGGGGCAACAGCCGAATTTAATGATTTTCTAAAAAACCTTTGTCCTTACCTAAACGATAATCTTTTTGATTATACGGTCACAAAAACGGATCCGAAAAAATATGAATAGTCATTTAGAAGAGCAGATCTCGAAACTTACAGAAAAATTATCCTTAAATGACTTAAAAAAAGCACGTGATAGCTTAACGGAAAAATACAGGGATCTCAATCGTCACGGTAAAGCTAAAAACTTTATGACAACTGATTTAGAGCGCTTAAGCTATCTTGTCACAAGGTTTCCTGCAACTTATGCAGTTATTTCTCAAGTGTATGAAAATGTTAAAACCTTAATGCCTGATCTTAATATACAAACTATGCTTGATTTGGGCTCAGGTCCTGGCACTGCATTTTTTGCAGCTTCGGAAAATTTTGTGGGTCTTCAAAAAGCTTTATTGATAGAGCAGGACAGCGAATTGATAAGGCTTGGGAAAAACTTGGAAAACAGCCTTGAAAATAAGTCCCGAGTAGAATGGATTACCGGAAATATAGCGAATTTAACAGATTTGAAAAAACATGATCTCGTCACAATTTCTTATGCGATGAATGAACTTGATGAAAAAGACAGAATCACATTGGTAAATAAGGCTTTTGAAGCTACTGAAAAAGTCCTTGTGATTATTGAGCCTGGTACAAAACAGGGTTTTGAAATTATAAGACAAGCAAGGAGTCAGCTCATTTCTTTAAATGCACAGATGATAGCTCCCTGTCCGCACGCTTTTGCCTGCCCAATGCCCCAAAATGATTGGTGCCATTTTTCAAAACGTCTTTCGCGCTCTTCTTTGCATCGAATGATGAAAGATGGGATGCTTGGCCATGAAGATGAAAAATTTTCTTATATTGCGGTTGCAAAATCAGGTGTAGAGTTACCCCAAGCTAGAATTTTACGCCATCCTGAAAAACATTCCGGCCACCTAAAATTATTCTTATGCACAAAAACAGAAGGTTTACAGGAAAAGACAATCTCAAAAAGGGATGGCGCGCTCTACAAGCAAGCTCGAAAGCTTGAATGGGGCGACACTTTTTTCTACGGTCGTTCTCATCACTAAGAGAAGGCTTATTATACAGGAAAATTTTAACGTCGCTTCGCTTTGGTTAAAATTTGGTGTGGGCTACAAAATGAGATAAAAATGATACAAAAAAGAAAAAAGCTTAAACCGTCTTAAAGTCTTTAGCTCTGTGATAAAAAATTTAACAAAAGGTTGCAAAATTATCAAATAAAATTAGATAAAGAATTTAGAATTTAAACCTAAGGTTTATATGCTTCATCTTCCTAATTTATTCCCGTTTTCAAGACCCCATGACCCATATGAAAAAGCACCCGATGAACCAAAAAAAAATTATTTGGAAGGTCTCCCAAACGAATTACTGCTGATAATCATTAGTTCCTTGGAATTTACCGGTTTAATTAACTTAAATGGTGTCAACAAGCAATTCTATGAAATGACGCATTCTGATACAATTTGGATGCCTTTTTTAAAACGGATCCATATCTCTCACTTAAAAAAAGAAAATATTTCCTGTAAGCAAGTATTTGTTAACTATACCTTAAGGCTTGATCAACTGTCCAAAAGAGATCACAGTTGTTATATTCAGCAGAAATGCAAAAAGCCGAACACCATAAATAATATCAATTATTTATCAGAATATGTTGTGGCAAGAGACAAATTCTTGATACAAAATGAATTACAAGAAAATTATATGGGAGTTTCAAAACCGCTATTTTCCAAACGAAAAACAGTCTTAAAAAAATCTAAAGGTTTTTCTAAATATTTCATCTCTCATCAAACTTACATAGCAAATGACCATAGGCTTTTTTTGAATCGAATGGCTTTAAGCGCAATCCCGGTAGAAATTATTTGTTTTCAAACTGTACAAGTTCTAATTCTTTCAGAAAATTATCTTGAGAAAGTTCCTCATGAAATTGGAAAATTAACAAGTTTGCACTATTTGGATTTATCTAAAAATAAACTAAAGAAAATTTCAGAAAAAATAAAAACGTTAACTAATTTACAAACTCTAAAAATAAACCGCAATCTGCTTTCCACCCTGCCAAAATCATTATATGAATTACCCCGTTTGGAAAGACTTTCCATTTACCAGAATCCTTTAACAGAAGAGACAGTCGCTGACTTATCAAAACTGCATTTAAAAAAAATAGCCTTGAGCAAAAATCAGGTAAGTTTAAAACATTATGATGATTCTCAAAATGAAAAAACACAAATTAAAATAAAAAATTGATTTTTTTAGCCAAGTAAAGGAAAAAGAGTAAAGGGTGTCTTAAAAGTAACATGGACTTTTAAGACACCCTTTAAGTTTATCGGACAATCACAGGAACCTGGATGCTTTCAAATCCATAAATATTTATTCCAGAAATTGTATAAGTAAAGTTCCCTCTTTTACATTTTAAAGGATCTAAAAATCTAAATGGTCCTGGATTTGCAACCGTTCCAATTAGGACACCATCTCTAAAGATACGATAGGACATAAAGCATGGGTTTGGAATCCATGTCAAAACATTAAAGCATCTTGTTTGCGTCGCAAATTTGTTGCAACATCTGCTGACTTGCGAGGCTCCTGGAATGAGTAAATTTCCATTTATTGCAGCAAACACTGATTCAAAACCTGTATCAGTATTAAATTGCTCCCATAATGCTATAGCAAAACCACAAGAGGCAATTCCCACATTTAATGCAATCGGCGGGTTTGTAGCAGCAATGGGTTCAGGGTCTCCCCATGGGCCGCCAAAAAGACGAGTACTTGTTGATAATACCCCTGTACCGAATAACCCACCATTAAGAAATATTGCAATAACATCGCCCTCTGGATTTACTGCAAGCGGTGTTTGATTGAAGCCTTCACTAAGCTCTCCTAATCCATCACTTATAGCCTCTGGCGCAGTCCACGGTAAACCAAGCGGTTTTGAAGAGGCAAAAACATTGCCAAATCCATCCCAAATTGCAGTACCATTACCTGCCGGATCTAATACTACATAGGCATCGGTGCTATTTGTTTGCGTTGAAATAGTGACTGACGGCTCAAAGCCTGTTCCAAATTTAAAGTATGCTGATCTAACATCGGTTGGGGTCCCACTCGGATCAAAACTTGTTGTCCAAATAGCAAGCGCATTGCCTTGAGCATCAATTGCAGTTTTTGGAATAAATTCTACAAAGGACGGTGCTTCCAATAATACAGGTCCGCTCCATGAAGCAGTCGATGCATTGTAAGTTGCTGCAAAAATGCTAAAGCGATTGATCGGTAAATCACTTCTCCATACAACTACAGCATTTCCGCTTGGATCGATTGCAACAGAAGGTCCGCCCTCAACTCTTGGAAATTCATTGTTAGATATAGCAACAGGAGTACTCCAAGAACCCCCTTGAGGCAAAAAGCTTGCCATTGTTGTCCCAATGTCAGTGTTATTATCATTTTGAGTCCAAGCAGCAACGGCTAAGCCGCTATCGTTGACAGAAACTGACACATCTTTAGCTGTGATGTCTAAAGTTGGATCTGTGTAGAGTGTGGAGATTGTCTGAACAGGACCCCAAACTCCGTTACTGTCTCTTGATGATGAAAAAACGGTTCCAACATCAAAAAAATCTGGACCGATTTCATAATTATGAAAGCCTTCCCAAACTGCAACAGCATAATCCGATGCATTTATGGATACAACAGGATCTCCTTGTTGGGTATCAACAGGACTCCCAAATCTATTTAAAGCAAGAGAGCTTATGGTGACTGGCAGCGACCAGGTATTAGTTACGCGTGTATAGGAAGATGCTTTAATTGTAACACGATAAAGGTCGCCAACTTGAGACGACCAAACGGAAACTGCGTTCCCAGATGGAGTCACATCTAATACAGGGCCATCAGTACCGGAAATATTTACTGGATCAGAAACGAGAACTGGAGGCTGCCAAGCAGCTTCAAGTCCGTTTTGCGAAATTGTAAAAGCTTGTAAAAGCCAACTTAAAGTCAATAGGGTTCGTTTTATACATGTAAAAAATTTCACTTTTTATTCCTTGAATGAAAGGTTAATGATAAGTCTTAAACTTAAAAATTAATCTAATACATTAGATTTTTTTTTAAAATATCTTTTTATATTTTTCTCTAACGGTTTTTTTTATTGAAATAAATGTTTGTTTATTTCATTTTGAAAATTTCATAAACCCTTTAGGAAAAAATATGAACAAATTCATCCAATGTTTTTTAAGTTTTATTCTTTTATCATCAATTAATTTAAACGCAGCAACAATTGTTGTAGGTGCGCCTCCTGCAAGTATCCAGACAGCAATAAACGCAGCCGCTTCCGGCGATACCATACAGCTATCAAGCGGAACTTATATCGAAGAGATCCAAGTCGTTAACAAGAGTTTGGATATTGTAGGCACCGGGCAAAATACGACAATCATTCAAGCGCCGAACGCTTTTACAAGACTTACTCAAAACTTTAATTTCGGCTCAAATTACTGGTGCGTCGTGATGGTTGATAATCAAGCAGCTCCAACTGCTCAAACTGTCAACATAAGCGATTTAACAGTTGATGGCAGCACACAGCAAGATACAATTATTCCGCCAATATATGGAAATTCCGATCGGTTTTTTGCAATCGGGTATCATAACGCAAACGGAACAATAGAAAATGTTCACACAACAAACACAAGACAAACAGCTAATTTTAATGAACTGGCAGGAGGCGGAATTATCAATGCTTCTAACAGCGGTACAGTAACATTCAATGTCACAAATTGCCTCATCGATTTTTACCAAAGACAAGGGATTGATTGCAGAGGCGCAAATCTTACCGCACATATTTCAGGAAGCACCATTGACCGCGGCTATGTATTGACACCAAATACGACGACTGCAACCCCAAATGGCATTCAATACAGCGGCGGCACGCTAGGCAGCATCACAAATAATATCGTCGAAGGCAATATCGCAACCGTTTTTAACGCAAGCGCAACCGGACTTATTCCATTTGGAGCCGGCGCAAATGTGGATATTACGGGCAACACCTTAAACAATAACGACATCGCAATTGCAGCCATCCAATGCGGCAGTAACTTGAACATCAGCAATAATACTGTTAATTTTACTACCACTCCTGGCGTCAATACAAACGAGGGTATTTATGTACAAGATACAAACGGGTTGACTACTTTGGATTCCAATATCTTAAATAACATTCCGGATGTAAATATGGATTTGGCTTCCGGATCGAATCAATTATTTGATCTTTCAAACAATCAGTTCAATGGCAGTCAAATAGGATTACTTGTTACTGGAAATGTGACAACAGGTCCTGTTGTCACAATGAACGGAGATTCATTCACAGGTACTAACACTTATTATATCAAGGAAGTTACTGCCCCAAATGATATCTGGCCATCTACCGCTTCTGTTTCTTTTGATGGGCTTGTTTCAGGTTATATGACAGTTGCAGAATTTAATCTAATTTTAACAAAAATTTACGATCAACATAATGATCCGTCGCTTGGATTGGTTTTAGATTTTATTGCGCCTGTTGCGCCTTTTGCTCCGTCTCATTTTATCGGGGTTATCAAGGAAAAATTCAGTAACGATCCAAAATATGTCCTTAAAGCTAAATGGAGTGCGAGTACATCTCCGGATGTGGTTTCTTACAGGATTTATAAGGATCAGACTTTAATTGAAGAAATATCTGCAGATACATTTCACATATTTAGGACCGTGCTTAAAAATCCGAACAGTGCAAAAAAATACTACATTAAAGCTGTTAGTTCAAGTAACTTAGAAAGCCCATATCGTCATATTAACATTAAAAATGCGTTTAATTAATCGTGAAAAAAATTATTCGTTACTTAGCACTTATTATTTGCTTAATTTTTAAGCTTTCTGAAAATGTTGAAGCATCCACAATATTTGTAGGCCCTCCGCCTACAAGTATTCAGACGCAGCAATTTCTGGAGATACCATTCAGTTATCTGCCGGAACTTATATCGAAGAGATTCAGGTTATCAACAAAAATTTAGACATTGAACTTCTTGCGTTATTAAAATTTTCCTGTATAATAAACCTTCTCTTAGTGATGAGAACGACCGTAGAAAAAATATCCAGAGCTAGAATAATT
>JBEPVN010000050.1:0-16635 GCA_041691015.1 Parachlamydiaceae bacterium | reverse complement strand
TGGTTACAACCACCGGAAATCAAAACAATTTGTTCACCACAACGTGGTGATACTTTAGCCTTTTTAGTTGAAAAAAGCTTGCACCTTTTTAGAGCGCCCGGGAGTTGTGCTTATATGAGAGCTTTTAAAGCTTCCTGCTTCATTTTGAGGTGGATCTGGTAAAGACCGTTTGCGCGGTTTGGACTTAAAGCTTTTGCAATTCCAAGCTCTTCTAGACAAGTAGGAGGGCATTTCAAGATAGTTTCTGGAGTTTCGCCAGAGTAGATAAAAATCAAAAGAGCGCTCAAACCAAGCGAAATTAAAGCATCGCAGTCTGCATCAAACAACATCACGCCATTTACAAGTTTTGCATGCAAGTACATGACGCTTTGGCAGCCTTTAACAAGATTGCTTTCAGTTTTGTAAGCTGGATCCATTTTTGAAAGCTTGCGGCCAAGCTCCATGATTTTCTGATACCTGGCTTCGGCTGTTTCGCAACTTTCAAATATTTTTTTTAAGCTATTTTGCTTTTGCAAGCATTCTGTAAACATATTATTTTAAACCTATGAGTCATTAGCAAAACTTTTCATTTTGCGATACTTTAACGTCAATCATAGTCCATATGGTCCATTTTTGTCCATAATGTCTCTATTGTTCATTAACTTTAAGACGAGTTAGGTCCTTACCTAAGCTGTCTCCCATAAAATTTTGCAAAAGATCATGATTTTCCTTGACAACTTCGTAAAATATGTTAAAGTTTCATATTAAACCTATTTTGGGTTCAACTTTTTTATAATGAAACGATAACGATAAGCAATGGCAAAAGAAGACACTTTAGAACTAGATGGCTCCGTTGAAGAGCTACTGCCTAACATGACATTTCGCGTTAAACTGCAAAATGGAATGATGGTCATAGCACATTTATGCGGAAAAATGCGGATGAAGAATATTAGGGTTTTGGTGGGAGATACTGTGACTGTTGAAATGTCACCGTACGACTTGTCGAAAGGGCGTATTACGTTCCGTAAACGGTAATAATCATCAAAAAAAACAAAAAACATTGATTTTTTTTGGTCATTATTATAGACTAACAAGCTTTCGAGTTGGATAACTATTTTTAATTGAAGTAGCTTGCCCAGATAGCTCAGTGGTAGAGTACTTGCATGGTAAGCAAGTGGTCGTAGGTTCGATTCCTATTCTGGGCAGAAAGAAAAAACAAAAAACAAAACAATCAAGTGCATGGCAGGATTTAATAAATTCTGTCAGAAAACTGAAGCCAAACGGAGAAAATTAAAATGGCAAAAGAAGCATATAAGCGTAACAAGCCTCATGTCAATATTGGTACCATTGGCCACGTTGACCACGGTAAAACAACACTAACTGCTGCAATCACAAAAACTCTAGCAGAAGCCGGTGGAGCGAAATTCAGAGACTACGCGTCTATTGATAATACACCGGAAGAAAAAGCACGTGGGATTACAATTAACTCATCACACGTTGAGTACGAAACAGCATCTCGTCACTATGCGCACGTAGATTGCCCAGGTCACGCAGACTACGTTAAGAACATGATTACAGGTGCAGCTCAGATGGACGGTGCAATTCTAGTAGTTGCAGCAACAGACGGTGCTATGCCTCAAACTCGCGAACATATTCTACTTGCTCACCAAATGCAAGTGCCTCGTATCGTAGTTTACCTTAACAAATGCGATATGCTTGCTGAAACAGACCAAGAACTTCTTGATCTAGTTGAGATGGAACTTCATGAACTTCTAGAAGCAAAAGGCTACAAAGATTGTAAGATTGTACGTGGTTCAGCTCTTAGAGCACTTGAAGACGATCCAAAATGGAAAGAGACAATTAAAGAATTAATGAAAACTGTGGATGAAGAGATCCCGACTCCAACTCGTGAAGTCGACAAGCCTTTCTTAATGCCTATCGAAGACGTATTCTCCATTTCAGGTCGTGGAACAGTAGCGACTGGCCGTTGCGAACGCGGTGTTGTAAAAATTAACGATAAGTTGCAATTAGTAGGTCTTCATCCAACAAAAGACACGACTGCAACAGGTCTTGAGATGTTCAACAAGTCTATGGACGAAGCTCGTGCCGGTGAAAACGTTGGTATCCTACTACGCGGTATTGAAAAAGATCAAATCGAACGTGGTATGGTTCTTGCAGCTCCTGGTACTTGCACACCTCACACTGAGTTTAAAGGCCCAGTTTACGTGTTGACAAAAGAAGAAGGCGGACGTCATAAGCCATTCTTTACAGGTTACCGTCCACAGTTCTACTTCAGAACAACAGACGTAACAGGATCAGTTGAATTGCCAGCTGGCGTAGAAATGGTTATGCCTGGCGATAACGTTCAGATTTCTGTTAAACTTATCAACCCGATTGCTATGGAAGTTGGGATGCGCTTTGCTATCCGTGAAGGCGGACGTACAATTGGTGCTGGTACTGTTTCAGAGATCGTTAAATAGTGAATTTAAAACGCAAGATGACTGTATTACAGTCATCTTGCGTTTTTAGGGTGTGTAGCTCAGTTGGTAGAGCAGCGGTCTCCAAAGCCGCTTGTCGGGGGTTCGATCCCCTCCGCACTCGTTTAGAACACCTTGAAGTTATCGTTATAGATCACTTCTAAAGGTAATTAAGCTCTAAAAGAAATGTCCGGTAAAAATCTTGTCCTTTTAATGAGGTGTAAACGTGGCAGTGGAACTAAAGGCGATGGAATTAAAAAAAAGAGATCAATTGACAGAAATGTCTAAAGAACCAAAAGAGATTCAAACTTCCGAGCAAACCGCGAAGTCCAGTCAATTTTGGAATTTTTTGGCAGATGTTAAAAGTGAACTGTACAAAATTAGTTGGACAACTCCAGAAGAGCTTAAAACTTACACAAAAATAGTGATAGGCACGACTTTTTGTTTTGGAATGGGTGTATATTTAACAGATCTTATGATCCAAATGCTTTTGGGAACACTAGAATCTACAATTCGTATGATCGGGGGATAAAACACATGCATAAATGGTACGTGTTACAAGTATATTCAGCTCAGGAAAAAAAAGTCAAACAAGCTCTTGAAGAGCATAAAGATTTAAAAGGAATGAGTGAGCTATTAGACAAAGTTCTGCTTCCGATTGAAAATGTTTCAGAAGTCAAGGGTGGACAGCAAAAAATCGTCGAGAAACGTCTTTGGCCGGGCTATTTGCTTGTCAGAATGAACTTAACGGATGAATCTTGGCACTATGTTAAAGCAACTCCTGGAGTGATTGAATTTTTGGGTGGGGAAACACCGACGGCATTAACGGAGAGGGAAGTAGAAGAAATTCTTCACGACCTAGAAAACAAAAAGCAAAAAGTCATTCAAAAACACAAATTTGAAGTGGGCGATCGAGTTAAAATTGTGGATGGAGTTTTTGTTAACTTCATCGGAACTGTCCAAGAAGTCTTTCATGACAAAGGACGTCTTAGTGTACTTGTTTCAATTTTTGGACGAGAAACTCGTGTTGATGATTTAGAGTTTGCTCAAGTTGAAGAGATCACAGATGAAGCAGAAGCTACATAAATTTAAGTCTTAAGGAAAATATGGCAAAGAAAGTAACAAAAATAATTAAACTGCAAATTCCTGCAGGAAAAGCAAACCCAGCGCCTCCTATTGGACCGGCTTTGGGTGGTGCAGGTGTCAATATTATGGCATTCTGTAAGGAATTTAATGCAAATACACAAGCAATGGCAGGTAATATTTTACCGGTTGTTATTACAGTGTATGCTGATAAAACATTTTCGATAGAATATAAACAGCCCCCGGTTGCAGAAATGTTAAAAAAAGCAACTAAAGTCGAAAAAGGCTCAGCTGTGCCAAACCGCGATAAAGTGGGTAAAATCACTAGAGCTCAAGCACTCGAAATTGCAAAAAATAAAATGCAAGATATGAATGCAAGAGATTTAGAAGCTGCTGCTAATAGCGTGCTTGGAACAGCTCGATCAATGGGCTTGGAACTAGTAAGTTAGTTCTGAAGTAAAAAGTGAGATAAAGAGAAGTAAAAAAATATGGGTCAACAACACAACAAAAGAACTCGGGAGATAGCTAAAACACTAGATGCTTTAAAACTGCATAGTGTTGAAGAAGCTATCGATATTTTAAAGAAGTGGCCAGCTGTCAAATTTGATCAGTCGGTTGATATTTCTTTAAAGATGGGCGTTGACCCCCGTAGATCAGATCAGCATGTACGTGGTACTGTATCATTACCGAATGGTACAGGTAAGCAAATGAAAATTCTTGTTTTCGCAAAAGGCGAAAAAGTAGATGAAGCTTTAGCTGCCGGTGCTGACTATGCGGGTCACGATGAATTATTTGAAAAAGTCAATGGTGGATGGACAGACTTTGATGCTGTCGTTGCAACGCCTGACATGATGAGAGAAGTAGGTAAATTAGGTAAGATTTTAGGCCCAAGAGGTCTAATGCCAACTCCAAAAGCCGGGACTGTAACACCAGATGTTGCAAAAGCAATCCAAGAGCTTAAAGGTGGTAAAATCGAATTTAAGCTTGACCGTCATGGCGTCATTAATAATGGTGTTGGCAAAGTGTCATTTGCCGATGAAAAATTAGCTGAAAACATTAGAACTTTCGTGCATGCGATTTGTAAAGCAAAACCTGCATCTGCAAAAGGGCATTTCATGAAGTCTATGGTGTTATCATCAACAATGGGACCTGGCGTGAAAATCGATCTGCGTCCATTAATTTTATAAATAAGGAGTGATCAGTGAGACAAGAAAAACAACTCCTTTTAAATGAAATTAAAGGGCAAATCGATAGTCATAAAACGTTTTTAATCATACGAAATCTCGGGATTAAGGCAAATAAAGCCAACGCATTCCGAGATGATATGGCTAAAATAGGCGGTCATATCGAGATCGTTCCAAAACGTATGATGATTAAAGCTGCCGAAGCATTAGATATAAAATTGGATGTCGAAGCTTTAACAGGTCATATCGGTATCATCTTTGCTGGAAAAGATCCTCTTGATACACTCAAAGAGGCTTTCAAATTCAGTAATGGAAATGATAAAACGATCGAGATTGTTGGTGGACAGTTTGAGGGTACATTGCATTCTGCAGCGCAGATGGAAATGTTATCTAAACTGCCAAATCTGGATGGAATGAGATCAGAGTTGCTTAGCGTCCTTGAAGCTCCATTAACACACACACTAAGTGTTATGAATGCTATTGTTACAAGCGTAGTTTACTGCTTGGACAACAAGGCTAAGCAAGGAAGTTAGTAGTCAAATAATTAAGTTTTAGTAAAGTATAGAGGTATTACCGTGAGCAAACAAGAAGAATTAGTAAAAGCATTAAGCGAATTAACTGTTTTGGAAATGGCTGAGTTAAAAACAGCACTTGAAGAAAAATGGGGCGTAAAAGCTGCGGCAGCAGCAGCAGCAGCGGCACCAGCAACAGCTGCAGCATCTACAGCTGTAGAAGCAACAGATTTTCAAGTGACTTTAACAGAAGTTCCTGCAGACAAGAAAATTGGTGCTATTAAAATCGTACGCGAAATCACAGGTCTTGGCTTAAAAGAAGCTAAAGATGTAGTTGATGGAGCTCCAAAAGTTATTAAAGAAACTGCACCAAAAGCTGAAGCTGAAGAGATCAAAGCTAAATTTGAAGCTGCTGGCGCAAAAGTTACTTTAAAGGCTGTTTAATTTTAAGTATTTGATTTTTTCGTAACTGAAATGATCAGATATTCTTGAAGTAAATAAAGCAAACCCTTTTTTAGGGTTTGCTTTATTTTGTTGTTTTTTTGTTTTTAGGAAAATGAGAAGGATGGCTTTTGAAAGGCGAATGATGCGTTTTCTTGCATCATTCTCCATTCAAAATTCATCGTTAAATTCAGGGGGCATAATGTTGCAAAAGGCGCCACAACGTGTCGGTTTCAGAAAGAAGAAAGAGATCATCGATCTTCCAAATCTGATTGAAATCCAAGTTAAATCTTATAATCAGTTTCTTCAGCTTGATAAATTTCCGGATGAGCGGGAAAATATCGGTCTTCAAGAAGTTTTTAATGAAATCTTTCCGATCAAGTCATATGACGAAAAGACCATATTAGAATATCTTTCCTATAGCTTAGGCGTTCCAAAGTACTTACCGGAAGAGTGTATAAGACGCGGTATTACATATAACGTCACATTGAAAGTTAAATTCCGTCTAACAGACGAAACAGGGATTAAAGAAGAAGAAGTCTACATGGGTACAATTCCTGTGATGACTGATAAGGGTACTTTTATTATTAATGGTGCTGAGCGTGTAGTTGTTTCGCAATTGCATAGATCCCCGGGGATTTGCTTTGAACAAGAGCGTCACTCACGTGGACAAGTCATCTACTCTTTCCGCATTATTCCTTATAGAGGAAGCTGGCTTGAGGGCGCTTTTGATACAAATGACCTCATTCATATTTATATCGACCGTAAAAAAAGACGCCGCAAGATTTTGGCTACGACTTTTATTCGTGCATTAGGTTTTTCATCGAACTCAGATATCATTGAAGAATTTTTTACTACGCGTAAAGTTAAGATCAAATCAGAAAAAGAATTTGTGAAGTACGTCGGTAAAATTTTAGCACACGACGTTGTTGATGAAGAAAGCGGTCTTATCTTCGGTAAAGCATCTGAAAAATTAACGACAGCCATGTTAAAACGTATGGTCGATGCAGGGATTGAAACAATCCGTATCGCAGAAGATGCCGATGAAAGCAGTTCCATCATTAAAATGTTAGCTAAAGACCCGACCGATTCCTATGAATCAGCTCTTAAAGATTTTTATAGAAAAATAAGACCTGGTGAGCCTGCAACTTTATCCAATGCACGTTCTGCTATTATGCGTCTTTTCTTTGACCCGAAACGTTACAATTTAGGACGTGTCGGCCGTTACAAATTAAACTCGAAGCTTCAAGTGGAAGTAAATGATGAAGTGCTTCAGGTTGTTACGTTAACAAAAGAAGATGTGATCGGTGCCTTAAAATATTTGATCAAGCTAAAACAAGGTCATGAAGATGCCATGGTTGACGATATTGACCATTTGGGCAATAGACGTGTAAGATCAGTTGGTGAATTGATCCAAAACCAATGCCGCATCGGGCTTGCGAGAATGGAAAAAATTATTCGCGAACGCATGAACTTATTTGATTTTACATCAGACACGCTGACTCCCGGCAAAATTGTTTCTGCAAAAGGGTTATCTGGCGTTCTTAAAGACTTCTTCGGCAGATCCCAACTTTCCCAATTCATGGACCAAAACAACCCGATTGCAGAATTGACTCATAAAAGACGTCTTTCCTCTCTTGGGCCAGGCGGCTTAAATAGGGATCGCGCAGGTTTTGAAGTTCGTGACGTTCATGCAAGCCACTACGGCCGTATCTGTCCTATTGAAACACCGGAAGGACCAAACATCGGTTTGATCACGTCTCTTTCATCTTATGCAAAAATTAATGAGTTTGGTTTTATAGAAACACCCTACCGTATTGTTCGAGATGGTGTTGTGACAGAAGAAATCGAATACATGACAGCAGACCAAGAAGAGAGATGTGTGATCGCGCAGGCATCATCGCCGCTAGATGAGTACAATATGTTCAAAGAGGCGATCAGCTGGGCAAGATACCGCGGCGAGCCGATGGAGATTGAATCTGAGAAATTAACGCACATGGACGTTTCTCCAAAGCAGCTAGTATCGATTGTTACCGGATTGATTCCATTCCTGGAGCATGATGATGCAAACCGCGCTCTTATGGGATCCAACATGCAACGCCAAGGCGTGCCGCTCTTAAAACCTGAAGCTCCGATTGTGGGAACAGGTCTTGAAGGCAGATCCGCAAGGGATTCTGGCGCTGTTGTGATTGCAACAGAAGATGGAATTGTCGAATATGTCGATGGTCTCAAAATTGTTGTTTCAAGAGCAGACAATCCGCTTGAGAAAAAGACTTATCAACTTAAGAAATTCTTAAGATCTAATGCAGGCACATGTATTAATCAGCAGCCTCTTTGTCAGCCGGGAGATAAAATCCAGGCAGGAGATGTGATTGCAGATGGTCCTGCAACAGAAAAAGGTGAAGTCGGGCTCGGGAAAAACATTTTGGTAGCCTTTATGCCATGGTGCGGTTACAACTTTGAGGATGCGATCATCGTATCTGACACTGCCCTAAGAGATGATGTATTCACATCTCTTTGCATTGAAGAATTCACAGTTGAGACAAGATCCACCAAACTTGGCGAAGAAGAAATTACACGAGATATTCCGAATGTTTCAGAAGAAGCGTTGGTAAACTTGGGCGATGATGGAATTATCCGCATTGGCGCAGAAGTTAAGCCGGGCGATATTTTAGTTGGTAAGATTACTCCAAAATCCGAGACGGAATTAGCTCCAGAAGAGCGACTCTTAAGAGCAATCTTTGGTGAAAAAGCAGCCGATGTAAAAGACGCCTCTTTAGTTGTGCCTCCAGGAACAGAAGGCGTTGTCATGGATATCAAAGTTTTTGGCAAGCGCGATCGCTTATCCAAAACCGATGATGAAATGATTGAGGAAGCATCCAAGCTAAAAGAAATTCAACGCGAGTACAAAGCGAAACAAACAGAGCTTAAAGTTGAAAGAAGAGAGCGTCTTGGCGCTTTACTCTTAAATGAACTGGCTCCAGCATCTATTGTTCATAGAAAAACTGCTGAAATGATCTTGGAACAAGGTTCTTTAATCACGCAAGAATTGATCGAAGTGTTGGAAAAAGAAAATATCGAAGATCTTTTAATGCCTGAAAATGAACTCTATCAAGTTCTTAAGCAGACGCTCCATGATTTTGAATTGTCGATGAAGGCAATCGAAATGCAGCATAAAACTGAAATTGAGTATATGAGAAAAGGCGATGTTGATTTAGAGCCTGGCATCATTAGACAAGTTAAAGTGTATATAGCTTCCAAGCGTAAACTCCAAGTGGGCGATAAGATGGCAGGACGCCATGGAAATAAAGGGGTTGTTTCAAAAATCGTTCCTGAGGCTGATATGCCATGGATGGAAGATGGAAAAACAATTGAACTTATTTTAAATCCGCTTGGTGTTCCATCTCGTATGAACATGGGTCAGCTTTTTGAAACACATCTTGGATTCGCAGCAAAACGCGCAGGCATTTATGTGCAGAGTCCTGTATTTGAAGGGTTCCCTGAAGATAAAATCTGGGATATGATGGAACAGCAAGGCTTGCCAAGAGATGGTAAGTTTTATCTCTATGATGGTTGCACAGGCGAGCGCTTTGATAATCGCGTGGTTGTTGGCTACATCTACTTGATGAAACTAAGCCACTTGGTAGCAGATAAAATTCACGCACGCGCAGTAGGTCCCTACTCTCTTGTAACGCAACAGCCTCTTGGCGGTAAAGCCCAAATGGGTGGACAGCGTTTTGGGGAGATGGAAGTTTGGGCAGCAGAAGCTTATGGCGCTGCGCACTTATTGCAGGAAATGCTAACTGTGAAATCAGATGACGTTGCCGGAAGACCTCGTATTTACGAGTCTATTGTAAAAGGGGACAACCTCTTAAATTCCGGAACGCCTGAGTCATTTAACGTCTTGATCAAAGAAATGCAAGGTTTGGGCCTTGATGTCCGCACTGAGTCAGTACAGGAGAATCTATAATGAGGGGAGAAATGATGTCAGATAATCATCCAACAGAGCAACAATTTGATAAATTAACAATCAAAATTGCCTCCGATGATGTGGTTCGTAATAAATGGTCAAGGGGCGAGATTAAAAAGCCGGAGACAATCAATTACAGAACATTCAAACCGGAAAAAGGCGGATTGTTTTGCGAAAAAATCTTCGGTCCGACTAGAGATTGGGAATGTGCTTGCGGCAAATACAAAAAGATCAAACATAAAGGCATTATTTGCGATCGTTGCGGCGTTGAAGTGACTTTATCCAAAGTTCGTAGAGAACGCATGGCTCATATTGAGCTTGCAGTACCTGTTGTCCACATTTGGTTCTTCAAAACAATGCCGTCCCGCATAGGTAACGTTCTTGGTATGTCTTCGACAGATTTAGAGCGCGTTATTTATTATGAAGAATATGTTGTAATTGAGCCCGGTAACACAGAGCTTGAGAAAAAACAACTTTTAAATGACGTAGAATATCGCGAAGCTCAAGAAAAATACGGTAGAGATGCTTTTATCGCAAAAATGGGCGCTGAGGCTATCCGCGATTTGCTTGAAGCTGAGGATCTACAAGGAATGCTTGTTGATTTAAAAGAAAAACTACGTAAAACAAAATCACAGCAAGCGCGTATGAAGCTTGCTAAGCGCTTAAAAATTGTAGAGAGTTTTACTACATCTACAAATAAGCCCGATTGGATGGTAATGTCTGCAGTTCCTGTCATACCACCAGATCTAAGACCGCTTGTTCCATTAGATGGGGGACGTTTTGCAACGTCTGACTTAAATGATTTGTATAGAAGGGTTATTAACCGTAATAACCGTTTGAAAGCGATCCTTAAGCTAAAAACACCAGAAGTTATCATCCGTAACGAAAAGCGCATGCTACAAGAAGCTGTCGATGCTCTCTTTGATAATGGCCGTCATGGTCATGCGGTTATGGGAGCTGGAAACCGTCCATTGAAGTCCCTTTCTGAAATGTTGAAAGGTAAACAAGGGCGTTTCCGTCAAAATCTTCTTGGTAAACGTGTCGACTATTCCGGACGATCTGTAATTATCGTTGGACCAGAACTTAAATTCAACCAGTGCGGTTTGCCAAAATTAATGGCACTTGAGCTTTTTGAGCCGTTTATTGTCAAACGCTTGAAAGATTTAGGTTATGTTTATACCATCCGTTCTGCAAAGAAAATGATCCATCGCCATGCACCAGAAGTTTGGGATGTATTGGAAGATATCATCAAAGGGCACCCGGTCTTATTAAACCGTGCGCCTACTTTGCACAGACTCGGGATACAAGCGTTCCAACCTGTTTTAATTGAAGGTAAAGCAATTCGTGTCCATCCGCTTGTTTGTTCTGCGTTTAACGCCGACTTCGACGGGGACCAAATGGCTGTTTATGTTCCGCTTTCTGTTGAAGCGCAGCTAGAAGCTAAACTTTTGATGATGGCACCGGATAATATTTTCCTACCGTCATCTGGAGAGCCTGTTGCGGTTCCATCCCAGGATATGACGCTCGGACTTTATTACTTGATGTGCGATCCTCTTTATTTCCCGGAAGAACATGGCAAAAAAACACGCGTGTTCCGAGATGCAGATGAAGTGTTAATGGCTCTTCACTCGAGCGGAAGCTATAACTGGTATGAGGAAAAAGAAGAAGGCGCGGGCGATTATTATGGACGCGGAATTCGTATCCATGAATTGATTAAGCTTCGCACTAAAGATGGTATCATCGAAACGACACCTGGACGTGTAGTATTTAATTCGATCGTACCAAAGGAACTTGGATTTCAAAACTATAGTCTTCCAAAGAAAAAGATGAGTGACTTGATTATGCTTTGCTACAAAAAAGCAGGTCTTGAAGCTACTGTACGTTTCTTGGATAACCTCAAAACGATCGGATTTGCAGAAGCGACAAAAGCTTCCCAATCCATGGGTGTTTGCGATGTTAAAATACCGCCAAACAAAAAGAAAATTATTGAAGATGCGCATAAGCGCGTAGAGCTTGTTAAGAAGCAATATGAAGACGGGATTATCACAGATGGCGAACGTCATTCTAAGACAATCAGTATTTGGACGGAAGTTTCAGATACGCTTTCAGAAGAGTTATTTAAACTAATCTGCGAAGTTAAAAATGGTAAGATGAATCCGCTTTATATGATGATGGATTCTGGCGCTCGTGGTAATAAATCACAGATTAAGCAGCTTGGAGCTCTTCGTGGATTGATGGCAAAGCCATCTGGTGCCATTATCGAGTCGCCGATCACATCTAACTTTAGAGAAGGATTGACTGTTCTTGAATATTCCATTTCCTCTCACGGTGCGCGTAAAGGTCTTGCCGATACCGCGTTAAAAACTGCTGACTCAGGATACTTGACAAGACGTCTTGTGGATGTTGCGCAAGATGTGATTATTACAGAAGCTGACTGCGATACCCTAAACGGTATTGAAGTCTCTTCAATTAAGCAAGGTCAGGAAGAACTTCTCCCGTTAAAAGACAGAATTTTTGGAAGAACTGTTTGCGACGATGTTTTTCTTCCGGGCGATAGCACAAAACTTCTTGCAAAAGGTGGCGATACGTTGACCATTTTGCAAGCAGAAGCTATCGATGACTCAGGTATTGAAAGCTTAAAAATCCGTTCTGTATTGACTTGTGAAACAAGACGCGGCGTTTGCGCCAAATGCTACGGCGTTAACTTGGCAAATGGAAGATCTGTAAGTCAGGGTGAAGCTGTCGGTATTATCGCGGCCCAGTCAATCGGGGAACCTGGAACTCAGCTTACTATGCGTACGTTCCACTTGGGCGGTATTGCATCTGCAAGCATCAGCCCTGAATTGATCACGGAACACGCAGGTCTTGTCATCTATACGGATCTTCGTACTGTAGAAAATGAAGAGCATCAATTTGTTGTCTTAAATAAAAACGGAGCGATCAATATTGTACGCGACGAGGGCAGAACAATTGAAGAGTATAAGAAGCTTTTAAGTACAAAATCCTTAGGTGCTTTGCAAACCTTTACTGTTGAACTTGGAACTAAAATATTAGTAGGCGATGGTTCAAAAGTTCCATCCGGCACAAAAATTGCCGAATGGGAACAGCATAATATTCCTATTATTTGCGATCGGCCAGGCTTTGTGAAATATGAAGACTTAGTGGAAGGCATATCGACTGAAAGAGACTTAAACAAGCGTACCGGCCAAACAGAACTGATCGTAAAACAGCATCGAGGCGAATTGCATCCGCAAATCGTTATTTATGCAGACAGCGAATATCAGGATTTGATCGGTACTTATCCGCTCCCATCCGGCGCGATTGTTTCTGTTGTTGAAGGAGATTATGCAAAAGCTGGTAGCCTTCTTGCAAGATTGCCGCGCGGCGCTCTAAAAACGAAGGATATTACAGGGGGTCTACCTCGAGTTGCTGAACTTTTTGAAGCAAGAAAACCAAAAGATTCTGCTGAAATTGCAAAAATCGATGGTGTGATTGACTTTAGAGGAATCCAAAAGAACAAACGTATTGTTGTGATTCGCGATGAAATTTCAGGTATGGAAGAAGAACATTTGATTCCTCATACAAAACACTTGATTGTTCAGCGTGGTGACCATGTTGTTAAAGGACAGCAGCTTACAGACGGTATCGTGATTCCACATGAAATCTTAGAGATTTGCGGTGTGCGCGAACTTCAAAAATACTTGGTCAACCAGGTTCAGGAAGTTTATCGTCTGCAGGGTGTACGCATTAATGACAAACACGTTGAAATTATCGTGCGTCAAATGCTTAAGAAAGTACGCGTCGTAGATCCGGGCGACACAAGCTTGCTATTTGGTGAAGAAGTAGATAAAAAAGAATTCGAAAAAGAAAACCTTAAAGTACTAAAAGAAGGCGGAAAAGCGGCACAAGCGACACCTGTCTTACTTGGTATCACGAAGGCATCTTTAAGTACTGAGTCATTTATCTCTGCAGCTTCCTTCCAGGATACAACGCGTGTTCTTACAGAAGCTGCTTGTGCAGGTAAAACAGATTACCTCATGGGCTTTAAAGAAAACGTGATCATGGGTCATATCATTCCTGGCGGAACGGGCTTTGAATATCATAAGCGCGTGAAGAAATTCGTCGACAGGGAATATGAAGAGCCATTAGTGTTTGACTTTGTTTCTGTGACGCATCAGGAGCCTGTTAGCACAAGCCCTGCTGCTTAAAAGCCAAGTAGAAGCATGTCTTTTGAATAAAAGCTTAGGAACTAATTTAAGTTCCTAAGCTTTTTTTTTGTAATAAACTTATCCATGAATCGGTAACCGTAGGGGAAGATCTTCTTTTCCATTAAAATGAGTTATCTTCCAGATATCTCCATCCAAAAGCCAATTATGGCTTTGCGGATTTTCACTATTTCCTGTTCTTAAAAATGTTTGAATTTTTTTTAGTTCATAAGGAATTTCTCTGTTTCCATAAAAATCCTTTGAAGATGGATCAGAAAGGAAAATTTTATTTGAATAATAATCTAGTTGTCTCCAAATATAGGAACCATTTTTTAAATAGGGATGTAAAACAAGAACCGAGGTTGTAAGTCTGGATGAGATCGCAGAATATGTATGTATTTTGATTGCGATACATAGAAGTTTTTTTGTTTGATCTTTCATGACACATTTCATGACAGGATCTTTCATCTCATTCATGCATTTATTTAGAGAGTGAAAAGAGTGCGGATCAATAATTTTCTTATACAGAGATAAACTTTTAAGATTAAACTTGGAACCCTCAAAAAGCTTATTACAAGCCTCTTCAATCCTCTTATTTAAAACAGATCTAAACTTTACTTTTTCTTTTTTAAGCTTTTTATCAATAGGAACTACCTTAATACATTCATTTGAAGAGTCTTGATTTTTCTTATCTGTTTTGGGTGTGCTTGTGTAAAATCTGTATAGATGTATTAAGGCTAAAAAGCTTAGATAAGAAATCACAGTAATGACAAAGGTTTTCCTCTCATCTAAAATAAAATTTATTACTTTGTTATCGCATTCGTAAATTTTATTTATTACTTTATTTAAAGAAATCATTTTTCAATCACTTATTGATTTATAAAAAAATATAATAATATGTTTTGATTAAATATTCAATGTTAAAAAACATTTAGACAAAATCCAAATAGTAATTATAGAGAAAAGTCTTTAAGTTTTTCAAAATAAAAATTTGTAGACAGAACATTCTAAATTATGTTAATAAAATATTTTAAATTATTTTTAAGGGCCACATGAAGAAGATATTTTCTAACATAATCTACACATTATTTTTTGCTTTGCTTATAGAGAGCCACGCTTTTGCTTCAGTTTCGGCAAATTCTCCAAGAGAGGGAATTACTCAAAGCTCCTGGGAAAAAATCGTTCCTTTCTTAGTTCCGGAAGACTCCATTTTAAAAGAAAAATTAGATGCTATTTTTGAAAATAATAGACCGTCATTAAAACCATCTACTTTGGAATCTGCAGGATTTACAACGGGCAAACCAAGAGAATTTAGCAGAGTTGTTGTGACAAAGCATAAAGATTTGCCGGGCTATGTTTTTAAAATTTATTTAGACAGCGATAAATATAAGCCAGATGAAAGAGCTCAATTTTTTTTTACAAAAAGAGTCTATGCCGCAGAGGCAATACGGAAAAAAATTGAAGAAAATGATCTCCAAGCCTATTTTAAGGTCCCAAAAAAATGGTTTTATCTTTTGCCGGAATCTAAGAAATCGTCTCATAAGTATTCATACAAGAATTTTATTCTAGTTGAAGAAGATATGAATATTTTAGATAAAAAAGCTAATAAGCGTGCATGGAAAAGTTCAAAAGTAACAGAACAAGTTTTGCATGGCCTCCATGCTATCATTAAGGATGTTGGGCTTGCAGATTGTATTAAGATTGATAATATACCTTTCTCAGAGGATGGTAAAGTGGCTTTTATCGATACTGAAGCTTATGGGTATTCGAATGTAAAATTCAAAAGATTGAAAAAATCAATTCCGCATAAAATGAGAAGTTTCTGGCGAGACTTAATTGATTGAGGACTATTTATGAGTGTAGATACAAAATATCTGGAAAGCATGATCATGATACCCATGCAGGGTAATACTTCATCTATTAGTCTTAATGAACGGGATTTTTTGCGCAAAGAATCCTATTATAAACTCATTGAAGAACAGTTTATGAAAAACTTACCCTATGTTTTAAGTATGGTGGAAGATTTGGATGGGAACTTGCATCACTTTGATGGGTTAAGTTTTTCTAGAAGATATAAAAAAAATAAGCTAAACCCTATCAGTGAAAAAGAAGTCCTCAAGATTTTTTATTTTTTTCTTACGGGAAAAAATGATATTTTTGAATATTTAGGACATTCCAAAGAAAAAAATGAAAGGAAAGTTTTTTTAAATCGTTATCTTAGGGCAGTTAATGATGATGCGATAAGCCAATTTAATGTTGCAGTTTCTTATAATTACGGCAATAGAGGTGTACCCATAAATCATGAGCTTGCATCTTATTGGTATAGTTTAAGCGCATGCCATGGAAATATTGCCGCACAAAATAATTTAGGATTTAATTATCTTAATGGTCAGGGAGTGACTCAAGATTATCAAAAAGCAATCTTTTGGATACGTTTAGCTGCTAAGAGCGATGATCAGCATGCTCAGTATAATTTAGGTGTCTGCTATGAACAGGGTTTGGGGGTTGTTCGCTATATTGAAGAAGCAAGAAAATGGTATACGCTGTCAGCAAATCAAGGTTATGATCTTGCAAAGCAAGCTTTAGCAGAATTAACTCAATTAGAGACTTAAAAAGCCTTAATTGCACTAAAAAAAGCTTGCGCCATTCCAGATAGCCAAAGAAGTCTAGCAAAAAGAAACCTCTGACGAAAGATGAGAAAAAAGAGAATCAAAAAATCTCCAAGAGATAGGGTCATAAATGAAAATGTGATAGGAAGTTTAAAGAGATTCAAAATTATAAGCG
>JBEPVN010000049.1:0-17036 GCA_041691015.1 Parachlamydiaceae bacterium | reverse complement strand
AACTCTAAATTTAATAACCGATGAAACCATAAGAACCAATCTTTTTACAAATCTTACAAAATTCTTTTTTCCGGAACTTGAGAATAGTCTAAGTATGTTAAGGGGTTTGGAAGAACCATCTGCTCGTTTAATTGTATTAAAATTTTATTTTACTGTGCTCGAAAACAAAGCATTTGAACTAAGAAAACTTGATTCAAAGACGAGACGGGACATTTTCAAAACTCTAAATTTAATAACCGATGAAACCATAAGAACCAATCTTTTTACAAATCTTGCACGATTCTTTTTTCCTGACCATACAAATGACATAATCATGTTAAGCAGTTTAGAAGAACCAAATGAGAGATTGGAATTGTTGAATGAGTTATTTTAAGCAATAATTACAAGGGACAAAGGTTGCGAGAGGACTAAGCATGGAAAAATTCTTGGATTTCCAACCGCTAATATCGATGTATCAAATTTAACTCTTCCCTCTTTAGAGTCTATTCTATGAGCGGTTAGATATAATAATGAAGAACATTTGGCAATAGCTCATTTTATACATCTTCTTGGAAAAAAAGAAAATCTATATAATATCTCATTAAACGTTTTAATCTCTTCATAAGACTAGAAATCCGATTTTCTAGACTAGAAGAACCAACAAATTCAAAAAGATATAAAAAAAATAAAAAATTAGGAATTTATATGTCCGGTATCAATTTAAGCGGAATTTTTGAAAACCCAAGTAACATAGCTACGTGCTTTCAGTGTTTAATTCCTTATAGACTTGATGTTAAAACTATAGCTTTAACATGCAAAAACTGGAATCAAGCCATAGTTACAGCAGAAAAAGAAGTAAATTACACAAAAAACGCATCTTTAATAAATTTTATAATTAAAAATTTAAAAATAGATGCAAACATTGCGAATATAAAAAGTTTAAAAACACGCCCTGAAGGCAAAAGCCTTTTTGAGGTGCAAGCCTCTACTTTGAAAAAAACCGTTCAAATTGCCATGTGGGTACATTCTCTTTGTTGTGATGAAAAAGAACTCCTAGAAAGAAGAAATAAAAAGGATTCACCTTATGCTTTTAAATCCGTTATCGAAACTGATCTTCTTCCTATTTTAAAATCCGCACTAATAAAATATGAAAGCCAATTAAAAGATTTTGAAAGTAATCTGCAGATGATAAATAAAAATTACAAACAAAATGTACTAGAATTTAACTTTTTAGGTAAAAAAATTTTGGTGACAAGACGTGTTGGCTATCTCACAAGTAGTATAGAGCCTCTCATAAACAAATTATGCGATTATGCGATTGTTAATGCCCCCTTCTTAACCCCTTCTGAAAGAAATATTCTTATCCACAGTGTTTTTATTCGTACTATCCCTATTGATGATCATCGTTATCGTGATATGGCCTGTACCGCTAATATTAAATTCGTCTTAACTCTTGGAAAAAATTTTGATGCCTTTAAAGATTTATTCTTGGATTCCTCACATTGGATTAATTATTTGGAAAGAGCTTCTCTAAGTTATAAGATAAAAGGTGATTTGTTTGTATATTCTCTCCTAAAAAAATTTGTCAATTTAGGAAGAAGTGAAAAAGTCTCACAAACAAATGCGAGAATGGATGTGTCCAGAAAACCCTTTATTAATCAAAAGACTTCTAATGAAGCAAAGGGAGATGAGTATGTAAGACAAGCAAGGTCTTTGATGCAGCGTTCGAAAATGGATGTGTCCGTGCAACCGTCTCTTAATCAGAAAATTTTTGATGATTTGGGAGAAAAATTTCAAATGTATTTAATATCTCAATCAGAGGAAGAAGAATATTTTTTTGAGGAAGCACTCAATTCATTATCTGTTGTGAGCGAAAAAGCAAAAAACACTTTTATTTTCAATCTTATATACTCTTTGGGCGAAGCAAAAATCTCTGACAAATCTGTCATAGATAGAGCTGAATTGATTATTCAAGCATTCATTTCTGATTCAGACATAAACTCCATATGTCTTTCTATGATCGATTCTTTAAGACCAACAACTTCCGCAAAAAATCCATCTATTAATAGTGTCATTGCAAAAGATGTAAATACTGTTACAACGCCAATCTCAACAGTAAAATCTGAACCATCGATCCAGGAATTGATTACAGATAAGCTATATAGTGAAGCTGTGGAAAAAATCAATCTTCTTTCGGATAGGACAGAACGAAGATTTGCTCTTTATGCTCTTGCCGATGCAATAGGGGCTTTTGACAATTTAGCCCTTGATCCTTATAACGATATTAGCGATGTATCAGTTCGTTTAATTGTATTGAAATTTTATTTTACTATTCTTGTAAATAAAGGATTTGAAACAAGAAATTTTGATTCAAAGACGAGACAGGAGACATTCATGGCTGTAAATTTAATAACCGACGAAACCATAAGAACCACTCTATTTACAAATCTTGCACAATTCTTTTTTCCTGATCATGTAGAAAGAATAATCTTATTCAGCAGTTTAGAAGAATCAAGTGAGAGATTGGAATTGTTAAATGATTTATTTTAAGCAATAACTACAAGCGATGGGCGTTGCTCTTTTATTTCTTTAAAAGTGTCTTCCTTAAAGTGGCAATGCCTTATCACAAGTGTCTTTAAAGCTTTTGATAATTTTACACATTCCAAAATACCGCGGTCAGTGATCCTCTGACAGCGGCTTAAATTTATCTCTTCCAAATAATTTGATCGGATGACAATTTCAAGTAGCAATCCATCAGATATTTGCGAGCGTTCCAAGTTTAAAAAAATAAGGTGCGATAGGCTTCTTGCTATTTCAAAAAAACCTTTATCCCCAATGTTTTTACAATCGGAGCAATCCAAATCGATAACTTGAGGTAGCACTTGCAAAATCAATTTCAACTCATCGTCGTGAATTTGAGGATTTCTTGAAATATCCAGTCGCTTTAACATTTTTAACTTAGACAGACTCGTAAACGATGTGTAATCGAGTTGAATATTATCGCTTAAAGCCAAAGCTTTTAAGTTTTTAAAATGAGTCACAATCCGATTTAAAAGAGCTTTATCTACATAGTTGCAAGAAGATAGATCTAATTCTTCAAGTTTTTCTGAAATCTCAAATATTTTTTCGTTAAAAATTGACGAGCCGCTTAAGTTCAATTGGATTAAACAGGGGCAAGCATTGACAATTTGAGCAAATTCTGTCTGTTCGGTCAAGTCACCACTCAAGATTAAATGAGTGATTAAGGATTTAACCACCTCAAAAACTTCGCGTGCGTTTTCCTTAAAATCCAAAAATTCAAACTCAAAAAATGAAGGATTGGTTTTATGTAATCTAACTCCAAGGTCAAGCCTGTTGAACGAATCAATGCAGGCATCTTTTAAGAGAGTTAACTTATTTTTATGAGCATCAATTAACATGACAAGGACATTATCTCGAGTAATGTACTTCTTCAAAGTTTGTTCGCATAAATACTGAAGCTCATCTAATCCCAAAACTTTTACAGTCATCAAAATATCTTGGAGTTCGCTCTCTTCATATTTCCATAGATCTAACACATTTCCTGTATTTATAAATTCTTCAATGATTTTGAAATCTTCCAAAGAAATATTTTTGAGAAAAAGCTTGCGATCTTTAATGGATCTTCGAAAATTTGGCTGTGCAGCAAAAAGCAAAAGGCTGTTTAAATGAAATTCACTTCCTCCAATTTCTGTAGATAAATCAAAAGGAATATATGAATAGAGACTTAGATAGTGCTCATGGATTATTTTTTGTATGGCTTGAAGGGAATTTAATTCCATTTTGTTATCAAAGCAAGCTTTGGTCAACATTTCGAAAAGATTCTTCATGAATTGGGGATGATTCAAGCTCCAGGTTTCATCATCTGCGGCATATATAAAAAACGAGCTTGCATCATTTAAGCGATTATTTAAGAGGTTGAGTAAGGACTCATCATCTTCAGAAGATGCATATTTTTCAAGTTCTGGTGGTAAGAGAGCCGGCATTTTCATAGGCTTACTTTACTAAGTCAAGTAAAAGCTGCGCAAGCTTTTTTTTACCAAAGTTCGATCTTGTAGCGTAGGCTTTAACTTAAGTTTGTTTGCAAGGGCTTTAGCCCTTGCAAACAAACTTAAGTTAAAGCCTACGCTACAAAAAAAGGACTAAAACCTACGATAGAGAAGGATATTTAGTACAGGTCGAACTCGAGGAACCTCGAATCAATCCCCCCGTTATTCAAAACATGTCGTTTTTTGGCTGCAAGCCCAATTTCTTTTGCAAGCTCCAAACTCCCTGTAAAAATAAATCCTTTACCTGGTTTTTGAGTTTCTTTTTTCATGAATTCGCCAATCGATCGATAAAGCTTTATTAAATACTCTTCATTGTCGTTTAAGCGTCTTCCATAGGGCGGATTTGTAATCATAAATGTCGGAGCAATTTCCGGGGTAACATCCCGTACATCCTGAGCTTTTACCTGAATGGTTTGTAAAAAACCGGCAGCGCGCAAATTCAATTTGCATGCGTGGATAGCGCTATTGTTGATATCGCTTCCAAAAATTTTATCTTTTGCAAGAGGGACTCTTAAAGAATCTATTTCACCCTTTACTTTGAGCCAATCTTCCATCGAAAATTCAGGAAGCGTTGTAAAACCAAAGTTCTTTCTTAGATATCCAGGTGCTGTATTTGTTGCAATGAGCGCAGCTTCGATTAATATAGTGCCAGAACCGCAGCATGGATCATATAAGATCTCATCGCCTGTATATCCTGCAAGCATCAAAATGGCAGCAGCTAGTGACTCTTGCAAAGGAGCTTCTACAGTTTCTTGTCTATAGCCTCGTTTGTAAAGCGGACTTCCTGAAGTATCAAAACTGATCACGCATAAATTTTCGTGGATAAATAAATTAAGCTGAACGTCAGGGTCTTTGACATCGACATCCGGTCTTGTTCCTCTTGTTTCTCTTAATTGATCGCAAATGGCATCTTTTACAACTTGAGCTGCATAAAGACTATTTCTTAAATGCTTGTGATTTACATTGGCATCAATCGCAATCGTTTTTCCTTCCGGAATGTATCTTGCCCAATCCACTTTCATAGCACCTTTATAAAGCGCTTTTTGGTCGTAGCAGAAAAAATCCGTAATCATCATAAGGACTCTTGCAGCTATTCGGCTCAAATAGTTAATCCGATAAACTGCGTCAAAGCTCGGAACTTCAACGTGAACTCCCCTATAACCAGAAATAACTTTAGTGTATCCAAAGCTTTTAATTTCGTTTAAAAGTAGCTCTTCAAGACCTGTGCCGCATGTGACAAATAATTTTAAATGCATGAAAAATACCTTTATAGATGGTGCATAAATTCGATGACGTCGCCATCTTTAACAATATATTCTTTCCCCTCAGCGCGCACTTTACCCAATTTTCGAGCGCCGGCTGTTCCCTGATTGGCTACCATGTCATCATAAGCGACAACTTCTGCCCTGATAAATCCTTTTTGAATATCCGTATGGATTTTTCCGGCAGCTTCTGGGGCTTTTGTTCCTTCATGGATAGTCCAGGCACGCGTTTCAATTTCGCCCGTAGTCAAAAACGTCATCAAACCAAGCATGGAAAAAGACTCTCTTATAAGCCGCTCTAAGCCGGATTCATGCAGACCTAAACTTTCGAGGAAAGGGTGTCTGTCAGCCTCGCTCAATTGCGCAATCTCTTCTTCAAGTTTAGCACAAATTGGGATCACGCGGTTTCCTTCTGCCTCTGCATACTCTCTGACACGTTTAACGTGGGCATTTTCCATTGAAGGAAGTTCATCTTCTGAAACGTTTGCGACGTATAATACTTTTTTGTCTGTTAAGAAGGGGTAGATCTTGATCAGTTCTTTTTCTTCTTCGTTTAAACCTAAAGTACGCACCGGTTTTCCTGCATCCAAATGATTGCGAATACGGACTAAAACATCGATGACAGCTTGGAGTTCTTTTTTTGACTTCACTTGCTTTTCAAGACGGGAAATGACATTTTCTGCAACCTGCAAATCCGCAAGACAAAGCTCTAAGTTGATGACTTCGATATCTGCAATCGGATCGACTTGCCCTGCCACATGGATGATGTCGCTAGATTCAAAGCAGCGCACCACATGAACAATCGCATCTGTTTCGCGGATATTTGCAAGAAATTTATTCCCAAGCCCCTCACCTTTTGAAGCGCCGGCAACAAGACCTGCGATATCGACAAACTGCATCATGGCATAGACTAATTTTTTACTGTTTGAGAGCGCGGATAAAATTTTAAGCCTTGGATCGTAAACTTCTACGACACCGATGTTTGGATCGATCGTGCAAAAAGGATAATTTGAAGCAGGAACGATAATTGATGTTAATGCATTAAACAGAGTGGATTTTCCGACATTCGGCAATCCGACAATTCCGCAAGCTAATTCTGCCATAATAAAACCTTATTCTAAAATATTTAAAACATTCATCATGGACGAAAGAGAGATAAATTTCAAGGATGTTATTGAAAAGGGAAAGTATCGTTAATGATTAAAAGGTTTCAAATTTATTCTATGAACTTTAAGAACCCGGGATATCGCAAAGTTTGATGATGTAACTTTTGTTGATATTGAGGTATTCAATAGCAGAATAAACTGTGTAGGCTGCAGCTGTCGATACAATCCAAAAACTGATCGATTGCAAAGATTCTGTGGATAAGATCCCGAGTGAATGAGGAATCATCAAAACTAGAATGGTAAAAGAAGAAAAAGCTTGAATCACGGCTTTAATTTTACCTGTGTTGCTAGCTGCCAGGGCAAAGCCTTTTAGAGCGCAAACAGTACGGAGTGTGCTCATCAAAAAATCGCGGTAGAGAAAGACAAAAATAAGGAATACAGGCAGATTGACAGGATCTTGTGTAAAGGTAAGAAAAACACATGTCCTAGCAACACTATCTACCATTGGATCTAAAATTTTTCCAAAATCTGTCACTTGATGATATTTTCTTGCAAGGTATCCGTCAAATGCGTCTGATAATTCTGATACCGTAAGAAGAAAAAGAAGAAAGTAGGGTAAAGTTAACGAACTGATCCCTAAGGTGTCGTGTTGTAGGTAGACGATTAAAAAAAGCGGAGCTATTAAAAGTCTGATTAAAGTAAAATAATTAGCAATCGTCACAAAATACCTAATAAAATATCATTTGTTTTCGCTATTTTCTACAACCAAGAGTTTCTTGTAAAGATTAAAATATTCATCAGCCGGCTTATTCCAACTAAAATCTATATTCATACCTCGGATCATGAGCTTTCTCCACTTTTCCGGCTCATTAAACCAGCAGTCAAATGCACGGTCCAACGCTTTTGACAAAGCTTCAGCTGTCGGGTCCTCAAAAAAGTACCCGTTACTTAAAGTATTCTCTTTTGTTTGATCTGAAAAATCCTGAACAGTATCTGCAAGCCCCCCTGTACGGCGAACGATCGGAATTGCCCCATACTTAAGAGCTATCATCTGGGTCAGACCGCAAGGCTCAAAAAGAGATGGGACAATGAATATATCTGCTGCCCCAAAAATCAGGTGAGCCAGCTCTTCTTGATGATGCAGGGCTAAATGGATATTGGAATGATCTTCAAATTGATTTTTTAAATGCATAAAATCATGTTGGATGCTTGGTATGGGAGAGGATCCAAGTAAAACAAACTGTCCCTTATGTGCAATGGTGTATTCCATGGCATGCTTGATAAGTTCTATCCCTTTTTGTGGAACAAGCCGTGCAATGCAAGCAACAATTGGGCTGTAATCCTCAGACATGCATAATTTTTCCCTTAGGAAATTTTTGATAAATGCCTTTTTCTCGAGTGTGTTCCGATCTTTTTTATTCATGGGCGTTTCGCGCGCAGAATAATGTACAGGCAGAAATCTATCTATTTCAGGATTCCAATAAGAGTAGTCAATCCCATTTAAAATACCGGTAAATTTATTAAGATACTGATTTAAAGTAGATTCCATGCCACGCCCATACTCTGGCGTTAAAATTTCTTTTGCGTAATTTGGAGATACGGTTGTAATAAAATCCGAATAAACAATTGCTCCCTTAACAAGATTAATTAATTCCGGATTTTGGTTATCCCGGCACTTATCTTCTGTTAAATAAGCGGCTCCATCAAGTCCGATTTTGTCGAGATCTTTTGGAGAGCATTTCCCTTGGTATTCAATGTTATGAACCGTAAAAACAATTTTTGGCTTATTATACCCTATTTCTTTGTACATGTCGCAGTATAAAAGGGCAATTGCTGCTGTTTGCCAATCATGCAAATGGATAATGTCCGGGGATATCCCGCGTTTATATAAAAATTCAAGCGAGAGCCTTGAAAAATAAAGATACCTTTCTACATCATCTTCACAGCCATAAAAGCAGCCGCGATTAAAAAAATACCGCGGATGGTGCGGCTCTATGAAATATACTTTAAGGTTTTCAACCCAGCCAACCCACACGGTATTGTGAAACCATTCACCGTTGTAAAATGACATCAAATCCTCAGAATCGATGCTCAAATCCCTAATTTGTGAGCTGTCTATGCAATCATATTTAGGGATGATGATATCCACATCCAAACCCTTCCAGGAAAGCTCTCGGGATAGCCCCAAAACAACATCTGCAAGACCCCCTACTTTGGCAAGAGGAGCTAGTTCTGAGGCAATATGAACAATGTGCATAATCAAAAACCTTCGTTTCTAAGTGGAAATCGCATTATACAATTTTGCACATTAGATAAAAGTTATTTAAAATAATTTTAACTATATGTTCTCTGGAGAGTTTATAGGCTTTGGCGATGGTGGTAAAGTTGTCCGGACGAGAGGTTCAGTTGAAGATGAATTGTCAGGAGGACCAGTTCCTGCGGCAGATGTTTCAGTTGAAGATGAAGTAGGCGGAGGTGGGGGTAGAGTTGCAGACAGGTCTGATGAAGCTAATTCCGGAGGTAAATCCGATGGCGGTAGACTTGGAGGTAAATCCGATGGTGGTAGACTTGCAGCCGGTGTCGGACCCGCGTTAGCTGCCCTCAGCAAATTTATCTCCATTTCTGAAAGTGGAGTTTGCTGAGGAGTGTTAGTTTCGACCACGATTTCTTCCTTAGATTTAGGTTTAAGAGCTCTAAATGCGGATAATACATTTTGTTTAATCCTATCTCCAATACTTACTTCCACCTTTACTTCCTCAAGTTCTATTTCCACTTGCTGTTCCAAAACTTCGCCACCATCTGCACCATGTTCTACAGTGATTTCTTCAGCTCCAGTTGGTGTATTAAGAGCAGTTGGCCGGTTTATAGGGGCAGCTCTTCCTGTTGATTGAGAATCAGGAAAAGGTGCAACTATATCTTCTCTTAATTTTAGAATCTTAGCCTCCATATCTGCAATATCGTGAATATTTATAAGGCATAAAGTTTCTGCCATTTGCGCAGGATTTTCCCTTCCTCCAGCCACAAATTTTCTTTCAAACGCATTTAATAAAATATTTTTTTGATCTTTTAAGCCTTGAAGATTCGCTTCTAAAGCTGGAATTCCAAGGTATGTTTCCATTTTTTCCCTTAATTCATTTCTTTCTCTCAAGCTTCCTACAGGTACTGCAAGTTGTTCCGCAACAGTCATTGGCGCTGATAATACTAAATATCTTTCTTTCTGTTGCCGAAAATCCCCATTTGCTTCATTTACCATTCCTAAACTGTCAGTAGCGTGTTCTATGCCGTTTTGTAGGTGCACCTTAGATTCTTGAAATTTTCTGTCACAGTCTCGTATCTTAGTGTCAATGTATGCTGTAAAACCTGCTCTTTGATCCTCTGGTATCGGATCAATGCCTCTTTCCATCCGCTCAAAATTTGCAAGAGGGGTATCAGCATTTTGGTTCATTGGCAGAAATCTTTCGCGAGAGACATTTTCATTGCCTTTTAAAACAACTCTCTGCTCTGCCATTAAAGTAAATCTGGAAATATTTTCGCCTTGATCATTTGTTTTTACAGAAGTGAAATAGACAGGAAGCCCGCTCTCTGCCATAGCATTGAATTGTAAAACTCGACCTCCAAGAGAACTCACCTGTGATGTCTGGATTTTTTCAAAAAGAATTTTGTTTTGTGATTTGATAATATCAATTTGGGTGCCATAGTTTTGTGGTGGGTTTTCTGGTTTTACGAGATTTTTTTGGATAAGTTCGTAGGATTTAGCTACTTGATAGGCATTTTGCTTCGCATTTTCATAGTTTTGAGCATCAGTGCCTGATGGAACTTTAATGCTTGTATAGATAGTTTGATTGAAGGAAACGCTTTTATCGTTTGGGGCTTCCCCAACTTTTGCTTCCCACCTGACATCAAATTTGAAATATGATTTTCCATCTTGGGTGTATGTGTCCGCAACAACAGCACCATTATCTTTTGAAAAATGCCCGGTAACTTTGCTGAATTTGATATCATCTCCCATGGAGATGTCATGCTGCGCTTTCAATTCCCTCCGAATAGCAAAATAAGTCGACACACCTGTATGATCAAGTGTTTGTGAGGGCGGCTGATGTCGTACAGAAGTTGGGTCAGTACTGACAGAAATGTGCGGTGTTGCTATAGGCAAATGTTGTGGCGCATTGGTAGCAGGATCCATTAATTACCCCCTGAATTTAAATAATACATATAACTACTAATATTATACTATATAATTAAATTTAATTAAAAGTAATATTAAATCCATGGATGCGTAATTTTTTTTAAGAGGTTTATGGATGATATGGACTTAATATTCCAAATATTTCGGGGTCTTTGTTGTCACCTAAACATTTGACTTTCAATCCTTAATAAAAAAGATTTTTTTTCTCTTGCAAAAAAAAATCGGAATTACTTAAGATACTGCTTTGAATGTGCTCGACTGGGGTGTCGCCAAGCGGTAAGGCAGCGGTTTTTGGTACCGCCATGCGGAGGTTCGAATCCTTCCACCCCAATTTACTTGCCTTGGACACAATAATGCAAATTGAAAAACAAAAACCTCTTCTATTTGCAGGATCTTCCCACTCCTCACTCTCCAAAGAAATCTCAAATATATTGAAAGTAGACTTAGGGAAAGCAAAAATCGAACGATTTCCTGACGGTGAAGTTTCAATCGAGGTAATGGAAAGTGTAAGAGGCAGGGACGTTTTTGTCTTACAAAGCACAGCGCTCGACCCCGATCATTACCTAATGGAGCTATTAGTTCTGGTCGATGCTTTAAAACGAGCTTGTGCAAAAGATATTATCGCGGTAATCCCCTATTATGGGTATAGCCGCCAGGACCGCAAAGATAAGCCCCGAGTACCGATAACCGCAAAGCTTGTAGCCAATCTTTTGGAGACGGCCGGCGTAACTCACGTACTCACCATGGACTTACATGCAGGCCAGTTACAAGGATTTTTTGATATACCCTTGGATAATCTTTCAGGAAGACCTGTTTTGGTCGATGCCTTAAAGAAATCCATTAAAAGTGATGCTAGTAACACTGTAGTTGTAGCTCCCGATGTCGGAAGCACAAAACTTGCAAAAAACTATGCCCGGGATCTAAGCGCTGATTTTGCTATCATTGACAAATACAGAATCAACGCCGGGAAAACGGAAGTCATCGCCCTTATTGGCGATGTAAATGGTAAAGATGTCCTTCTCGCTGATGATATGTGCACCACAGGTGAAACATTATTGTCAGCAGCGAAAGCATGCCAGGAGAAGGGTGCTAAAACGATCAAAGCTGTAGTGACACATGCCGTGCTCAGTGAAAATTCGATAGAAAAAATCGAAAACAGCCCGATCGAAGCACTATTAGTTACAGATACAATTTCTCTCGATGGTAGATTAGATGCCTCGAGTAAAATTCAGGTTATTTCTGTCGCCCCTCTCTTGGCAAAAGCAATTCAATGCATCCTTTCGCAAGAATCCATCCTTCCGCTTTATGAATAAGCCAAAATAATTCTCTTTATTATTTTTAGCTTATTCTATATACTTTTGATATTATATTTTTACTGGAGGATTCCATGAAGTTAACAACCCTTAAAAGACCTGCTGAAAAAAAACGCGATGTCAATAGACTTCGTCGAGAAGGATTTATTCCTGCAGTGATTTACCGCCGTGGTCAAACTGCACAAAATTTGGCAGTAAGCACATCTGAATACAATTCTTTATTAAGAAATGTGGAACCTGGCCGTCTTTCAACTAAAGTTTTTACTTTGATCGACGAAAATGGCGTCACAAGAAAAGCTATCTTGAAAGAAGTTCAGTACAATATCATTAATTATAGCGTGATTCACCTGGATTTTGAAGAACTTCACGAAGATTCACCTCTTAATGTAAAAGTGCCGATCGAATGCACAGGAGCTGTGGATTGCGTCGGTATCAAACTTGGCGGAGCCCTAAGACAGCCAAAAAGAAATGTCCGCGTTAGATGCCTTCCAAGAGATATCCCGGAAGCATTTTTCTTAGACATCAAAAGCTTGGCGCTTTATGACAAACTACGTCTGTCAGACATTAAGATGCCAGAAACTATCAAGACAATGGAAGATATGAACGAAGTAGCTGTCGTGATTGTAAAACGCTAAGGTTAATTTTAAATGAATGCTCCATCAGATAAAATAAGCGTAATTGTAGGACTTGGAAACCCGGGGAAAAAGTATGAGTTGACTCGGCATAACTTAGGTTATTTAGTCGTCCTGGAATTAGCCTCGAAGCTTGGATGGAGCTTCAAAACAGAGTCTGAATTTAATGCGAAAGTGGCACAGGGAAGGGTTTTAGACCATAAAATCCACCTCCTTTTGCCAACTACGTACATGAACGAAAGCGGCAGAGCCGTCAAGCGTTACTTGGATTATTACGGTTTCAAAGAAAACGAACTTCTTGTTGTCAGCGATGATGTTGCTTTACCCTTCGGGGAATTGAGACTGCGTGCAAATGGAAGTTCGGGCGGTCATAATGGCTTAAAAAGCATTGAAACTAACCTTGGGACGCGTGAATACGCAAGGCTCCGCATGGGAGTCGGCTCTAATTTAACGGCTGAAACGCTAGCAGATTACGTGCTTGAAAACTTTAAACCGGAAGAACTTAAGCTGCTCGCAGAATTCGTTCAAAAGGGAGAGGCTCTCATAGAGCAATTGATCACAGGATTAAAAATATTGGAGAATAAAAAAATATGAGTCTAAAAAATAAAAATCTTTATGAAGGAATGTACATCATCAGCGCATCTTTAAGCGATGATGCCCGTAATAAAGCTTTGGATAAGATTCAAAAAGGAATCACAAGCCGCAATGGTGAAATCATCAAAATTCACGAACAAGGCAGACGCAGATTAGCCTATGATATCGGCGGTCATCGCGAAGGGTATTACTACCTGATTTATTTTGAAGTCATTCCGGATGCTATTAATGAGCTATGGCAAGAATATCATTTAAATGAAGATCTTGTACGTTTTGTCACACTTCGCGCAGAAAAAGTAATGGACAAAATTGAATTTAAACAGATTGAAGATCAACAATAAGGGAGCTGTCATATGTCATTTAGCAGACCGATGAGACCAATGCAAGAATCTCCAGAGCCAAGATCAAGAAAGCGCAAACGCTGCCCTTTCACAGCTGCCGGAGTAAAAATTATCGACTATAAAGATACTAACACCTTAATGAAATTCATTACGGAAAAAGGAAAAATATTACCAAGACGGATTACAGGTGTTTCGGCTTATCACCAAAAACACTTGGCAGCAGCAATTAAGCGCGCGCGTTATATTGCCCTATTACCGTTTGTATCAGAAGCATAACCTGGGGAGAAATAACTATGGCAATCAAACTGCTGTTAATAGAAGATGTCGAATCACTTGGTCGTAAAGGCAATATTGTAAGCGTACGTGCAGGCTATGCCCGCAATTTCTTACTGCCGCAAAAATTTGCGATGATCGCTGACAAAAACACACTTCGCATGAAAGAGCGTCTACAAGAAGAGCGCGAAAAACAAGCTGTCGTTGACCGTGCAGAATCTGATTCGATAGCACAAACTTTGGAAAACAAAACTGTTGTGACTTTCGTAAAAGTCGATCACGACGGACATATGTACGGATCTGTTTCTCAATCAGACGTGCTTCACTTGATCGAAAATCAATTGAACTCGACTTTAGAAAAACGCACTATTCATATGAAGCATGCTCTAAAAGCAATCGGAACACATAAGATCGAACTTAAATTAAAAGAAGGTGTAACAACTTATCTTAATGTAAGAATCTTACCAGAAGGCACTGTCCTCGAAGATGAAACAGTTGCTACAGAACCAACTGTAGAATAATTTATGTTGTAGTGTAGGCTAAAGCCTACGCTACAAATATATTTGGAGTACTTATGCTCACACTGATCTCTCCTGCAAAAATTAATCTCTTTTTACAAATTCTTCATAAAAGAAGCGATGGCTATCACGAACTAGCGTCACTTTTTCAAGCTATCAGCTTACACGATACTCTTACCTTTAAATTAAGCTCTTCTGACATACTCACATGCTCTGATCCAAAAGTCCCTGTGGATAGCTCAAACCTTATCTCAAAAGCTTTAGGTCTCTTCCGCATCAAAACCGGCTTGAAATTTCATGTCTCAATTCATCTTGAAAAGAAAATTCCAATGCAGGCAGGCCTTGGAGGAGGAAGCAGTAATGCCGCAACAACCCTCTTTGCATTAAACGAGCTCTTGAACGTAAAACTATCCCTTTCCGATCTTAAAACTCTAGGCTCTGAACTTGGCTCAGATGTCCCTTTTTTCTTTTCCGAGGGTTCTGCTTATTGTACAGGGCGAGGTGAAATTATAGAGAACTTAAAAGGCCTGCCAAAAACAGACCTATGGATTGTAAAACCACCTCAAGGACTATCCACTCCCCTCATTTTTAAAAATCTGCAACCATCGGATATGTCTAAAAAAGATCCAACAAATGTTTTAAATAATTTTTTAAACGCAAAACCTGACTATTTTAATGATCTTGAAATCCCCTCTTTCAAAGTGCTGCCAAGCCTAAAAACACTAAAATCAGACTTAGAAAACTTGAAGTTCGATACGGTTTTGATGAGCGGATCGGGCTCTTCATTCTTTTGCATAGGCGATGCGAAATCAATTGAAACAGAGAGCCTTACAACCAACTATCAAACCTCATTCATAAGCCGCGACAAAAATAATTGGTACCAATGCGAAAAACATTTGCAAAAAAATAACACATTTTAGTATACTCTCATTTTCAACATTCCGGGTTAGCTCAGCGGTAGAGCAGTAGACTGTTAATCTATTGGTCGAAGGTTCGAATCCTTCACCCGGAGACTTAAACGCTTAGAAAGAAATTTCTAGGCGTTTTTTTTTGGTTTGGAGTACGGAGACTTGGTCGTAGCTTTTTGCTCAAACGACAAAGTCGAATTGCAATATACTGAATTCTCTGTTTCATAAAAGATATTAAAGATATTAAAGGATTGTAATAAATTATAACTTCAATTAAGATTAGTCATATGAATACACATGTCGTATTACTAGATCTTAGTTGCACACAGTTCAATAATCTTTTGATTCTTGACAGCTGCATCCTTGCGTCTATTTCTCTTAAAATTTCTTTCTTTAAGCTGTGCTAGCAGCACAGCAATATTTTTTTTCTAATTCATCTTATTTCAATATCAAACAAAAAAAAATTAAAGAAAGGATTTCTTATGTCTATAAATTCTGAACACCCATGCTTGAATAATGCAGGGTTAGCACTACAGGGAAGCCTTGCGAGCTTCATCGTCAATGGGTTAGTTCACCCCATTTGTACTGTCAAAAACCGTCAAATGGCAGCAGGTCTTGCTTTAAGGAAAGCTTTAACACCAATTCAAGGATTGTACAACGGTTACTTAGCAATCTCCTGCGTCGAATCGATCACGTTTACTACAATATACGTCACTAACAACTTCCTCAAAGGAAGAGTGTCCGATTTAACCTCCTCGGTCATGGCCGGTCTGATTTCTTCACCTATAGTTTCTTTTGGAGAGGGATTCATGACCAATCGCCAAGTGAATGCGTTGCCCTATTCCCAAATATTTAAAAGAGCAATAAGACCTGTTGGGTTAATAACAACAGCCTTAAGAGAGACGCCTTTTTCAATGGCTGTATTTTATTTTACGCCAATACTGGAAAGAAAATTCCAAAAAATTTCTCCAAGGTGTGAAGAATCGATTGCGAGAAATAAGGCTATCGAACTTGCCTCAGGAGTAATTGCGGGGGCTATCGCTGGTTTTTTAACAACCCCTGTAGACCTCATTAACACTCGCGTGCAAACAAATCAACAACCTCTTTCGATTATGAAAGCGGTCTCATTAACCTGTGCTGATACTGGATTGCGTGCACTGTTTAGAGGATGCGGGGCTCGTGCTTTTTATTTGGCTTTGGCAGTCGCCGGGATGAATATTGTCAATCATGCAATTCCTCCCCTGCTGCCTATGTCTTTACATAGCAATAATTAGTGATTCATTCCCTGTTGCTTTTAGCAACAGGGTTTTGCTATTTCTGAAATTCTCAAGCCTTCAATCAAAAAAATACTCATATGGATCAAGAAGTTCTAAAAGTGACTCGGGTTCTGTTTTGGACTTAAAATCATTTAAGTCCAAAACATCACCCAAAGCTTCTTGACCCATATGAGTATTTTTTCATTTTTATCTCATTTTGTAGCCCATACCAAATTTTAACGTCGCTTCACTTTGGTTAAAATTTGGCATTGACTTTGAGCCCTTAGCGATAAGACTTTTAGTCAAGCCCCGCCGGACCTTCGTAAGCACCGACCTTTTGGTCCATCACCATCACGCAGCACATCTTTGGAATGTAGAAGTTCCACAGCCTCAGCTGAATCCGTTACTTTAGAAGCACTCCGCGCTAACATTTCTTCTTCAAATTCATTGAGTACAATTTCTCTCAATCCGATTTCTCTCCATTTGGACAAGGGAGTACATGTTATTGAAATGTTACGAGCAAATGCCAGTGCATCCAACAGAGCTTGATTTGCACCTTGTCCTTTAAATGGACTCATAGGGTGAGCTGCATCTCCAATCA
>JBEPVN010000048.1:0-17209 GCA_041691015.1 Parachlamydiaceae bacterium | reverse complement strand
GAATTAAGACTTCGTAACATTCCAGCATTATCACAGGTTCAAATACCGGTTACATATAAGAACTTTAAACTTCGCGATTCAATGCGTCTTGATGTACTTGTGGATGGTAAAGTAACTTTAGTCCAACGCACTTTGCTTTCTTTAAACAACTTAAAATCATGCTTCTTACCATTGCTAAAGGATGTGCAAATGACTTTCTTAGTCTTTTTATCTACAATTATTTGGCTTTTAAGGAGAGCAACGGAATCATAATCCGTGTGTCGTCGGTTCAAATCCGGCTGCCGCTACATCAGACATACCCTTCCAAGGAAACTTGCGAAGGGTTTTTTTATGTCTATTATTTAGCAAAAAAAGTGTCTATATCATTCTGAACTAAGCTTAAAACATTTTAGCCTAACGCAGGAAAACCATTGTGTTTCATGTCTCGTGAACCATAGAACTTAACACGAGCTGAGTCATTTATCCCATCTTCCCTTAATCCGACATAAAGGGATGCAGAATTTGGAATAACACCATCTGTACCCAAAGAATTTATATCTCCTTCATTAGGTAAAATTCCCATCGGATCAGACTTTTGATTATTTTGTGTGACGATATGTTTAATATTCAAGTTCTGTAATTTACGGGCTCCTCTGATTCCATCTAGTTCCGTGCCAAATATTGGAAGAGCAAACTTTGCAAGCCCTATAACCATTGCACTTGCTGCATTCGAAACTTTATCAAAAGTACGATCAGACCAGACCATGTATTTAACATCAGTTTTAAAGTTATGATTAATAATTGCCTCTGACTGCATCCCTCCACCAAGTGAGGTTCCATAGAGAAGAATTTTTTCAGCTTTCATTTCTTCTTCTAAAAATTGGAGACCAGATTCTTGACCTGCACCCATGCTATAGCGAGTCGCAAATCCAGAACTTCGTCCAACACCTGGACCATTGACATAAAGAATATTACAATTTTCAAATAATGGTTGTTGTAGCAAAGCTGTGATGACCTTTTCACCAATCCATGCGTTACCCCCGGCTACCAATACCCAATTTTTATTATCGATATTTGTTCTTTTTCCAAAAATAAACGCATCATAATTCACTCCAGATTTAGACAAAGTCACGGCATTAAACCTAAAATTATTTTCTGTACAAAATTTCGCTGTTTCTAAGCGGTCTTTGTGTAAATTATTGTGACAATGGTCATCGTTTACATGGGGAAGAATTGTCGCCGGGTAAACAGCAATATTTATTGCTATAGCAATGATTTTTCTTGCAACAAGCAGAAGTGGAATTAGCAGGCGAATTTGCGGAGGGAGATTCATGATCATTGTTAATGCTGGGATTTGGACTAAAGTAGAGGACAAAACCTTTAAGGTAGGAATGTATTTTGCAAGAGAGAGTCCTATTTGTGCTCCAACCACGAAAAAAACTGCTCCATTGAAAATTCTATTTGCTTTCTCAGTCAGTGTAGTTTTTGCGTAAAATTTGTAGATAGGCTCTACATTTGGTGAATTAGTTTGTTTCCAGTCTACGTCTACGTTTAAATTAAACATATTATCTCCTTTTTTTTAAAATACTAATTATACAAAATAAACATTAAGATTTTATAAAGATAATGATTGTTAATAAAATATTTTCCTTAAGGGGGGAATTCGCGTTATCTTAGTAGCTAAGCATGCGGATTTCTTTCTCCCATGAAAAAAGCTTAATAATTTAATAATTAACGCTTTTTTTCATAACAAAAGAGGCCGGCTTATCATTTAAGACCTGGATTCTTCTCTACTTCCCTTTTAAAAAAGCAAAGAAAAAACAAGGACACTTTAGAGTCCTCTAATGACTGTAAGTCTAATTCTTAAAAATATGTTCGATGAGTTTTCCGGCGTTTTGTTCTATAGCCTTATCTAAATTAAACTTTTTATTACGCTTTTTCTTGGGTTCTGGTACAGCCTCAACATGAATATTTGATTGTTCAATTTCATCAGGAATATCATTCTTTTGAGCCTGTTTTAGGGATTCTTCCCAAGGGAGTGGAGATGTGGTAGGCTTTGGCGGTCTTTTTTCTGATAAAGCGCCTCCTGCCAAGCTCAAAACAGTTCCCAAAACAAGTCCCTTTGGACCGCCCTGCCCTTGAGCAATTAAAGCACCGATTCTGGCAGTTGCTGTAGGTTTGTCGATTGTGGCAGAGTTTGTTTTACCGATAAATGGAATTTGCAGCATGTAGTCATCTTCCAAGCCTTTTATTTTGAAAGCATGTGTTAAAGCTTGACCCGACATTCCGATCATCATTCTGACTTTGTCCTTGATCAGATCTACTTTGCCCCAAGTTGCAATAGGAAATTGATTGGAAATAAGTAAGTCGACTCTTTCCAATCTAAAAACGCCCTCATGCATACTAAAATAAAGGGGAGTGAACCAAACAGAGATCAATTCTGAGTTGGACGGTGTTAAAAGACTCAAAATGGTAGCAAGTTCACCGCTTTTATCGAATTTGACATGACCTAAACTTAAAGTAGCTTTCGGCATTTCGATTTTTGTGACATCGAGTTTGTGTAAGGGAAAAGAAAAGCCGTTATTCTCTATCGAAATCAAAATTGGCTGGTCTGATGTTTGTACACCGCTTAAAATAGGGAAAATATCCTGCAAAATACTTGTCCCAAGTCTTGGAGTGACTTTGAATTGGGCTTGAAATGGTTTGTTCAAGAATAAAAATCCGTCTTTTGCAAAAGAATCCAAGTTTAATGAGCCTTCTTCTCCATTGACTTTTGCCTGCACCAAGCCATCCAAGGCTTTGACTGCAACATGCATATTGGCATTCAAGGTTTTACCGAAAAGAACTTCTATTTTTTTATGCAGATTTTTATCAAGACACGCAACTTTACAGAAAAGGGGAGTCGGCATGTTATTGATTTGAGCATCCAAATTTAAACCAAGACCAAAAAGATTTAACGCTTTATCCTCAGTCAGTAAATCTGAGACATCGCCATGAAATTTTAAATCGCTCTTATGTCCTGACGCATTTTCCTGTTTTAGAGCAACATCGAAGAAAATCCTGTCCGCACCTTTTTTAAGGAAAGCAGTACCGGTATAAGAGCCTTTTTTATTGTTCTGCAATTGTCCGCCCGTTGCATATTCAGCAAATCCTGAAAAATTCAAACGGACAACATTTTCAATCGTATTGATTTCCCATGGGATATAAATGCTCTGGTAAGAAATGGTTTTGTTTTTATCTTTTACATTGAACGTCACGTTATCCATATAGAGCTCGCCCGCGAGGTTTTCCGGCAAGCATTCCAAGTTTTGAATATTAACTATCGGGTGAACAAAAAATGTTAATGACAGGGGCTTGTCCGTGTTTAAGCTTAAAAAAGCATTTTCCGGTAAAAGTTTTTTAGCAACAGTCGGCTCCAGTTTGTAATAGATTGTGGCAGGTTCGGTCAATGTCAGGTCATTGTCTAATTTAAATTGCAATGCAGGAATGGAGAGCTTATCTGATTCGAATTTAGCCAGAAAATTTAATTGGTTCTTTTTCATCAAGGCTTCGATTTTTAAATTCGCAAAAGCTCCTATTGCTTTTGATAAATTAATTTTTCCTCCAAAAAACTGATCTATGAGCGCAACCGGAATTTGCGTTAAGTTTAGACGCATCGGTGGGATTTTATGTTTTTTGAAATCCAAGGATTTTGGAAGCGTTGTTTCAAGAGCTACTTGGATTGGTTTATTTGCTTGGATTGCTTCTGCTTGAACTTTTAAGTGAAGTTTATCAGAACCTATCTCTGAATTAACATTTGCGTTGAATTTCTTTAAAAAAATATCCGGCAGATTTGTGTTACTGATAAGTTCCGCCTCATCACAATCTATTCTTCCCTTAAACATCATCTTGGAAATGTCATACTCACCATTCTTAAAACTAAAAGGCAGGCTGAATTCATCCAGCGCAATTAAAACAGAGGTTGGATTCTTAAGTGAAAAGCTTAGATTTTCTTTGAAAAGGTGTTCTAGTAAATCCTGGTTTGCCATGAACATGATGGTTCCTGGACTTGTGATAAAAAGTTTATCGAGACCGATTTCACCTTGAATATTGGCCGTAATATTTGGCGATAGGGATTGAAGATTAAGGGTTAAACTATCTCTCTTTTCAAGTTTTACTTTATCCATTGTTAAATCAAGCTTGTTGCCAAGAAGAGATGTTAAAAAACCTTTTTCAAATTTTGGATTGGTCGATTCAAATAAAGTATCTAAAACCAAAACAGGAAAATTTTTTAAATTTGCCTTGGCTTTAAAATCTGTAGTCTCGTTAAATAGAATTTCCGGATGATCTGAAAGGTAAGAAAGATCTTCAAAAGAAATGCCGTTTAAAGCGATGTCGATGTCAAAAAAGCCGTCCAACTCTCCTTGAGCTGAAAGTCCACGCAGTTTAAGTTGTAGGGGAAACGCTTGAAATTCGCCGCTTACATTTTTTAGGGAAGTATTAATCAGATCCGGTCCATGCAATGTCGCATTCAAGTCAGCAAATTTAAAAGAGCCGCTTTTAATCCCTTGAAAAAGCATACGGGGAAAAGATAAATCGATTGAAGCTTGATCTAATTTTAGAATGGATCTTCCGGATAAGTCTCTAAATTCCATTCCTTGGATGTCTTGTGAGCCTAAAAAAGAAAATTTTAAATTTTCAAAAGAGACGTTACCGGTAATCTGACTGTTGATGTAGTGTTCAATTTTTTCTTTACCAAAATTTGATGATGCAATAGTTGGTAACAAGAGTAAGGTTACAATAAAAAGGGTGAATAAACCTGCAAAAAAAGTAAGGATGTATAACTTAAAACCTTTCATTTATTAACCCCTGGTTATTATGAAAACTAAAATACTAATATACCTATAATTTTTTTTGATGTAAAGGCAAAACTAATAAAATTTAGAAGAAAAAACGTAAACTTTATTTTAATAAAAATAAACCAAAACAGTTTTAAAAAAAAATTGATTTTTTCCACATTCTTGTTTGAAATTTAATCTTCCATACTGTTAATTTATTTTTTATTTGACAATTACTAAGGACAAGAAAAATGAGACGCTCTTACACTTTTGATGATGTAGCTTTGGTTCCGCAGTTTAACAATATTCCCTCTAGAACTGAGCCAAACCTTGAGTCTTGGCTGACACGAAACCGAAAAGTCAAAATTCCGCTGATTGCATCTAACATGGATACGGTTATCGGGGATGAACTTGCAGAACTTCTCATTCAAAACGGATCCATTCCAATTTTTCATCGCTTTACAAATTTTGAAAATCAAGTGAAGTGGGTTAAAAAATTTGGGAATCAGACGTTCATTTCCTGCGGGATTCAAACGCACACTCTGGATGAAACGGCAAAATTACTTGACCTTGGCGCTCTTGGGTGCTGTATTGATGTCGCACATGGACACTCTGACCGCATGTTTCATATGATTGAAAATCTGAAGAAAAAATTTCCGGACAAAGAGATTATAGCAGGCAATGTCTGCACAGCAATGGCTTATCATGATTTGGTAAATGCAGGCGCAGATGCTGTTAAAGTGGGGGTAGGTCCTGGGGCTGCCTGCACAACACGCATGGTGACAGGTTTTGGCGTACCGCAATTTAGCGCCATTTATGAGTGTGCGCAAATTGCGGAAAAATTAAGAATTCCTTTGATTGCAGATGGCGGTATCAGAAGCAGCAGGGACGTTTGTTTGGCGCTTGCAGCAGGTGCTAGCAGCGTTATGATCGGGAAATTATTTGCTATGACAAATGAGGGAGCAAGTCAAAAGAGGCAAGGGGCAAAAGGAATGGAGGCTAAGTATAGAGGGCAGGCAAGCGAGGATTTTCAAACTGACTTTTACGGTCAGCTCAAAGAAAAGACCGTTGCAGAAGGCATTGATTTTTGGGCGCCGGTCAGCGGGAGCGCCCAAAGTGTGATCGACACGATTTTGGGAGGCTTGAGGAGCGGTTTAACTTATGGCGGCGCTAAAAACATCAAGGAACTACAAAGAAAAGCGGAATTTGTCGAAGTGACAAATTCTTATATCCACGAAAGTGTACCTCGAATGGGATAATTTTTGGAGTGCAGAAATTTTAAGTTTTCTGCATTCCAAAATCATAGGCAAGAATCTAGTACAGCAAATCGCAAATCCCTACATATAAAAAAATATTTTAATTTTCGAATCTTACCATCTCTTATTTCGAGCCTACACAGAGTGTATGTCACGAAAAAAGAGATAGCAATCTTCGAATTTAAAATAATTTTTTATATGTAGGGATTTACGATTTGCTGTACTATCCTTAAAGTTTCAAATTGATGATAGCTTTAGCTTCGAGAGGGTTTGCTGTTTTTAAGTCAGTTTTGATCACATCCATTAACAATCCTGGGAGCGGACGAAAAGTATAACTGAATCTTAAAGCGGAAACCAAACGATTTGACAACTCATCAGATGCCCCTCCTGATATAAGTCTTTGTTTTAAATTGGGCCTTAACTCAGGGTCAAATTCAGTAGTTACCATATGATAGGGCATCCATGGGTATGAGTCGCCTTGAGGAAATATTTCAGGGCCTTGTCTTTGAGTAAATAGTTCATAAATCACACATGCAGTAGCAAAAACGTCGCAAGCTTTTTCATGTATTTCATATTCGAGGGTATTATTCGATTTTTTATCAATCAACCGCCCTTCAATCAAATCACTTGCGCATCTATATAAAGGAGTAACATTTCTTTTTAATGAAAGCGGTTTGTTATCTTGATGAATATAGGCCTCGCCAAAATCTGCAAAAAAAACAAACGGTTGTAAATCGTTAGAAGATGAGGAGCTTTTAAAATTTAAAAAGATGTTAGCTGTTTTAATGTCGCCGTGCGATATTTTTAATTTATGGAAAAACATCAGGCCATGTATAAGCTGGTAAGAAAGCTTTATTTTTTCAAATGTTGTTAATAATTTTGACGGGGTATAGTTTTTAAAAGCTTTTGAGCTATTACCAAGAAACTGTTCTAAGTCCATTTGGTAGAAATCACCCATATGACCAAGTATCCCATCACCTGCATCTATCACATTAGAACGCACGCCGAGAACAGATCCGTTTTTGGAAATTTCATTCAAAATCTCAATTTCATTATCAATTCGTGGAGAATCCATCAAACCATTTTTTACTATTTTAATAATCGAATTTTTTCCAACATCCAAAGTGCCAGCTATCAAATGCACTCTTTGAAGAATATGGGCAGATGCGCCTTCTCCTATAAGTTTAAAAAGGCCTGTAATTTCGATAGATGTTAGAGAAGAGTTCACAACAGAGTTGAATTTAAGGTTAAGATCACTGGAATAAAACTTTGTTTTATATTCCTGTGGAACATAATTAGTCTCGATTGCTCTAAAAGCTCCTGCTACTATTTTTTTTAAAGAATCTTCTCTTTTACAATCGAGGCTCGAGTACCTACAGTACTCAATAATCCCAAAGCCTCCTTTTTTAATTTGTAACCTCTCCCATAATTCATCAGTTTTTCTTTCAGCATTTTCAGCTATTGCAATCTCTTTTTTTGCTTTAGAAAGACTCTCATCTAAGTCCATCAAACCAATTTGGATTGCATAATGTTTACATATAAGAGCCATATCTAAGAGTTGTTGTAAAATATCTGTATCTCTTGCTTGAAGAATAAACTTCTCTGAAATTTGGAATGTGTAAGCAATATCAGTTAATTTAGCTATTGTTTCACAGTTTCCTGTAGGATCAATTAAATTTAACTTTATAAACTCTTGGGGTTTTTCCAGTTGTTTCTGTTCCGGATAATTTGTAGGACATGGAACTTTAACATCCGGAAATTTTTGAAATTGCAATATAGGAATTTCACTATAAGGATTTTTTATAAAGTTGACTTCAAAACTTGGAATAGATGACATAATTCTCCATAATTGTTTGTTTTAAAATTAAACTATATCATTAATCGTGTAATTAGTAAACAATTTATATGTTTCCGTTGTAGCAAAGCCTACGCTACAAAGCTTGGGGCTTAATAAATATAGGGGCCCGGGCTTGACCTTGTCTGACCCCGATTCTCTCTCTTCTTCCGAAAAATTCCCTTGGCGGTAGCATCAGAAAAAGAAAACATTTTTGTATACAAGAATGTAGCATAAGCTACATAAATATGTAGCTTATGCTACATTCATAACAAAAGGAATTTTCATGACCCTTAACTTAAGCGATGCCGTTTATTCAAAAACTGATGGCTTATATTTTCCAAACAGAATGGTAAAATCCATTTATGCGATCGGAAACAAAAAAGGCTGTCATTATGGCTTAAGTGCCGGCTTTCTAGCTGCCGCCTCTAGCGTAATTTCTGCAGGTCTTTCTTATTTTTGTGTTGAAGGAGCTGTACGTTCTTTAATGATTACAGCAGAAAATATCGCCCCCCTCGCAAGAATCAGGCCTCTTGGTGATGTTGGAGGATGGCTTACACTTCCAATTTTTGCATTCCTTGGACTAAAAGCCATAATAAGCCCTCTTGCACGGGAGGGTGAATGCATCAGAGTAAAAGCAATTTGTAAAAAATGGATTTTAGAAAATGACCGAGAAGATATTGAAAATCTTGTTCCGTCTATTTCATATGAGGAAATTTATGATCTTTTAAGGGATTTTAACAAGCGATGTTTTTTTCCAAAAAGTTTAGCATCTCTTCATTTAAGAACGTTAAGTTTGTGTCCAAAATCTGATAAAAAAACAGATAAATTTTTTTTGAATACATCGATTAAACCTAACTTAAAAAATGTTGAACAGAAAATTGAAAATAGTTCTTATTTTGTTAAAATCTATGAAGGACAAAAAACAATAAGCGAAAAGGGTAGATTATGTAACACAGTAGCGTTAACATTTTCAATAGCATTGCCAATTATTTTAATCGCAAACGCCTTATTTTCAATTACAGGAGAAGTAGGACTTGGGGTAGCTCTCTATGTCAATCGCACCGATTTAGAAGATACGGGACATTTTGGGGAATGGCCCATTAACGCAATTGAAGCTTTATCTATAGCTTATTTTCTACATGTTTGGTATCTTTTGAACGAAGGTATTTTTACAATTACAAAAAATGCCTATACCGAAGAATTGAAAACCCTACAGCCAAATCCGGCGCTTCATAATGCCTTGTGCAAGATCGGGAATCAGGAAATGGAAGCAATTTCAGATGTTTGCGGACAAATGAAATATTCTGCAAATTACAAATTTAAAAAAATATGAAAAAGCCAATTACAAAAATAAATCCTTTTATCGAAACAAGACAACACCACGAATCAGAGCTTGCTGAAGATTACGTAGAAATCATCGCAGATTTGATTGCGTCAAAAGGGGAGGCGCGCGTTTCTGATATCGCAGAACACTTAGGCGTCTCCCATGTAACTGTCATCAGAACGCTTAAACGATTATCTGAAAAAGGGTGTTTGCAATCATCTCCGATAAATCTTACAAAAAAAGGCGCAGAACTTGCCAAGTATAGTAAAGAGCGCCATTTATTTTTGTTAAAATATTTAAAAGCTCTTGGTGTTTCAGAAGAAGTTGCAGCAATTGATGTTGAGGGCATGGAGCATCATATTAGTGCGATGACGATGAGTGCTTTTAAGAATCATTTAAACATTTTGGAGAATACAAAATAACTATCGCCGCATTCGCAGGGTTAATATTCTTTCGATTAACCCCATGCTGCATCAAGCTAATAAATATAGAGGTCTTAAGCTTGACAGTATGACAGTTTTTTTTAATTATTGAGGCAATGATTGCCTCAATAATTAAAAAAAACTGTCATACTGTCAAGCTTAAGACTTAAGGGACCCTATTAATCAGACTAATTATTCATAATCAGAAGAGCTATCGCTATTCTCAGTTGATACACTATCATTATCTTCTTTACCGGCTAATTTGAACCAATATTTTGCCTCATCCTTATTACTTTTTAATTCATCTATCCCCTTTTCAAGGAATTGGGCTAAACGAAACTGCCCAGCTTGATCACCTTTTAAAGCTGGTATAAGAGCATTACCACTTAAGAGGGTCAAATTATCATAATGAAAGGGAGAAGCTTTCATGATAAAATTAAATTGAAAAGGAGTTTCATTTTTAAGAATAAAGTAATAAATCTTTGTAATATTCTGTTGAGTTAAAGGATTTTTTCTTTTATTTTCAATTATGTCCCAAGAAAAATTTTGAAGCGTCTTAGATCTTTTGTCATCGACCAACGCTAAACAAAAGGGAAGTCCTTTTAAAAACTGCTCACTCATTAATTCCAAATAGCTTTTTCCTGTGAGGGGAGCTTCTTTTGCCATGTCTATGTAATTTATTTTTATAGTATCTTGCAAGTATACCGGGCAAAATATCTTACATGCTGTAGAAGGACGTGGATCCATAATTATTTCCTTATTGTAGAATTATAAAAGCAAAAATATAAGATATTTCAAATTAATTTACAATATTTATTATTTTTATTGGAACATTAGTTTTTAGACTTGAAAAATCAAAAAATGCAAAAAACAAACTTATACATCAAAATTTCAATAATATACGGCATGTACAACTGCTGGATCCATGTAAGTATCTCCTTTTTTGGTTATTTATGTTAAATTGATTACGAATATAAGATATAGTTTATATAACAAGAATTTTTAAATTCGAAAATTTTAAAAAGCATTAATAATGTGAGGGATATATGTTCAACAGCATTCGAAGCTTTAATGTTTCCACATCTTCTATTAGTGGACAAGATATCATTTGCTTTAAAGATTTTAGCAATGTTGAAGTCATATTGGAAGTAACAAGGTTAAGTAAACTGTATTTGTTTCAGATAGCAGGATATTGTTTATGGAATTTAAGTTTTGGTAAAGCATATACCATTGTCAATATCCAAGATGATGTCTTGTATCTTAAAGTTTCTGAAATCGAAAGAGAATTTAATGTTTCACATCAGGCAATAATTGCAGCAGACCTCTCAAATACGCTTCATGATGTATTAGGAGAGGCTCTTAAAGTATTGTCTATCGCCAAAAATCGCTTCCAATTGCAAAAAGCAAGAAGAGAAGGGATGACCTTGCAAGAGTTCTATGATTTAGAAGAAATAAGTTTAAAACTTAAAATTCCGATACATGAATTGGTGCATGCTAAAATAAAAGGAACACTTGATGAATTGATCCTTAAAGAAAGAAAGCTTCATCATAAAATCAATGCGGTTTCTGCAAGAATAAATATCTTGTATGAAGATTCAGTTTTTTTTGCCCCAGGGTCTAATATTTTAAATTTTATTAAACTTTCTAAACAAGATCTCGTTTCAATCAAAGAAACGGTTAGAATAGCATTTAAAATTTTGGCTTCTGATACATGTGTTGCACAAAAAGAGGTCGAAGCTATTATCCCAGTTGCAGAAAATATTTTTATACTTGCAAAATCAAGCAAAAAATCATTGGAAGTCACAGGACTTTTCGGTAAGAAAATTGGGTCCGGATCCTATAGCAATATCATTCATTGCGTTGATTTGATTAAAGGCTGTTTCAGAACAGATGAGAATAGTGTATTAAAAATTCCAGATAAGGGTGACGGGCTTTTACAAATTCATAACGAAGTGAAAGTTTTAAAAAAACTGCATGAAAATGGGCTTCCATTTGCGATTCAAAAACCTTTAAAATTATTAAAATATCGAAAAAAAATATTGGGCGCAATTGGAACACCCTATTTATATGATCTTGAAACTTATTTAAAACAAAAAAATTTAACAATCGATAAGAAATTAAAATTTTCATCACAATTAATACAAGCAGTTTGTAATCTCCACAAAATTGATCTCATTCATGGCGATATTAAAGCCACTAATGTTTTGATAGATAGTAAAGATAATGATTTATTATATTTAGCCGACTTTGGGGGCTCTCAAGTCTTAGACGAAACAGTAAGAGTTTTGTACAGCGGCATTCACACGCCAAGTTATAGACGATATGAAGATGCGATCTGGTCAGAACGCTTTTGTAAACAACAGGATGTAACAAAATATCGAGAAATTGAAAAAAAATGCGATATATTTGCTTTGGCGGCATTGATTTTTAAGATATTTACAAACAGATTACCCTATATCCTTCCTAAAAAATATAAAGATGACTTAGATGTATTTGATGATGCATGCGATCAGTTAAAAAAACATGTCAGCCAAAAGTTTGCTGAAATATTGACTTCAGCTTTAGACAATGACTACACCAAACGTCCCTCAGCTCTAACAATGCTTGAGGCGATCAACGAACCTTGACAACAGCGTGATTAACTAACAAGAATCCAATTTTGTTGCTATGACAGAAAGAACTTCGATGGGTAGTTTATAAAAAAGGGAGTTTGGACTTAAAGTTGCTTCACCAAGAAATCGTGAGATTTTATCTTTTCTTGCATCATTGAACTTCTTGCGTTATTAAAATTTTCCTGTATATAAGCCTTCTCTTAGTGATGAGAACGACCGTAGAAAAAATATCCAGAGCTAGAATAATTGAGGTTTAATGATTAACGGAAGAGGCGGTGAGGCGGGGAGACAGAGAGATAATTGATAATTGACATTGAAGGAGTTTTCTTAGCGCTATATGTGGAAAGTGTAAATTGCGTTCCTCGTACATTATTGAACGAAGTGAAATTTAAGATTTTTAAAACAGTGTTATAACATTTATATTCAGTAAAAGTTGGAAATTGCAAGATGGCTTCAGTAGAGATGTGTGTCATTAAATCTTTAAATTGAGGGTGGAATTTGATGCCTTCATTATAGCGTGATTGTAGAGAACTATGATAACTCATAAACAACCTTAAAAAATGATTAAATAAATAATATTTTTTTTAGCACTTAACCTCAATACTTAACAGAATTTTTATTGTTATTTTTTTTTAAACCAAATAAATATTTTGCATAAATATTGCTTAAAAATGTATATAACACTATTTCTAAAGTCAGAAAAAAATATTTTTATTAAGGAATATTCATGCGTCGTTTTACAACTCCCTTTTATTGCTTACTTTTGATGACGAGCGTTACACCTGCTCTTCTTAAATCTGAAAATTATATCTATGATTTTTTAAAAGACTCATCGCTCAGTGAAGATGAAGTCAATAAATTACCCCTCTTGGACCGCACAATCATAAATATAGAACAGGAAAAAAAGAAAGCTGAAAAGCAAAAGGAACAATTCAAATCCGTCTACAATGGAGGAGTTCTCTCCATTATCAAAGAAAATGAAGAGCATAATTATTTAGTGGTTGATTCTTATGAATTTGATCCGGAAATGATCAAGGGACAAAATATTGAAGATCTTATAGAAGATACTTTAAGCATCATCGCACTTGAACCGGTGCATAAAAGACCTCTACAAGGGCCTCCAGGACCAACAGGCGCTACCGGTGCAACAGGTCCTAATGGACAAGGGGGGACCGGTGCAACAGGACTTACGGGTGCAACCGGCGCGCCAGGTCCAGGTGGAGGCGCTACAGGGCAAACAGGTAGCACCGGAACAACAGGCGCTACAGGCAGTACAGGATCTACAGGAGCTAGCGTGACAGGGCCTACTGGAACAACAGGTACCACAGGAGATACCGGCACAACAGGAACAACAGGAGCTACAGGAGCTAGTCTTACAGGGGCAACAGGAACTACCGGTATCACAGGAACTACAGGCACAACAGGAACTACAGGAATTACCGGGACAACAGGAACTACCGGGACAACAGGAACTACCGGAGCTACAGGAACAACAGGAACAACCGGAACAAGTATCACAGGAACAACAGGAACAACAGGTGATGCGGGAACAACCGGAACTACAGGAACAACGGGGACAACAGGAGCTACTGGAGCTACTGGTGCAACAGGAACAAGTATCACAGGAACAACAGGAACAACTGGTGATACGGGAACTACAGGCACAACCGGAACAACAGGCGCTACAGGAACAACCGGAGCTACAGGCGCTACCGGAGTTAGTGTGACAGGAACTACAGGAACAACAGGTGATACAGGAACTACAGGCACAACCGGAACAACAGGCGCTACAGGGACAACAGGAGCTACAGGAGCTACAGGTGTTGGTGTGACAGGAACAACAGGGACAACAGGTTTTACAGGCACAACCGGCACGACAGGAACAACCGGGACTACAGGCACTACAGGAACTACCGGGGTAACAGGTGTCGGTGTGACAGGCGCAACAGGCACAACAGGGACAACAGGTACTACAGGCACAACAGGGACAACCGGGACTACAGGGACTACAGGTAGCACAGGAACAACAGGTGTCGGTGTGACAGGAACAACAGGCACAACAGGCATTACAGGTACAACCGGCACGACAGGAACAACCGGGACTACAGGTACTACAGGTACTACAGGAACAACAGGTGTCGGTGTAACAGGAGCTACAGGCGCAACCGGTGCAACTGGTGCAACCGGAAATACAGGAATAACCGGAACCACAGGCATTACAGGAACTACCGGTGTGACAGGAGTCGGTGTGACAGGAGCTACAGGCGCAACAGGAGCAACAGGCGCTACCGGTACTACAGGAACAACAGGAATAACCGGAACGACAGGAACTACAGGAACTACCGGTACAACAGGAACTACAGGTACTACTGGGGCAACAGGCACAGGAATAACAGGCGCAACAGGAGCTACTGGAAGAACTGGCCCAACAGGAGCTACAGGAACAACAGGCGCAACAGGTGGAACCGGAACTGCAGGTGTGATCTCATCTGTTGGACCTGTAGGATCCACATTCACTCCAAATGCAGCTACAATCACAGCAGGAGTCTTAAATCTGCAACCGGCAGGCGCTACTGCCCCGGGCGTTGTGACAATAGGCACACAAAGTATTGCCGGATCCAAAACGTTTGTCAACGACACCACAATTTCTGCAAATCTGATCATGGATTTTAATACTGTTCGGATAATGAATAACGCCAATAGATTTTTATTCACAAGGGGTCCTGGTGCTAATAGTCTTTTCCTCGGGGATAACTCTGGAAATCTGACAACTGTGGCGCAAGCAAATACAGCTCTTGGCGCAAGTTCCATGTCAGCCATCACGACAGGTGTTAATAATACATCCGTAGGAACTGCTAGCGTAAACTTACTGTCATCTGGTAGCTCCAATACAGCAATCGGTGTAAATGCCTTGCACAATGTTACAACCACGTCGAACAATACGGCTGTCGGTACAAGTGCAGGGGCTGCCGTGACAGGTAGTAATAACGTGATTATTGGAGCACAAGCTGGAAGTGATGTAACGACTGCAAACAACGTGATCTGTATCGGTCAAGGCTCTGTCACCGGAAACATCTCCGGAGCTATTGTGATTAGAAGTGCCGGCGGTAATAGCTCATGTAACATCGCAGGGATTTTTGGATCTACAGCTGCCGGAGGAAGCCAGGTTTTCATTACGTCTGCCGGCCAGCTTGGTACGTTAACATCATCTGCCAGATTTAAAAAAGACATTCAAACATTGGCAAAAGAAACCTCTGAAAAAATTTATCAGATGGAAGTTGTGCAATTTATTTATAAGAGCGATGAAAAGAAACGTATTCAGTATGGGATGATTGCTGAACAAGTGGCTGACATCATGCCGGAAATTATTGTGAAAGAAACTGAGGATGAAAATGCAGCCATTGTCGCAATCCAATACAATATGATCCAGCCATTAATGATCGCAGAGCTTCAACATCATGAGAATAAATTAGCAGCAATTCCAGAGCATGTGGAATATGTGATTGAGAATCAGCCTATTTTATCGATTGGTTCGGGATCTATCTTCAAAATGAGTACAAGGGGCGTGCAGACAGATTCAGCATTTGTAAATATGCGATTTGTTCGTGACGGACAAAACGTAACGCTACACATTCCTTCTATGAATTTACAAGAAATTAAAGATTCTATTACAGGATTGAAAATTTTTGATGAGAATGAATCGATTCCGGATCAATTTGTTACTCAAGAGCCTGTTAAAGCACTCTTTATATATACTGAGTCAGATGTTGCCTCATGCGGGATTTTCAGTTTGGATAACAGGGGAATAACCCTCACTAAAATGGATGGTAGTCCACTTAAAAATGGATTTGGTTTTGATGGTTTTTCAATAACTTATATTGCACAATAGAAACATTACAAAAATGTAACAGCTAAAAAATTGAAGCTGTTACATTTTATTTAAGGACTAAAAATTCATGTTAAAAATTTATCCACTCATTCTTGGTTTCAATATAATTGCAACGCAGCTTTTGGCAGAACACAAAATTATTGATTATTCGATCTTTGCTCCAATCAATATTGAGGATTATTCCAAACTACCTCTTTTAGATAGGACTATTTTAAATTCGGAAAATCGTCTCGATAAAAATGTCCCTTATCACATCGAAGTAAAAGACAAACCTGTAGATACTCTTTTGAATAAAGGGATTTTGTCTGTTGTGTTTGAAAATGAGGAAAAAACGTACCTGCTTGTAGATTCTTATGAATATGACCCTGAGATCCTATCTGGACAAAATATCGATAAAATTCTGGAAAATAACTGGGATATCATAGTAAGTTCTTCTTCACATCATAGCAGACTTCTTAAAGGACCAACCGGACCAACCGGAGCTACCGGGAGTGAAGGGCTTCCTGGTACAAGCGGGGGAATGGGACCAACTGGTGCAACAGGAATTACAGGGACTACCGGTTCAAGCATCGGTAATACAGGGACTACCGGAATAACCGGTACATCCGGTGTGACAGGTATCACAGGAAATACCGGTGTTGGATCCACAGGATCAACAGGGGCTACCGGTAGTACAGGAGCTACAGGTATTTCGGGCGCTACGGGAATTGCTGTTCTTGGAGTTACCGGAACCACCGGCGTAAGCGGAATTACCGGAAGTACAGGTTTTACCGGGTCTACAGGTGCTACCGGTAGCACAGGAACAACCGGTGTTACCGGAACCACGGGAACCACCGGCGTAACCGGTAACACCGGTATTGGCGCTACAGGATCTACCGGATCTACAGGTGCTACCGGTAGCACAGGAACAACCGGTGTTTCAGGAATAACAGGAATAACAGGCGTTACCGGTAATACTAGTATTGGCGCAACAGGTTTTACCGGGTCTACAGGTGCTAACGGTAGCACAGGAACAACTGGTGTTTCAGGAATAACAGGAATAACAGGCGTTACCGGTAATACTAGTATTGGCG
>JBEPVN010000047.1:0-17728 GCA_041691015.1 Parachlamydiaceae bacterium | reverse complement strand
GGTCTCTGTGGTAAAAAATAAACACTATTTATTACAACCACAGAGACCACAGAGGTCACAGAGAGGGACTTAATTTGATGTGATTTTTATGAAGAAAAAACTTAAAACTTCTAATATCGCTTGTCTACTCCAAACTCTATTTCTTTTTGGGTTTGAGTTTCGTGCTTACTTCACCCTTTTTTGCAATTTTTTTGACAGGCCGCAATTTCATTTTTTTGGCAGGTGCCGGAGCTTCCTTTTTAGCTGGTGCTGTCTTTGCTGCAGGCTTAGCTGTTGTTTTAAGTTTAGCTTTGGGAGAACTTTTAAGCTTTACTGCAGGTTTTACCTTTAACGATTGTTTGACGCCATTTTTAGGAGCGGATTTTGATCCTTTTGGTTTGGATTCAAAGCCGTTTAATTCATCGTCTTCTTCTTCATATTCTTCGTTGTCAAAGTTCTCTTCATGTTTTTTTAAAGAGGTTTTTTTTCCTTTCGGCGCATCATCATCGACCCACTTCGTAGATAAGTTACGAAGCAGTGAAAGCTTTTGATTTAAGGATTCAGCACCCTCGCTATGATCAGATGTGGCATGCAATTTACGATTTGCAATAATCTGCTCTTCCGACTCAAATTTTGTCGAGAAAGTAATCGCAGAGGCGCTTGAAATATCCGGAGTAAAGAGGAAAGGCAGAACCACAGGTGGAACCGTTGTATAAATGTCCGTTGTGATATGGGATTCGATTTCTTGTTTGACAGCTTGTTTTGGAGGTCTTCCGCGCTTAGGTCTTGGATTTAAGGCCTCATTTGAATAATAAATTTTAGCTTTTGTGACTAGTATTTTTCGTGCATTGACAACTTCCTTACCGGCTTTGGAAAGGAAAAGCTCTTTTTTGACTTTTTCGATCAGCAATTTTGGTAAATCAAGATCTTCTTCAAAAACAAAATGGAAATGATTATTTCTTAGCCACTCGATAATGCGTATACGCGATCTTTCCTGATAATAAAGTTGCCATTTTTCAAGTTCGGACAAATGGTCATAAATAAATTCCAAGAAATTTTCGCGAGCTTCTTTTGATTGGATGACGTCCAAAAGTTTTTCCTTAGTGTCTATGTCGTAGACTTTTTCATTTACGAAACCTTCCATAATTTTTTTTGTTTCGTAAAAAGTCAATTTTGGAATAGGGCAATAACGCTCAGGATTAGCTGCAATCTCTGCTTCTAGTGCAATTAAATCATTTTCCGCTTTATCCAAATTGACATAAACGATAAATCCCTCTTGCCTGTCGAGATAAAAATCGCGCTCGTCGTCTGATTTCGTAAAGGCTTCCATCAATCTATGAGAACGTAGAATAAGAGGGTTTTGGGCTTCTTGTTTTGATTTTATAACCATGATTCAATTCCTTAATTTGCGGCTAGAGAGCAGACCTTTAATTCCCCTTTGTAAACAAAAAGAGCAGGTCCTGTCATTGTAACGTTTTTGATTGCTGATTCATGAATCATGCAATCAATTTTTAATTCTTCACCGGATTTTGTTTTAACAGTTATCGGAAGAGATGCATCTAAGAGATATGCTGCAGCTATCGCTGATGCTGTAGCTCCGGTTCCACAACCGAGCGTTTCATTTTCAACGCCGCGCTCATAGGTTCTGATATTTAACGCATTTTTTCCTGTAACGCATACAAAATTTACATTTGTACCTTTTGGCAAAAACCTTTCATGATACCGAATTTTAGGGGCGATTTCCTTCAAATCCGCATCCGAAATGGCATTTGAAAAAATCACTGCATGCGGAACGCCGGTATTTAAAAAATGAACCTTGTATTCATTGGAATCTACACACAAGTCCAGATTCCATTGCATATCAAAAGGCTCCTGCATCGCAACTTTAACAAGTTGTGGATTTTCGCTATCTTCGCTCACAGCTATCTGCGCTTCTTTTGTTTCTATTAAGAAATTTTTAGAAGTTTCGTTGCACTCTTGAATGAATTTAAATAAACAGCGGATTCCATTTCCGCACATTTCCGCCTGAGAGCCATCGGAATTGAAAATGCGCATTTTAAAATCAGCTGTTTTGGAATTTTCTAATAAAATAAGCCCGTCTGCCCCAATGCCACATTGTCTGTTGCAAAGTTTTGAGATCGTTTCATGATCGTGATCCGGGAAAAATAAATCCCGGTTATCAATTAAGATAAAATCATTGCCCGAGCCTACATATTTAGAAAAAAACATAAAAATTATTCCACAATTTCATCAAATGAAGTGATGACTCTGTCTAAAAGACCAAAAGTTTTTGCTTCGTCAGCAGACATCCAGCTATCGCGATCAATAGCGCGGTCAATTGTATCAAAATCTTTGCCAGTAGCTTTAACATAGAAGTCAACTAAGGTATTTCTTGTTTTCAGCATTTCCTTTGCTTGAATTTCAAGATCTGTTGCTTGTCCTTGTATGACTCCGCCGATCATCGGCTGGTGAATCATGATTCTGGAGTTTGGCGTTGCAAAGCGTCTATTTGGCGCAGCGCAAAGGCTTAAAACAGACCCCATAGAGGCTGCAAGGCCTGTGATAATGGTAGTCACAGGAGATGTGATCATTTTGACCTGATCCCAGATCGCAAAACCGGAATCTACCGAGCCACCCGGGCTATTAATGAAGAAATAAATAGGCTTGCCCGGATCTTGAAGTTCCAAGTACCAAAGCTTGCGGATGATTTTTGCAGCGCTATCGCTGTCGACAGCATCGTGCAAAAATATGCGGCGCGATTCTAAAATGCGGCTTTCAATTTTATCTTTTAGTTGAACAAAAGGGGTGTCCTGTTCTTTTTCTTTATCAGCTTTTGCCATTTGATCGATATCTCCAATTTACTTAAATTTTAATGTTTTGAACAGATTAAATCAGGGCTCTCCGAGCAGTCACTAAGGCATTCGGAATCAATTTCTTTGTAGAGCGGGAATTTAATCAAAAGTTGTTTAACTCTTTTCCTAGCATTTTCCAATACATCCGGATTTGTAGTTGCGTTTGCTTTACTTGGTTCACCAGTTTTTTGGACAGTGTCTGGTTTTGTAGCATTTAAGATTGTAAGAATAATAGATGCAATTTCCTTCATCTCTTCAACGCCCATCCCAAGTGTCGTTGTAGCTGCAGTTCCAAGTCTTATCCCGGAAGTATACCAAGGACCGTTTTTATCAAAGGGGATTGCATTTCTGTTTACGGTCAAAAAGGCATTTCTCAAAGCAGTTTCAGTCTGTCTTCCGGTCAATCCAAACTGGCTTAAGTCAAGAACAAAAAGGTGGTTGTCTGTACCGCCTGTAACGATTCTGACACCGTTATCTGTAAAACTTTTTGCAAGCGCTTGACAGTTTTCCACTATTTTTGCTGCATATTGTCTAAATTCTAAGGTATTGGCTTCTTTAAAGGCAATGGCTTTTGCGGCAATCACATGAGGTAGGGGCCCTCCCAAAACAAGAGGACAGCCTTTGTTGAAGACTTCTTCAAATTCTTTTTTGCATAGGATAAAACCGCCCCTTGGGCCTCTTAGGGTTTTATGAGTTGTGGATGTTACGACATCAGCGTATGGGACCGGATCAAATTCTCCGGTAAAGACTTTGCCTGCGACAAGGCCTGAAAAATGCGCCATATCTACCATTAAAGTAGCTCCGACAGAATCTGCGATCTCACGCATTTTGGCAAAGTTTAATTTGCGGGAATAGGCGGAATAGCCGGCAAGTAAAATAGCCGGTTTTTCTTTTAAAACTTGTGCGCCAAGCGCTTCATAATCTAAAAGTTCTGTTTTAGGGTCGACATCATAAAGCACAGCTTTCATCATTTTGGAAGAAACATTATGGCGATAGCCGTGAGTTAAGTGTCCGCCGGAATTTAAGGAAAGCCCCATCACTTTTTGGTTGACCATGAGCTGTCTTATTGCTTCATATTCTTCAGGCGTTAATTCATCGACTGATTTTTTACCAAGTCTTTTTAATTCTTCATTTTGTGTGCGATGAACGATGATCGACCAAAACGCGACCAAGTTCGCATCTGCGCCAGAATGTGGTTGCACATAGGCACAATCAGCATTAAAGATTTTTTTAAGTTCATTTTCTGCAGCTTCTTCCAATGTGTCGACATTTTCACAGCCGGCGTAAAAACGATGATTCACGTAGCCTTCTGCGTATTTATCTGTCAGGAGATTGCCCATGGCAAGTTGTACGGCAAGTGAGGAGAAATTTTCTGAGGCGATAAGCTTTAGGTGGGAGCGTTGGCTGTTTAGTTCTTTAACAATGGTTTGTGAAACGTGCGGCGCCGTTTCTTCGATATGGTCTAAAGCTGCAAGATAAGCAATGGCTGCGCTATTTCTTGATTTTGCCTCTGTTTTCTTGAAGTATTTTTCTAAACGTGACATGGCTTAAACCTCTTGATTTCTTGGATACCAGAGTAACATATTGCACAAATAGAGGCAAATTTAATATGTTTCTGATTTTAGGAATTTACAAAGCTGATCCATGGTAGGGCTTAACCCCATCCTCACATAATAGCCGCTTGTTGCAAGAGCTGTCATTAAAGCCTCTTCCAGATTGAACCCCATAAGAAGTGCGTTGCAGTAACCGGCATTAAAATTATCTCCGGCTCCAGTTGTTAAAAGAGGTTTTTCTGTGTAAAAACTTTTTGAAAATTGATAGTTTTCACGATCTTTTAAGACAGCAAAGCTTGCGCTATGCACAAGAAGTCTTGTTACTTTTAAGCGTTCAAAAAGAATGTTTAATGTTTTTTGAAGATCATCTTTAAAAAATTTAACCTTAAATAATTTACAAAGTACTTCTGTTTCTGAAATATTCAATCCTAAAATAACTTCATAGGTTTCATTTAAGCCGGCAAGAATTTTGAGTGCTTCCAATAGATCATTATCTGATCTTTTGGCTGGATCTGCAAGATCTACAAACAAGTAGCGCGGGAGTCCTTTTTTTGAAAATTTGGGGACTATATCTGTTAATAGATGTCTCCAAATCTCTGTCATTCCAAGGAGCATGGACCAGTTGACTGTAACTAAAAGATCCGTTTTATCGAGAAGTTTAATTAATGAGCTCTCATCGATCTGTTTTAATAAATTGGTGTAGCTGACTTCTTTTAAGCTTTCGTGTTTGCCCAAGATAATTTTGCCGTCTTGAAATTCAAGAGCATCTGTTTTTCCGCTAGGTCCAAGCTGTAGGGTTTTTACGCAGCGTTTTGCCATTTCTTTAAATAAAGGCTCGATTTTGCCGGGAAATCCAATTAAGCCTGCAAATGTGATGGAAAAACCAGCTTCGAGTAGGGAGTTTGTAAATATCGGGGCATTACCACCGATTTTGATTTTGGCTTGGACAAGTTCCAAGCTACAACTTTTTTTTGAAGATTTTAAAATTTTGGATCCAAAATCCTTGATGGATTGGATATAAGTTTTAGAATCTTCTGATAAAACTTTGTCCACAACATAAATAATTTCATCTGTAAAACCATCAAAGCCGACAAAGATCGATGGGGTTTTTAAAGTTTTAACTTTAATTTGTTGTTGCTTTAAAGAAATTTTTTTAGCAAGTGCGGTTAAGTTCATAATTTTGGACTATACAAAATATGCTGTGCCACTGCAAGTAATTCTCATAGCTTTGTAAATTTTCCTTGAGTAATATCAGCAAAAAGAGTAACCTTTTGTGCACATTAAGACATTAAAATTTAGGAAAAACCATGCATAAATCCCTTACAAAGATTTTAGAAATCCAAGAACGTGACATGCAAATGATTCAGCTGATGCGCCTAAAACAGGAACGTCAACGCGAATTGGAAAATATTAATGCTATAAAAACCGAGCTTGATAAGCAGGTCACATTCAAAGAAAGCGAGATTATAGAACTCAAAAAAAACATTCGAATGGTTGAGGGGGAATTGAATGAGATTTTGGCTAAATTCAAGAAATTAGAAGGTCAGCAAAACAGTATCAAAAAAGTAGAAGAGTTTAACGCGCTTAGCCATGAGATGGCAGTAGTTGACAGGGAAAAAACAGCTAAAGAACTACGTGTAAGCGATCTTCATGAAAAACTTAACGCAGAAGGCGAGATCCTCAAAAATCTTAAAGGTACATTAACGACAACGACAGATAGCAGTAAACTTTTAGAGCTTGAGATTTTTGAAAGCATCAGCAAAATTAACGAAGAAGGCTGTGTCATTAAGGCAGGAAGAGATCATCTTGTTTCACAAGCAGATCCTGAAATGTTTAACATCTATGAAAGATTGCTTCGCAACAAAAAAGACCGCGTTGTAGTTCCTATCGAAAATCGCTGCTGCAGTGGCTGCCACATTATGTTGACAGCACAAGATGAGAACATGGTCCGAAAAGGCGAGCGTCTTATTTTTTGCGAGCATTGCTCACGCATCCACTACTGGCCGGAAGCAGAAGTTATCGACGGCACCGCACCAGTCACGAAAACTCGTAGAAAACGCACCAAAGTTTAATAGAGTGTGGCGTATATGTAGCGTAGGCTTTACCTTAAGTTTGTTTGCAAGGGCTTTAGCCCTTGTTTGTTTTTGAAGGTTTTAACCTTCAAGTAATACTTGAGGACTAAAGTCCTCAAAAACAAACAAGGGCTAAAGCCCTTGCAAACAAACTTAAGGTAAAGCCTACGCTACATCTACGCTACAAAACTTAAGGTAAAGCCTACGCTACAAAGTAATCGCAGGTTTTCAAGATCGTACGGGAAGACAAGCAATCGCTGTTACCGCAAGGTAAGAGAGGAAAGTCTGGACTTCATAAGGAGAGGATACCAGTGAAAGACTGGGGGCTGTAAAGCTACGGAAAGTGTAACAGAAAATATTCCGCTGATAAGTCGTAAGGCTCATCAGACAGGGTGAAATGTCTATTTTAGGAGTAGACCCTTAATGCCAGGCAACTGACAAAGGTGATAAACCCTATCCGAAGCAAGACAAAATTGAGGCGATAAAGGACTCCGCCTTTGCCTCATAAGATGTCGCTTGAGAACCTTGGCGACAAGGTTCCTAGATGAATGATTGCATGTTATGCATTTATTTGCATAACTGACAGGATCCGGCTTATCGTCTTCCCGTTTTTTTTACTTAATTTTTTTTAGCTCATCTTCCAAAACTGTTATTTCTTCTTTTATTTTTTTAATTATATCTGCTTTTGATATTCCACCAATTCATTCAAAATTTGAATTTCTGTTTTCCCGGAAGTTTTTATTTTGACACTTTCAATTGTTTCGAAAAGATGTCTCCGTTTTTCATAAATGGTATCAAAAGATTCATCAAAGTTATCAGGATCTAAAAAAGATGGCACCCCGTTTTTCAAAATCCTTTTTTTTATAGTTGCCTTCTCTACATCCAGATGGACAAATTTTCCATTTTTTTTGAGTAAGTGATAGTTCTCTAAAGAAAGAAGAGTCCCTCCACCCAATGCCACAATCGCTGCAGAAAGGGGAGCTATTTCCGCAATTACTTTTCTTTCCAATTCACGAAAACGAACGTCGCCAAGTTTTAGGGAAATCTGTCTGCAGGTAGCTTGTTCGTTATATTCTCTTTTATAACGCGCTTCAATTAGACGATCAGTATCAATGAATTTTTTTCTTAACTTTCTAGCGAGTAATTTTCCAAAAAAAGTTTTTCCGGATGACTTAAAGCCAAAAAGGATGAGGTTCTGTTCGGTCTTGTTTTGCATAAGAAAAAGCATATTACATAAATGATTTCTTGACTAGGAGATCGTTTTTCATATATTTTGACGTATTATTTAAAATCTTAAAGGAGATAAAAAATGAAAACACTTTATACAGCCCACGCAACAATTACAGGTGGCAGAGATGGAAGAGCCGTAACAGATGATAACAAAATTGATGTGAAATTGGTACCTCCTGGAAGTGGAAAAGATGGTACAAATCCAGAGCAACTCTTTGCAGTAGGCTATGGGGCATGTTTTGGGGGAGCAGTCGCAGCTGTCAGCAAAAGCCAGGATGTCAGTGGCAAAGTCACTGTTAAATCAGATGTAAATTTGAACAAAGATGATACAGGCGGATTTTTTATAAGTGTCGTTTTGGATGTTAACATAGAGGGCTTAGATGATGAGGAAAAGCTTGAAGAGATTGTATTAAGCGCACACCACATGTGTCCTTATTCAAAAGCTACTAGAGGCAACATTGAGGTTAAGTTAAGAGCAAACGGCAAAGAAATAAATTAAGGAAGTTCAGACCTCTTTGATCTCTTGGGGTAGTAATAAATCAGGGTAATGTCATCAATTTAAGGCTCTGATTCCTCCAAAGTGGTGCAAGCTTTTTTCAATTAGCTCCTTTGCGTTGAAAAAAGCTTGCACCATTTTTGATTGATTAGAGTTTGTAACTCCATTAATCTTAATCAGATCTTAATACGAAGTTAATTAAAACCAAACAATTGTTTGTTACAATATAGTTATATATTTAATAAATAATACGGTTTTAATGAATAAATTAATTATAATCCTTACCTTTTCATTGATGAGTCTGTTCGGCTACGCCTCTACTGCCGAAATCTCTAAAAAAGAAGCTCAATTTGTCGAAAAAATCAGTCAAACTACTGACTTTTTAGCTCATCAAAACTCCGCAAATAAAGTTTGGAAAAGCTTTGATCTTTCAAAGACTCCTGTGATCGTGACTTTTTCGAATAATAATATCTATGCGTTCGGACTTAAAAATCCAAGTTCTGCGTGGCAGAAAAAATCCATTGGCAAACAAAATGTTTTATTTTCGGAGATAGATCATTGGGGACTTAACAAAGTTTCCATGCAAGCTGGTTTTTTAGTCGATGGCGAGGAAGCATTTGTCTTTAATATTGATGAGAGCGAAGGTAAAGGTTTAACTGAAAGACCGATCATGGTTTTAGTACATGAACTCTTTCACCATTATCAATTTGAGCATTTCAAAGAACCTACAGAATTTGGCAATTATACAGATCAAATGAATATTCAAAATTTAAGCCTGATTAACTTGGAAGAGCGTATTTTGATCGATTTCTTAAAGGTAAAAGAAGAATACAAACTCGATATGCTTAAAAATTACATGGCAGTTAATGAAACAAGAAAGCAATTGATCGATCCAGATTCCATACGTTGGGAGCGCTTTCAGCAAGTCATGGAAGGTCTTGCTGATTATGCAAGCATCCAAACATTTAATTCCTTTCCAATCATACCGGAATTCAATGCTCAAAAACACTTGCAATACGTTCTTGCAGGTTATATTTATTCCGAAGATCCACAAGAGCTTGCTGTTAAATGGAGACATTATGGTGTCGGGGCAACTCTTGGAATCGCGCTTGATTATCTAAAAATCAAAGACTGGAAAGAACAAATTGAAAAAGGGGATGAATCCCAAATTTCCATTTTGGAAAAGCACGTAAAATTATCAGACATGGAAGTGCAAAACCGTTTAGCAATTGTTAAACAAAATTACAATTACGATGAAATCGAGCAAGAGCTCACAGGAAAAGTTCAAAGTTTTCAATCGATGATCAGCGATTTAATGGGAGATTATCAAAAGCAAAAAGGTTTGATTGTCACTATTCAAAAGCCCTACGATGCAAGTGTTAATGGCGGCGGAAGCAGTCATGGGATTTTTCACTTGGAAGATGGATTGACAGTATCTGTCAAAGATAAATCATTTTCTGCTTCTACGGACAATTTATGGAAAATTGAATTAAAAGAAATTCCGTTTATCTTTCAAGACTCCTCCTGCTCCAGAATTTTAAAAGTCGATGATCAGTTGGAGATAGTTTTAGATGGAACATCTCATACTTTAGAATCTTTAAAAAAACCGCATCACCCTATCTTTTTCAATTCCATATCTTGGGATGATAAGACATCAAGCTTTGAATCGCATGATCGCGAAGGAAGGCTGCTCTATACAGAAGATGGCTTCTTCATCAATTTTAGATCCAGTTAGCTTGTCTTGCAATTTCAGCAGCTGCGATGGCAAAGGCATTTGCGACATTTAATGAATTTTTTCTACCCCGTAATGGAATTTCAACAATAAAGTCGGCAAGTTTTAATGTTTCATCGGAACAGCCGAATTCTTCATTTCCGCATACCAGAGTAAAGCTTTTTGGAAATATAAAATCGTGAAGACTGATAGCCTCATCACTTGTTTCTAAAACAATGATGGGTCGCTTTAAATCTTTTAATTCAACTCCCTGAAAGCATCGGACATATTGATCTGCCTTCATTGCTGCGTCTTGAACTTTTTTATTGTCTATTAAAGGTGTATTCAGAGAAAAATAAAGATCGCCCAAAGAAAATGCTTCAATGGTTCGGATGATGCTACCCACGTTATGACCAGACCTTATTTGGTCCAAGTAAATATCTATCTCAAAGGGGAGCATAGCATGTTCTTTATCGCCTTTTCGGATAGAGGGGAGCAGATTATGTTCTTTAAAACATGTTTCGCTTGATGTCAAATGCCTGTGATAGGCATCGCTTAATTCTTTTGGGTTAAAGGCTAAGGGGGGTATCAGAGGATCTAACCAGACTCTTAATTCATTATAAACTTCAAAAAGTTCGTCCGATTTTGTTTCATAAGCTTCCCTTAAAACCTCGGCACATTTTTTATGCTGCTGTTTTAGGGGAAGACTCAAAAATTTTCTTTTAGTAAAAAGATTATGCATTTTTTGAAGCAAGGTACTCTTCAAATCCGCCGTCAAAGAAATGGATCCCATCTTTTTCAAAGGCAATGATTTTTGTGGCTACTGTATCTATAAGGTCGCGGTCATGGCTGACAACAATCACTGTTCCCTTATATTCTTCAAGACCCCAAGCAAGAGCTGAAACTGCTTCCAGATCCAAGTGGTTATTCGGCTCATCCAAAATAATCACGTTGTGGGGAGATAACATCATACCGGCAATAATAAGTCTTGCCGTCTCGCCTCCTGATAACGCTGTAACTTGTTTAAAGGCATCTTCTCCTGCAAAAAGCATTTTTCCAAGCACGCCGCGTATTTCCTGATCGTAAATGCCGCTTTTTCTTGTTTTAAGCCAGTCAAAAGCATTTTCCGCGATTTTTTTATCGACAATTTCATGGTGGTTTTGAGGGAAATAACTGACAATGACTTGATGTCCAAGCTCAACGCTTCCGGATTTAGGCGCTAGTTCCTGCATAAGAGTTTTGATAAGCGTTGTCTTACCACATCCGTTCGAACCGATGATCCCAATTTTATCGCCGCGCTCTATTTCCATTGAGAAGTTTTTGATGACTTTTAGATCGTCATAACCTTGTGAGACATTTTCTACTTTTAGAATGATTTTTCCAGGCTGCTTTTCGCAAGGGATAAAGCGGATGTAGGGTCTTTGGATATTTGTTTCTTTAAGTTTTTCAGGCTGCAAACGCTCCATTTCGCGAACACGAGACTGCACTTGGCTAGCTCTAGTTCCTGCACCAAATTTTGATACAAATTCCTGAAGCTGCGCAATTTTTTTCTCTTTGCTCTTAATTTCGAGTTCAGCACCTTCTCGTACTGTAGTTTTTGCAAGGACCATCTGGTCGTAGTTACCAGGATACATCATGATCGTTCCATAATCGATGTCTGCAATGTGTGTCGTGATAGAATTTAAGAAGTGGCGGTCATGGCTGATTACAATGAGTGTACCTTTGTAGTCATGTAGAAGGTTTTCAAGCCAGCCGATAGATTCCAAGTCCAAGTGGTTAGTCGGTTCGTCCAATAAAAGTGCTTGAGGATCACCAAAAAGCGCTTGACAGAGAAGAACGCGGAACTGTAAATCGGTTGGAATTGCGCCCATTTTATGCTCAAAGTGCATGGATGGAACTCCCATACCGCTCAAAATACTTTCTGCATCGGATTCAGCCGAATAGCCGTTTTCTTCTGCGATTACGCCTTCCAGATCTCCAAGACGCATTCCGACATCGTCTGTCATTTCAACTTCATAGAGAGTATCGCGCTCTTGAAGAGCTTCCCAAAGGCGTTTATTTCCCATGATGACAACATCCAAAACTTTAAAATCGCGGTAGTCTTCGATATTTTGTCTTAAAATTCCGACACGGTCTGGAAGAGTGACAGAACCTGCAGTCGGTTCTTCAAAATCCATGATAATTTTTAGTAAAGTGGATTTTCCGGCGCCGTTTGGTCCTGTCAGACCATAACGATTTCCTGCGTTAAAAGTCATGGAAACATCATCAAATAAGACTCTGCTGCCGAAGCTTTTTGAAACTTTGTTAAGTGTAATCATATTTCTTAAATTCCGTTTTTTTAATGATAATTAAGGATAACAGAGATTCATATATGAAGGAAGAGGAAATTTTGAACGCCCTAAAATGGAATAAATAATTAATTATATAATTGACTTAAAGCAATTAATATGATAAAATTCAAGTTCATTTAAATTAAACAAGGTGGTTTTATGTCATTAATTACTAAAAATGTCTTAACAAATTATATTGCTCCTATCGCTAACCTTTGTTTTAAATCATTAAGAGTTACAGCAGGCATTACATGCGCTCTTGCAAGTTTGGATATGTTGCGTTTGACATACATTAATTTTGCAACTAATTTCAAGCATAAGATGGATAAAGCAAGCGGTGCGTTTAACAGAAAGCGAGACAAGGTTGAAAATTTAGAAAATCTTGTTGCCAATTTTGCGAAAACAATTTTTTTCTCTTGTCTTACAGGGGTATGCTACAAAAATCCTTTTAAAGGAGCTCCAGGTATTGCTGTGATTCCAGTTTTGGCATATTCAACATTTAGATTGAATGTCTATACAATAAATGACTCTATTTTTGTCAAGAATCTTGGGGGAGTTATGAATAAGTTGTCATCTTACTCAAACTTTTTACAAGAGATGGTTCATTCTGATACTTTTTCGCCAGTTTTAACCGTGCTTCAAGGTGATAGTGATAGGGAAAATAAAGTTAATGAGTGGCTTGCAAAACGTGCAAAACGCATCATAGGCTAGACTTCTAAAGCCCCCTAAATAATTCCATTGAAATCTACACATAAACCGTGTATATTGAACGGATGATTTAAGGGGTTATTATTTATGTTAAAAAGCATGACGGGTTACGCAAGAGCCTCCATTAAAAATAAGATTGGTCGCTTTGTTGTCGAAATTCAATCTGTAAACCGCAAGTTCTTAGAGATAAACACTTCGTTTCCACAGGAATTAGTACGTTTTGATGGGGAAGTTAAAAAGTGGGTAGGCCAAAATATTTCAAGGGGTCATATCAGCGTAAAATTATTTGTTGACTTTGAGCATGAATCCCCAATATCTGTTAAACCCAATCTTCCCCTTGTGCGTCAGATTAAGTCAGCCTTTGATTTAATCAATAAAGATTTAAGTTTACAAAGCACTTTTGACACCTCTTTGCTTCTTGAAAAGCCTGGCGTTTTACTTTTTACAGAAGAATTTCCGGATGAAGAAGAATACCGCGTAAGCCTCAAATCTGTTATTAATTCAGCCCTTGAAGTGTTGATTCGCATGAAAATTGTTGAAGGAGTTTCACTTTTAGAAGATATCGAAAAACGCCTCAAAAATTTAAAATCTTGCATAGACCAAATTGAACTGCACGCTCCTAACGCAGTAACAAAACAACGCGAAAAGCTTATAGCAAAAATAAATGAGGTTGTACCGGGGTTTGTTGAAAATGAAGAAAGAATTTTGCGAGAGATTTGTCTTTTTGCCGAAAAAGTAGACATTGCGGAAGAAATTACTAGATTTAATTCTCATATAGAACAATTTTTCGATCTTTTAAAATCAGATGTTGGTACAATAGGAAAAACACTTGAATTTATCATTCAGGAAATGAACCGCGAGACTAACACTATTGGATCCAAAAGCCCCCAGATAGAAGTCTCAAAGCTTGTCATAGAAATCAAAAGCGAACTTGAAAGAATTCGCGAACAAATACAAAACGTCGAATAAGGTTATTTAAACTAAAATGAAATTGCTTGGGAACCTTAAAAAAGGCAAAGTCTTTGTCATTAGCGCTCCTGCCGGAACCGGAAAGACCACGCTTGTTAAAAAATTGGTTGACGAATTCGACTGCGTAAAAACAACCGTTTCTTACACGACAAGAAAGCCGCGAGAGCTTGAAAAAGATGGCGTTGACTACCATTTTATTGACACCGAAGAATTTCAAAAAAAAATTAATAATGATGAGTTTTTAGAGTATGTTGAGCTTTATGGTGATTATTACGGAACAGCTAGGCATTGCATCGAAAAATTGCAATCTGCGGGCAAACATGCAGTCTTGGTGGTAGATACCCAAGGCGGTCTTAACTTAAAAAACATCATCGGAGCGATACTCATTTTTATCATGCCTCCCACATTTGAGGAATTGGCTCAAAGGTTGAATAAACGTAAAACAGAAGAAACTCTAGTGATCGAAAAACGTTTGCAATGGGCCAAAAATGAGATGGAAGATGCCAAAAATTATGATTATCTCATTGTCAATGATGATTTAAAAACAGCTTATCTTGTTCTTAAAAGCATTTTTGTTGCTGAAGAACATCGTGTATAACAATATATAAGGGGAATTTATGGACGAAGATTTAACAAACGAAACAGTAAAGAAAAACTTTAAAAGCCAGTTCGAACTTGTCGGTCATGCCATTAAACTTGCTGAAAATATGATCAAGACAGGGCGCGGACCAAGAATTAAGTCTGATTCACAAAATGTTGCGATTCATGTTCTGGACGAAATCAAAGCAGGTCTTGATAAATTCGAAGATATTCCAAAAGACTTAAAACATGATTATGATGTTTCCTATGCGCGTCCTGCAGAAAAAAGAGATTCAGGCAAGGGCGAGAGCAATACAAAAACATCAGAAAGAAAACGCACACGTAAAATTCTTGTAGACTAAGTAAATACCATGGAATATGGGACACTTACATCTTATGACATTGCCTGGTTTTCATTTGCGGTATTGCTTGCATTTGTTTTTGTCCTGGGTATTTTTTTTGTAGGCTATTGGGCCAAAAAAAATCAGATTGTGTTGAGCCCTTATACAAAAAAGCCTTTGCGTCGAGGCTCGGATATTCCTTATCAAACAGCTGAAAAAGTTTTACGCTATCTGTTTTTTATGCGTCAATACGATAACCGCATGTTCGATGTCAGAAAGGCGGCTTTTTGCCGTGAAACGGGACGGCTTTTTCCAGGTGCCGTGTATTATTTTGATACCATCCGCTTGGATTGGACTTTTTTAGAAAAACGCTACCCGGGATCTTATGTTTCCTGGGGCAGTCTTTCGCAAAGTCAGCAGGAAATGATCAGACAGTCCCACCATACATTAGAGGGATATCAAACAGAATTTTCCTCTCCAAGATCATCACCAAGAGATATTGAACCTCAATTTGCCTATTCAATCCCTGGGCCTTTATATGTAGACTTGGAACAAAGAGTTCTACTTGGCTGGAAATTAGTGCCGGATACAGACTTGGAAGTACTTGTCGTCCAAAAGCCAAAAGGCAAATTTGAACTCCCCAAATAAGAGATATTTATGACAGAAAAAATTTTAATTACATCAGCGCTGCCCTACGCTAACGGCCCTTTGCATTTTGGCCATATTGCAGGAGCTTATTTGCCGGCAGATTGCTATGCAAGATTTCAGCGTTTACAAAAAAATGACGTGCTTTATATCTCAGGCTCTGATGAATATGGCGTTGCGATCACCATGAGTGCAGAGACGGCAGGAAGAAGCCCAAAAGAGCATGTCGATATATTTCATGCCATCAATTCAGATTTTTTTAACAAACTTAATATTTCCTTTGATCATTATTCTAGAACTACTTGGGAGGGTCATAACGAGGCTGTTTCTGAATATTTCCTGGATCTTTTAAAAAATGGTTTTATCGAAGAGCGAGTGACGGACCAACTTTTTTCCGAATCCGATCAAAAATTTTTAGCAGACCGCTACGTGATCGGTGAGTGTCCAAAATGCGGATTTATGGATGCAAGGGGAGATGAATGTCCAAAATGCGGAGCTAGCTTTGAGGCTACAGACTTAAAAAATCCACGCTCAAAACTCTCTAATGCGCCTTTAACCCTAAAGCCTACAAAGCATTGGTTTTTGTTGCTGGAAAAATTTAAAGAAAAATTAACCGGCTTTCTTGCGACCAAAGACTGGAAGCCGAATGTTTTAAACTTCGTAAAAGGGTATGTCCAAGATCTTCACGCAAGGGCTATTACTAGAGATTCCAACTGGGGAATACCGATTCCGCTGCCAGGGACTTCTGGCAAAGTGCTTTATGTCTGGTTTGATGCGCCGATAGGTTATATCTCTGCTACCAAGGATTGGGCTCAAAAAAATGGTAAGCCTGAAGCTTGGAAAGATTATTGGCAAGACCCAAAAACAAAACTTGTCAACTTTATTGGCAAAGACAACATCCCATTTCATGGGGCCATTTTTCCTGCGATGACGATGGGGCAAAATCAGCCCTATAAACTTGTCGATGAGCTCCCGGCTAATGAGTTCTATAATTTGGAAGGCAGGCAATTTAGCAAATCCGATGGTTGGTACATTGATTTGGAAGATTTTTTTAAGAACTTTACAGCAGATCAGATTAGGTATGCGATTGCCTCAAATGCACCTGAGACTTCCGATTCAGAATTTACCTGGAAAGATTTTCAACTTAAATCAAATTCAGACCTTCTTGGGAAGTATGGCAACTTGGTCAACCGCGTTTTAGTATTTGCTAAAAATAATTGCGGCGGGAAAGTTCCTTGCCAAAATGAACTGCAGGAAATCGATCTTGAATTTTTGAGTGCCATGAAAAAGCTTGTTATGGATGCGGAGTTAAGTTTTAAAGCTTTTAGGGTAAGACGCGCAAGCCAGATTGTGATGGAGCTTGCAGCCCTTGGAAATATCTATTTTGACCGCAAGAAACCATGGTCTGATGCGAAACTGGAAGAAACAAGAGGCAATATGGAAACAACGATTGCGTGCTGTCTTGAATGTTTGAAACTTCTTAGTTTGATCTCCTTTCCAATCATACCTGCTGCTGCATCAGAAGTGTTTAAATTTTTAGGGTTTAAAACAGAATTAAAAGATGCGGAATGGAAACAAATAGTTAATACCCCACTAACCGAAGGACAACAATTGAACGAGCCGAAAATTTTATTTAATCGCATTGAAGATGCTCAAATTGAGAATGAAACCGCAAAGTTAAAGGCTCTTTCTGAAAAAACAAATGAGCCTGTTAAGGTTGCAACCGGAGAGCCAAAAGAGGCGCCTCAGTTAAAAAATCTTATTGAATACGATGACTTTCAAAAACTTGATTTGCGTGTAGGTACTGTTTTGGAAGCAGTGGCTGTACCGAAAAGTAAAAAGCTTTTGCAGCTAAAAGTAGATATTGGACTAGAGCTACGAACAATCGTTTCTGGAATCTCGCAATTTTACAAACCAGAAGAGCTTATAGGCAAAAAAGTTGTCGTTGTGGCTAACTTGAAGCCTGCGACTCTTATGGGCATCCAAAGTCAAGGGATGATACTTGCAGGGGCAGATAGTGAAGGATTGCAGGTTCTAGAAGTTGAAAAGCTCTCAAATGGCTCAACAGTCACTTAAGAGATATCAAAGCCCAAGCGACGTTAAAATGAAGAACTCCTGCGGAGTATCCACACCGGCATACGCATCAAGCTAAGGGGAGATATCTTTTTATTTTATGTCGTGCGTTGAAGGGAACCCAAATATAAAAAAAAAAAAAAAAGACGCCGGGGGGGGGGGGGGGGTGTGTTTTTTTTGTAGTGGGGAT
>JBEPVN010000046.1:0-17767 GCA_041691015.1 Parachlamydiaceae bacterium | reverse complement strand
ACTTAATTTGATGTGATTTTTATGAAGAAAAAACACACAAAATTAACACCCTAACTATGGGCTAAAGAGTTCAGGCGTCCTCGCTTCGTTTCGGACTTTAGAAAAAATAACCCTTGAAAAGGGGTCAAAGAAAGCATCCAATCTCAACGTAGCAAAGTAAAAAAACTGTCATACTGTCAAGCTCAGGACCCTCTTCTTTTAATATACTGATGTAACTGTCACGCTTACTGGCGCTGAATATGTTCCATCAGAGCTGACGCTAACAAGGTAATATGTGTAGTTGACACCGCTTGCACGGTTTTGATCATAATAATGAAGCGGCGCTGTTCCAGGAACTGTTGCTAAAAGGTCTGTTAAAGCAGAATCCCTGAAAATTTTATAAGAAACAGGTTCTGAGCCCAGAAGAGGCGCATCCCACTCTAAAACATTGATGATGTTAATTCTAAAGGGTGATTGATGTTTTGTTTGAAAGCCGACAAGATGACTTGCCGGTGTTGGTAAAACTTCCACACTTAAGATAATTTTAGCAGAAGGCCCGCCATTATTGCTCATGAAACGGCTAGAATAGATCGGAAAGTTTGAAGTTCCGGCAGAGTTTGTAACGATCAGGGTCACATTAAATGAGCCGGCAGTTGTGTAGGTGTGATTGATGAAAGGCGAGGGTGTTGATGCCAAGCTGCCATCTCCAAAATCCCAATCGTAAGTGACAACAGTACCAACCGGCGAGTATGAGCTGGAAGCATCAAAGCTTACAGGTGAGCCAACAGGTGCAGAAACTGCTGTAAAATAAGCTACCGGTGCTTGGTCTGCAGAGATTACGATATCTTGAAGGTTTCCACCTGCGCCGCCAAAGGTAGTGCCGACTGTTTTTGTTGCAACATCTATTGGGAATACAAGATCATTTGTTTCGTTGATCACATATACGGTCTTGCTGTCTGGTGTTGTTGCCGCCCAAAACGGTGCGTCTGACAATGTAATTGTTGTTGTAATAAGTTCAGATGCTATATCGATGACAGTAACAGTATTGTTGTTGATGTTTACGATATAGAGTTCCAAACCATTTGGTAAAATACTTGAACCGTAGGGACCTGCACCGCTTGGAAGTGAAATTGTATTTGTGACCGTTTGAGTGATAAGGTCAATGACCGAAACTGTATCGCTATAGATGTTTCCAACAAATCCTTTAAGACCATCTGGTGTAATTGAGAGAAGTCCTGGCGAAATGCCAGTTGCGATGGCAGTGCCCACCGTATTTGTTGCTGTATCGATTGCGATTACGCCACCAAATGAAAAATTACTGACATATAAAGTTGAACCATCCGGTGTTATGGAAAGAGGCCCTAAGTATCCGCCGATATAAATATCAGTATCGACACTGTTTGTTGCAGTATCTATAACAGTGACATATCCGGACGCATCATTTGAAACATAAACCTTGGTTCCAGTTGGATTGATGATGATGTCAAAGGCACCAGGACCTGTAGATGTCGGGATCGTTGTGATAATGGTATTTGTTGTTGCGTCAATAACCGTGACGCCGTCTGGTGAACTATCAGCAGTGTAGATGCGCGTTCCGTCCGGTGAAATTACGGATGCTAATGAAGATGCGCTAAGCGGAATAAACGTATTGAAAGTGTTTGTGCCTGTTGAAAATATCGCGACTTGGTCCGGGCTTGAGCCTGATACAATACCATTCCAAGATGCCTTCAGACTGCCAAGACCAGTTGTTAAACATATCAAGCAACCAATTAAATGTTTGATTCGCATTTTTTTATCTCCGGTTAATTTTTATTTAACTTAGCAAAATTAAAATTTATTTTTAAATATTTATTTTTGCTTTCAGCTGTAAAAAAAACATTTCGAAAAATTTGTCCGTATGTTATAAATTTTACTTTCATAATTTAAAGGTAGGAATTACAATGACAGCATGCATCCAAGGGGCTAAATCAAAATTTACAACTCAGTTACCTCAAACACGATTCTCAAAAATCAGGGGGAGATTACTTAAAAAGGTATCTTCTTGTCAAAACAAGGTAAAAATATATTCTTTTGTGCAACTTTTTCGAGATTTTACTACGCCGGACGTTATTGAAAAAGGTATTTTCTTCCATGATTTTTTTAAAAGCTCAAGAGATTCTAAAACAGGTATTTTGAATTTTTCAAAAAGTAAAATCGATCACATGAAAGAATTTTTTTTTTAAGTGATAGACACGCATATAAATCCATGTCATTTGGCGAATATGGAAACAATTATATTATTTCCATCCAGCTTGAACAGGAGATGAAAATTTCTGAACAAACGGCATCAAAAATTACAAAATTGATTGCAAAACAGAATTGTTTGGAAAACAGCATCACATCAGAGGAAAATTCTGCAAAAATTGATTATATCAACAAACAATTATCTAAAGAATTTCGTGAATTTTTCTAATAATTTTTAGAGAACTAATATTTTTACAATTTATTAAATTAAATTTGAATATTGCTTTATAAAACCCACTGTTTGGGGTAAGTATGGGGATAAACTAAATAAATACTCATTTGCTTGGAGGGGTGGATTCTTTAATCGACCCCTAACTGATTTAACGCAAGACAAGAATATTGGAAGATTTAAATCTATTTGATATCTAAGAATAGTATCTGGATGTTGTGCTTCAATTTGATATTTGTCCAAAATTTCTTTTGGAAAATCTTTTAAATTAAATGTAACAATTACTTGGGATTGGGATTTTATAGCAGCTGCCAAAACATGTACATCGTTTATATCCGGTAACTTAAGTCCTTCGATTAATTCTTCATAATCTTCAACCATACAGTCCAAGATGCTGTTATTCATTAGCTTACAAGTTTTTTCAAGAGAACTTTTTTTTAAATCAGGTCTATTATTTAACAAATTGGATACCCACTCTTCTTGAATATCTTTTGTCCATTTTGCGCGAAATAGGCCAACGCTTGATAATTGAAGAAGTAAATCCCTCACAGGAGCAGAATAAAGGACACAAGAATCTATAATTACAGAGAATTGGGATTGCATTAGTATCCCATATCTAATTCTTGAGCTTGTTTTGCAAGTGCATTGAGTGCTTCTTTGCTTTTTGCATCGACTTTAGCTTTATAAGATAATATATCGGCAAAATAAACACGTCTATGTGTGCCAACTTTATGAAACCGTATTTCCTTTGTTTCTAAAAGTTTGATTAAAAATGGGCGTGATACATTTAATAAATTGGCAGCTTCCTGTGTCGTTAGTTCAGCATGAATGGGTATAATAGTTACAGCATTTCCTTCTGCCATTTGAGTTAAGATTTGGAGCAATAATTTAATTGCCGAAAAAGGAATGATGATTTTGCTTTCACGATTATCAACATTGACAGTCATGGAAAAATCTTTTTCTTTTTTGGGGATTAATGCAGCTAGTGCCCGACTTGATTTTGTTGCTAGAACAATATCATGCTTTTTTGGAATAAAAGGTTCATTTTCTTGTAAAAGAGCGGACATAAAAGCCTCCTATAGATCTATATTGTAGTATAGCATTATTCGAAATAAACGCAATGATTTTTCGAGAATGCTTGTTGACACACTATTCATTTGAAAATATAATCAAAAATACTAATTAATAAACTAGGTTTTCCATGTGTAGAATATTTATAAAAAAAATATTAATTATGTTAATTATATTAGTTTTCGCTAAATTAAATGCCGAAGTAAAAGTTCTTACCTTCTCCGGTAGTACGAGAGAGCAATCTGTCAATAAAAAATTAGCGCGTGAAGCTGCAAACATTGCCTGCGAGCTAAAAGCTAAAAGCTTATTTATCGATTTAAAAAATTTACCCCTACCCTTTTATGATGCGGACTTGGAAGCTCGCCAAGGAATGCCTGACAATGTTAAAAAATTTAGAAACTTGATGATTCAAAGCGATCTGATCATCATCGCATCGCCAGATTATAACGGATCAGTGCCGGCAGTGCTCAAAAATGCGCTTGACTGGGCTTCAAGAAGCGAATCAGGAGGTGCTTCAAGAGATGCTTTTAAGGATAAGCACTTTCTGATTATGAGCGCATCTCCTGGAAAATCTGGCGGGGCAAAAGGATTGGCGCATTTACGCGCAATCATTGAAAATATTGGCGGAAAAGTTATTCCCGACCAGATTTCTGTGCCGGACGCCTATAACGCTTTTGACCCAAATGGTCATTTGAAAAGCGATATTTTAAGAAATGAGCTTAAAACCGCAATTCAAAAAGCGTTATCCTCACCTTAATATCACAATCAATGGAGTGCTTTCAAGCCCGTTTGCTCCAACAGCAGTTACTGCATAGGTGTCGGCATGTTTTTTACAACGGTTATGATCCAGATAAATGAATGGGCCGACCAAAGGAACAGTTGCAATCAACACCCCATTTCTTCTGATATTATAAGATACTGTAAGCGGATCTATTGATGATGCCCATGTGATGATGTGGACACGATCTGTTTGGCTTGCAAATTTATTATTGCAAACACGGCCTTGGATTGATACCGGAGGTGTTGGCCCAACAAAAAGGGTAAAAGAACCAAATACTTGCGAGGCTTCAATGTTAAATAGATTTTGCCATACAGCAAAGCCTCTTCCATTATCTGCAAGACCTGCATTTATATCTATTATGCCCTCTGGAATATTTGCTGCAATAAATGAGTTATCTGTCCAAACATTACTTCCAAGACTTAAACGTTCTGATCTTACTTCACCAGATGTGGAACCCCACGTGATAAGTGCATTTCCGATTGTATCTAGCACCACACTGATGCTCGATGAGGGAAAAGGAAAACCTGCATGTGGAAACAAGACGTTTGGCGCAAATGAAAAAGGAACGCTCCAAGTGCTTCCATTAAATGTGCTTGACAGTCCGATATTTGAAGAATCCACCCAAGCTAAAACAGCCGTTCCGTTTCCAGCCATTGCAAATGATAGATCAACGTTACCAGGCGCTGTAGAAATTATTTGTGAAGGAGCCCATATGGAACCATTATAATAGCTAATTGAAACATTGTTAAGCGCATCTAAAAAACTCGCGATGGCATTTCCGTTAGAATCTATCCCTATCTCCATTCTATAAGGAGGAGCACTTGTACCAATGGTTTGCGAAACACCCCAAACACCGCTTATGTAATTATTGACCCATGTGTTTACTGAATCAGACCACATGGCAACTGCCGTTCCATTTGAACTAAATGCGACGCTTGTTGTATTTGTGCCAGTTCCAATTGTAACAGGCGCGCTCCAGGCTCCTGCTGTAAATGATGAGGAGCGCACTATCGATAATCCAGGATCGATCCAGACTGCGATACCATTCCCATTTCCATCCATTGCAATGGATGTACTCGCGTTATCAGTAAATGCTGAAAGCGTATCTAATGGGGCAGGAGGCGGTGTCACCCATGCCGTCCCATTGAAATAAGCTGTTCTTATTTCTTGTAAAATAAGAACGCACCAAATAGCAAGACCTGTGCCTGTTTGATCCATCGCAACTTTTGTATAATTTGAGGTAAAGGAAGAATCCAATATTTGAGAAGCACCCCAAGCATTATTTGAGAAATAAGAAACCTCAACAGTTAATTGGTCTCTATTTGCCCAAATGGCGATTGCGTTACCTTGTGGATTGTAGGCAAGGTCTGAGGAATTACTGTCTAGAATCGAAAAAGGTGTTGGTGGCATATTCCAGATATCTGCGCTTAGGTAAGTGCTTCCAAATCCTATTATGAAACTTAAAATCAATAGACAGCGCAGCTTAAAATTCTTAAACATCTTTAAAACCCTTATATTTTTTTTCATTGATAAATTAATTGATACGAGTAATAAAAAAAAATATCAAGGAATTTATTTTTCGCAAATAGGACAGATAAAACTTACGCGTTTCCTGATACCTGTTTTTTGCCTACTGACTTTACCCCCGCATTCTTTGCAAATGCTTTGTCTATAGACCCTATAATGTTTTCTCAATTCAAAAATTTTTCGCCATTCATAAAATTGAAAAACATAATCTCTTACAATTTTTATGAGTTTTTTTAATTTGGCAGTAGAAATCTCTCTAACTTTTCTTGTCGGTAATAATTTAGCGAGAAAAAGAGATTCATTCTTGATGATGTTTCCAACTCCTAAGAAAATGGATTGGTCTAAAAGAACATCGGCTATTTCACTATCTGGATAATTCTTTGTTTTTATGAGTGCATTTGTTTCATTCCAACTAGGCGACATGATATCGATAGAATAATCGCATTCTGCTTTTGCGTTCGCTTGCTCGGTAAAATGAATAGAGCAGCTAAACATATTGATTTCTCCAATTTTAAGCTTTAGTGCAAGTCTTGGAATTCTATTTTTTTTGGGATAATCTCCGGTGACTTTTTTTTTCTTTACAACAGCTTCAAAACTCCCATATAAAAGAAAATGAACGCGTAGTGCAAAAGTATCAAATTGAAAAAAGAGATATTTTCCGTATGAGAAGATAGATAAAATTTTCTTGTTTAAAAGACGCTCTTTTCCAATTTTAGTGTTGCCGGAGACTTCAAGAATTTCGTAATTGACAAAGGGTTTAAGCTGTTCTGCAGCTAATACAAGTGATGGTCCTTCCATATGATTCTCCTGATTAAACTCAATAAACAGAAAAAATTAAAATTAGTAAACAATAATGAAAAAAAAATTACCCTCCAAATTTTTTCTCACAGATGACACGTTGACAATCAGCAAAAAACTACTTGGTAAATTTATCGTCTCATCAATTGATGGTAAGATCACTTCTGGAATGATTGTGGAAACAGAAGGTTACCTAGGTGTTGATGATCGAGCTTCACACGCATTTTCTAATCGTAGAACAAAACGTACGGACATTCTCTATTTAACGGGTGGACGCATGTATGTTTATTTATGCTATGGGATGCATTCCTTATTAAATATTGTAACCCAAAAAAAAGATGTTCCACATGGAATTTTAATTAGAGCAATTGAGCCATGTGACGGCATTGAGCTGATGTTAAAGAGACGCAATATGGAAAAGTTAAGCTATCGCTTGACGTCTGGTCCTGGTTGCCTTGCGAAAGCCTTGGGTATAAATACGACTTTTTCTGGAGAGGAGCTTGGCACAAGAGTCTGGATTGAGGATCGGGGTTTTGTTGTGCCTAAAACTGAAGTGACTGAGAACGCTAGAATTGGGGTCCTTTATGCAAAAGAGCACGCTCTTTTGCCTTATAGATTCTCGATTAAAAACAATCCGTGGGTTTCTTAAAAATATAAAAATCAGAAGGTAATAGACTTAATTACCAAAAATTTAAAGCCTGATGACAGGAGCAATGCCTACAAAACTATGAGAGGTGATAAATTGTTCATTGAACTTCTTGCGTTATTAAAATTTTCCTGTATAATAAGCCTTCTCTTAGTGATGAGAACGACCGTAGAAAAAATATCCAGAGCTAGAATAATTGAGGTTTAATGATTCTCTTTTTTCTCATCTTTCGTCAGAGGTTTCTTTTTGCTAGACCTGTTGTTACGATTTTTTATCCTTCTTTTGTTCCTGACTTTTTTTTTAAGACGTTCTATAGGAGTTTCCGATGCATCTATAAGAATAACTTGATATTCCATATCACTTTTAAGCAGTGCTTTTTTTCCAGGAAGTGAAAATTCTCTACTCTTGATTAATACATTCTCTACCCATTTGCAAGCACGATAACAAGCACTTTCACTCAGGCCATAACTTAAGACCTAAATGAAAATAAGTTCGATACTCCCTTAAAAACTCCAAAGCCATTAAGAGCTTATCTTCTATACTTAAATTACCCTTTCTTCCTGCTTTTCTATATCTATTATGCTGAGCTTCTAAAAGAATAGTCACCATTTTTTCAAAAGTGCCTCTTTGAACACCAGTCAACCTCTTAAATTGCTTTTCTGGAAATTTTTTAAGCTCTTCATACTTTCCCATCACATTCTCCTTGTAAAGTAATGGAAAATATCAAAAAATTAATTATGTAAGAAGTCTATTTAAAATAGTGCTTGTCATACTAACCCTCTATCAAACTAAGTTGTTCTGTTTGTTTTTTTGAATAAGAATAAAGTCCATAAGAAACTCCTGACAAAATACAAAATGCGCCAAAGGCTTCCATCAAAGTCGGAGCTTGGCGCTGCAAGCTATAAATTAATGCCAGTCCAAAAAACGTTTCTAAAATGGAAAGCTGACCAGACAGTGCAGGATGTAGATGTGACCCTGCGAGATTCCATAAGGAAAAGGCTGCCCATGAGCAAAAAATTCCAAGCGTCAAGATCCCAATCCAAAAAGTTTTCCCCGCATCGTGCTGAAAAGAAAATTGCGTAAAATATTCCATATCATTGTAGGCTAGATGAAAAATAAAGGCTATTAACGTAAAGAAAAATGTAATCATTCCAATGAGCGACGTCCATTGAATCGGGTTGATTTCTTTATTTTGGCTCAAAACTTTTGAATTAAAAATCACATACCATGTCCAAGCAACGAGTGCTATAAAGCCTAAAACAAATCCTATTGAATGTTCGGCTAAGGAAAGCCCGCTCATTTCGCTTTGGATTGCTTCAACGCTCATCAAGCAAAGACCTACAAAAATAATAAATGAAGGGAAAAGAAAAAGAGAGAGTAAACTCTTGTCTTTTTTTAATAGGCAGCTAAAAACCGTTATGGTAATAGGACCTGTGCCAATAATTAGGGTAATGATAGAGGGCGCTGTAAACCTGCTCCCAAATATTAATGAAGAAAAGTAAATGATATTCATAATGACAGCGCATAGGGTCGCTTCCTTCCAGTATTTTAAACAATCTGTTTGCTTATTTTTTTTAGAATAAATAACAAAAAACAGTGTTGATACAAATCCGTAGACTAAAAAACGCCCTATGATGATGTCAATGCTTGAAAATTCATTTAAGAACACAGGCATTGCAAAAACGATTCCCCATAAAAAACAAGCAAGAACTGCCTGTATGATGGGTTTTAAAAATTTGGAGTTCATTATTAACCTTAAAAGAGATGAAGTTGGTAACAATTTTGTAATAATATAAAGAGAAAAAAAACTGTTGCTAATATAAGCGCGGGTTTTCCACCCGGAATTCGATAGGATGCATCTAATTTTTTCTTATATCTGCCGACCCAGACCATGCCAATAGGAATAAGCCCTGAAAGAATAGTATCGCCAAATCCGCCGCTGATATCCAAACATTGTATCAATGCTTTTGGAAAAAGGATAGCTAAAAGTAATGTAGGAATTACAGTGAGTAATATGATTGCGTTTCTTCCAAGTTCGATTTTAATTTCTCTGAAGCTATCTTTGAGAAAATAAAATAAGGCAAGAGACAGCCCAAGATAAGAAGTCACAACAGCTAAAAATCCAAAACTATCAGCCAAAATATCCATAGACCAATGATCAAAACGCCCTCTTAGGGTAACTGTAGCAGCAGAACCATTCTCCATAGCTTCTCTTAAGCCGTTTGCTCCTTCCAAAGGAACTGCTCCATGCAGAATAAAAATCCAAGCGCTATACACAACAAAAGGAAGGGTAGTTCCAAAAATAATCGCTTTCTTTAATTTTTTCGTATCATATTTCATCAATGCGCAAACAGAAGGGATGACCATCTGATAACTAAATGTCGCTAAGATAATCGAGAAGGAACCGATACTATCTAAAAAGTTTGAGCGGTAAGCTAAATTTTCTGCTTCTATGCTTCTTAAACCAAAGTAGATGAGTACAAAGTAGGCAATTGATAGACCTATCATAAAGAGGAAATTAAGCTGACCTACAAATTGGGCCCCAAGAAAAACAACAGAACCAAAAAATAGGGTAAAGAGAACGCAGCTTACTTCATAGCTTAAATGTATTCCCCCAAATGTTTCAAGCCAAAATTTTAAGAGAGCTGCCCCTCCTGCAGTGTATGCGACTAAAGAGGTATAATTCATGAACAAATAAACAGCTAAGGCAATATACTTTAACCAATTACCGACCAAATATCTTGATAGTGAAGCAAAGTGGGTTTCGTTTTTTAGCCATAAAGTCGCCTCTACAAGTAAAAGACCTGTAAAAGTCATGAACGACCAGCAAATAAAGAGATTTAAAAACGTTAGTAGAAACCCAGATTCTGCCATTTGTATTGGCATCGCAAGCATACCCCCGCCAATACAAGTTCCTGAAATTAAGAATGATGCGATCCAAAAAGAATTTTTTTCTTCTGCTCGCGTGTTAATTACGGCTGTCATTTTAACCTTCTCCCAGTAATTAATTTTTTAAGCAATGTTTTTGTGAAGTTGAATGTCTTAAGTTCTTTGTCTAATTTTGGATTGTATTCGACAAGTTCAAACGCAACGGGAAGTTTTTTTGTAAACACAGTCATTGCATCGATTGCGTCTTTTGCATCGATGCCATTTGGAACCAAAGTCCCTGTTGCTTCTACAAATTTTGGATCTACCACATCGAGGTCAAATGAAACCCCGTAGCAGTCGGTGCGTTTTAAAATTGCTTCTAAAGCCTCTTGGAGTACAACTTTAAATCCACGTTCTAAAACTTCATCAATATAATAGACTTTAACATTGAGCTTTCTTAACAAGGCTTCCTCTTCCTTCTCAAAACTTCTAATTCCTATAAGAATCACATTTTCAGGCTTGATCTTCGGCAAATTTGATAATATACCTGTCAAGCGAGGATCGCCATACCCTAAAAGGACTGCAAGCGGCATGCCGTGAATATTACCGGAGCTAGAGGTTTGAGGAGTATGAGAGTCCATATGGGCATCAATCCATAATAGCCCTAAATCTTGATTTTTTCTTTTTTTTTCTTCTGCAATCCCGCTCCACATTCCAATTGCAGATGAATGATCGCCTCCAAAGGATAGAAAAAAAGAGCCTTTTTCTGATAGACGAAAAGATTCTTTTGAAAGCTGTTCGTTAAGAGAGGCTAAAATATCATAATTGTCTTTGTTATTTATATTTTGATCGGCAACAATTATTTTGTCCCATTGAAGTTCATTTATTTTTAAATTTTCTTTTAAAAAAAGCGGACCTTCTGCGCAACCGTCATTTCCGGCTCCTATTCCTGAGGCCAACCCAATGCAAGCTTTCATAAATTATCCTTGTATTCAAATTATTTCAAACTCTATATGCAATGATTTTTTTTATTGAATAAATTGTTATAATAAAAACCAAGAATAAAGTAAATGTTTATTTAGCAAAATAGGTTGAATGGAAAATATAAAGAGATAAAATGAAAAAAAATGTTGTATTAAAAGTAGGAAAAAATATATCACATATTTATAGCAATAACCGCTGTGACAAACATGCGGAAACATGTACGATTAACAATTATTATTAAGAGATAGAGGGTTATCAATGAAAAAAGTATTTCTTTTTACATTATTTATTTTGAGTCAAATTTCCTGCATGCAGGCATGGGACATTGAAGCGCGCGTTGCCTATTTTCTTCCGCAAGATCACAGAATGCGCGATATCTACAGTAGCAAAGGCTTTGCAGAATATGAACTTGAAACATCAACACCGCTCGACTGCTTAGTAGACTGCGCACCTTGCAATTGGGATGGTTTTGCAAACTTAAGCTTCTACCAAAAAAATGGACGTTCCTCTTGTTTGAACGACCGCACACGAGTGACAAACTGGACTCTTAATTTTGGCGTTAAACGCTACTTCGATGTATGCGGTTGTTTTAAGCCCTATCTTGGTCTTGGAGCAGGAGCTGCTTATGTAAGATTCCATGATCATTCAGATTTTGTTAAACGCCACAACAACAAATGGGGCTTTGCAATCCTTGCAAAATCCGGCGTAAAATATGATATCACATGTAATTTGTTTTTAGACTTATTTGTAGATTACTCATACGCTTGGTTTAATTTTTACCACAAAAGATCATGTGTTGCTGTTCGTAATACAAACACAGGTGGTTTAAAATGTGGCCTTGGACTTGGTTATCAGTTTTAGGTAGCTTTAGGGATAGTAGGAAATCAAACTAAAACGGTTGAATGCGCGTTGCGCATTCAACCGCTTTAGTGTGTTTCTATTTAGGGATGACTAGAATGGCGTCGGAGACTTCTCTTAAGTAGTTCCCATGACCATTGTAGAATTCACCACAAGGGTTATTTAAGATTTGTTCCTGAAATATCAGCGTAGAGGAGCCTCCTCCGTCTAAATTTAAAGCGTCTTTACAGCCTATTTGCCACATGAATAAAGCAAGATCTGGTATTGTGATCCCTGAATTACTAAAGATTAAGTTACGAGTCCCATCGACAGCGACAAATACAAAATTACCATTTGACAATACCCCTACTGCGCTTCTTGCATGTTTTTTGTATAAAAAACTTTTGATTGTTTTTTCAGAGGAAAAATCAGTTAGGAAGCGGTTTTCTAGAACAAGTATCGGAGAGCCCCCTAAAATATATTGTTTGAAATTCCAATCAGATGCCCTTGTCGTTCCAGATTGCGGAAGGATTGTGATGCACGTTTCATTTACATCCGTCAATAACTGATCAAAAAGTACCTCTTCATCATTGTTAGACCATCCAATTGCTCCTCGTGGATGTATGGGTTGTCCATAAAAGCGATCCTTAATTTTTAATATCCCGACAGGATCTCCTGAAAATTTACCATTTTGCTTGAAAAAACCACCATTAATTGCAGCTATTGCATGATTTCTTTTTGCCATTTCTTCCACAGTTTCCAAAGAGTTTAAATTTGCTTTTACTAAAACAAGATCGAATAAAACAGGATCGATTATTAATACATGTACAACTGTTTTGTCTTGTAAAAGATAAGATTCATAATTAATCCCGGTAGGCGGAGTTAGTGAAAAAAGCGCCTTTGAAAAAATAAGGCATATAAATAATAAATAGCAAATTTTCTTAAACGTAATCATATAACATATATATATATCATTTTTAGTATAATTGACACTGTTAGATATTTATGTTATGTTAAGTTTATTATGAAAAAAGTAGATATGAAGCAATGGTTGGAGACTGAAACTAAGAAAGTTATCTCCGACAAAAAAAAATACAACAGAGATTCTCAATATAAAAAGGAATTAGACCATGACGTCATCAAAAAAATTCTTTTGATGATTCCCCTCGTCTTAATTATTTTAGTAGCAAATTTGGATATTGAAATTGTCACCCAATGGTTTAAAATTAAAAGTCAACGGGATGTCATAACGGACAGGAATGTATCCAGCCTATTTCCGAATGTGTGGGTATGCCCAAGACCAAGCTGCGGTTATTCCAATTATGATGGGATATCAAGCTGTGCACTTTGTGGAACGGCAAGACCTTGAAACTGATTTTAAGGAATTGATGATGGATGATTTTTTGCCTTGGATAGTCTTTAATATTTTTATTCTCTTCATGCTTGCAATAGATTTAGTTGTTCATCAAGGCAAAAAAACTGTTGCCATGAAAGAGGCAATTTTATGGAGCGTTTTTTGGATAGCGCTTGCTTTGATCTTTAATGTTTATATTTATTATTCAAGGGGTTATCAGGATTCAATCGATTTTTTCACCGGATATTTGATTGAAAAATCTTTAAGCATAGATAATCTATTTGTTTTTATTCTTATTTTTAAATATTTCCATACTCCAAAATCCTCAATGCATAAGGTTCTTTTTTGGGGAGTATTAGGCGCAATAGTTATGCGCGCTTTATTTATTTGGCTAGGAATTGAACTGATTAACAGATTTCACTGGATTATTTATGTTTTTGGGGCATTTTTAGTATTTACCGGAATCAAACTTGGTATGGAAAAGGATAAAAAAATTGATCCGGAAAAAAATATCATCTTCAAGATTTTCCATTGGATGTTTCCCGTAACAAAAAATTATGAAGAGGATAAATTTTTTGTTTATAGGGATTTTAAATATTTTGCAACCCCATTGCTGCTTGTCCTAATTTCCATTGAAACAACCGACCTTGTTTTTGCTTTCGATTCCATCCCAGCGATTCTTGCCATCACTAAAGATCCTTTTATAGTCTACACCTCAAATATTTTTGCTATTTTGGGGCTGCGCTCCCTATTTTTTGTCGTATTGCATGTCATGGGTTTGTTCCACTATCTCCATTATGCGCTTTCTTTCATTTTAACTTTCATTGGTATAAAAATGCTGCTCGTTGATATGATAAAAATTCCAACCTGGATAACCCTTGGATTTGTTTTTGTTGTTTTATTTGTTTCTGTCGTCCTATCGTTTAATTACCCTAAAAATAATAAAAAGGAAGAGTTATAATGGCTGATCTACCAATGCTTTTTGATAATAATCAAAAATGGGCTGAAAAAAATCTTTTAAAAGATCCTAAATATTTTTTAGAGATGTCAAAAGATCAAAACCCTAAATATCTCTGGATTGGATGCTCTGATAGTAGAATCCCTGCTAATGAAGTTGTGGGCTTGGAGCCTGGCGAGCTTTTTGTACATCGCAATGTGGCTAATTTATTTATCCATTCAGACCTTAATTGTTTATCTGTCCTCCAATATGCTGTAGATTATTTGGATATCAAGCATATCATTGTCTGCGGACATTACGGCTGCGGGGGTGTTGGCGCTGCTATGAAAAACAATCAGCTTGGCCTTGTGGATAATTGGCTAAGAAATATTCGCGATATTTATGCGAGATCAAGAGAAGAGCTCGATGCGATTCAAGATAAAACATTGCGCTATAACAGGCTTGTAGAATTGAATGTCATGGCCCAAGTCCAAAACGTCTGTCACACGACTGTAGTCCAAAATGCTTGGGCAAGGGGTCAGGATTTAACCGTGCATGGATGGGTTTATGAACTTAAAACCGGACTTTTGCGCGATTTGGATTGTTTGGTATCCGGCTTAGACCAAGTTGACAAGGTTTATGTTACAAAACAATTCCTGATTTAAGGATTTTGATTTTTATACATAAAAAATGGCTATGAAAATTATATAAAGCGCTATCACTAGGGCATAGCCCAAAATATTTCTTGAATAGGATTGATTCTCATCAAACCATGAATTAAAGCAATAAAGCACAAGCGGCATCATGGGCCATGTGAGTAATCCCACGCTTAAAACATTACTTATGAATGTAGCAAGGGAGAGATTGAGTTCTTTTAATAGCGGAGTTAGAAATTTAAAAGATAACATGACAATTGGAAATAAGACCAAAAGCACGAGCATGGCTTCCTTTAAAATTCGGAATTTGCTTTTTTTTACTGCTAAACTTGTCGGAAACCAAACTGAGAAAGGATTTTTTAAGCGATGGTTTTCATAATGTTCGACGAAATTTTCAGATTCTTTGAGGATTTCAAGACGCCTATCCGAATTTAGCCAGTTGTCCAAATTTTCTTCTGAATCGAAGGATACAACAGTGATCCAAGCCCCGTTATTATGCAATGAAGGAGATTCGAGATAAATACTCTTATAACCCAAAAACGAAGATTCAATCTTTTGAATTTTTAATACCCAATCCATGTAAAGATCATATTTTTCTTTCTTTACATGGGTAATAAAAACTTCTGTTACATTCTTTTTTTCCATTGGCAACTAAAGCTTTAGGTGTTTTAAAACCCGCTGCGATAACCAAAAACAAGTGATATAATAAAAAGAATCAAGAAAATAACAAAAAGTACTTTTGAGATTTCTGTCGCAACGCCAGCTACGCTTCCAAATCCAAGGAAGCCTGCAACTACTGCTACTAGTAAAAATATTAAAGCCCAATAAAGCATATAAACTCCTTAAATGGTAATATTAAAATGTTTGGAAATTTCTTGTGGACCCATTTGGGTAAGATCCTTATCTAACTGATTTACTATACTTAAAGTTGTTTTTGGACTTAAATGTTGTCTTAAAAGTCCCAAAAAAGCAGGGTTTGCCGCAAGGTATAATTTCTTATATTCTCCGTTTGCAAAACTTGTATCCAGATGTTTGGAGAGGTCTTTTGCAAAAATCTCAAATTCGACTTGCTGCGGATTAGTTTTTGGCTCCATGGCATGGCGCGTTCCTGTATGCATGCTTTCAAAAGTTCTGCCTGGTCTATCGGAGGTTAAGTCGCTTGCATGCTGCCTGCTTGCCGGATGAATCAATGTTTCCAATTCTTTTAACTCATGAATGGTTTCTGCTTTAAAAATACGAGCGAGAGTGCTGTTTGCAACAACGATCCAAACATCTTTTTTCATTCGAGTACCCCTATTTTTGTCTTTAATTTTCTTATAATGATTTATTTAAAAATTTCCTAGTTAAAATAAATTTTTTAAGTTTAAATCAGTGTATAAATAGATAAGGATGTTTATGAAGATTTTTGTTTTAAATGCTGGATCAAGCAGTTTTAAATGCGCTATTTTTCAAAATAACGAAAAAATTCCGCTTTGGACGGGCATTTTAGATTGGGGTAAAAATAAATCAGAAGTCTTAATGGCGTATAAGCTTAACGGTAAGTTAATTGAAGAAAACTTTCCTGTTATGCCCCTTCAGAAAATGATGAAAAAGCTTATCAAAACTGCATCCCTATCAGATATCGACGCAATTGGTCATCGTGTTGTGCACGGGGGAGAGGAATTTTGTAAGCCTGTAATTATCAATTCATCCGTTAAAAGGGTAATTAAGAAACTGATACAAATAGCCCCCCTTCATAATCCCGCAAATTTGGAAGGGATCGAAATCATGGAAAAATTATTTCCTGGAATTTTGCAAATTGCGGTTTTTGATACAGCTTTCCATAGCCTGATTCCAGATGTTGCATCTACCTATGCACTGCCAAAAAAAATACGAATGGATAAAATTAAAAAATATGGATTTCATGGGATCAGTCATGAATATTGCATGAATCGCGCGCTTAAAATGCTTCCAAAAATGAAAAATCCAAAAATGATCTGTTGTCATCTTGGTAATGGCGCATCGCTTGCAGCAATTCAAAATGGGCACAGCATCGATACGACAATGGGATTTACTCCTATGGAGGGTTTGATGATGGGAACAAGGTCTGGGTCAATAGATCCTGGAATTCTTATTTATTTATTAAAACAAAAAAAAATGAATGTAGATCAGCTTAACGATTGTTTAAATTATGAGTCAGGCTTAAAAGGAGTTAGCGGCGGCTTTTCTGATATGAGGACAATTTTAACCCGTATGGATGAAAATGATCCAGCAGCCTCGTTAGCGTTTGATATGTTTATTTATTCGATAACCGGATTTATTGCAAAAATGGCAGCTTCCCTACAAGGATTGGAACTGCTTATCTTTACTGCCGGAATTGGTGAGAATAGTCCTAAAGTGCGTTTAGAAGCATGTCAGCGACTAAAATTTTTGGGCATTGAAATCGATAAAAAAAAGAACGTGTCTTGCATTGAAGATGAAGAGATCTCTACAAAAGAATCCAAAGTATGTGTGCTGGTTATTCATACTAAGGAAGAGTGGTCGATCGCGCAAAAATGTTTGGCACAAATAACAAATAAAACACCTGATTTTACAGAGTCATGTATAAAAGTGGCAAATGCACAACTTGAGGCAAAATAACTTGGAGACCAAAGATGATCCCTCATAGGCTTTTTTGGTGCTTGTATGATTGTTGTGCCTTGGGTCATAAATGAAAATGTAATAGGAAGTTTAAAGAGATTCAAAATTATAAGCGATAGATACAGGAATAGGAGAAAACGATTTGGTTTACGCTTCAATCTGATTGCAGGAATTCATAATTTTGAAGTTAACTCAAGAGGCGGAGAGCCGGAGAGGCGATGAGGAAATTATAAGTTATTAACAACCTTTTCCCATCCA
>JBEPVN010000045.1:0-17795 GCA_041691015.1 Parachlamydiaceae bacterium | reverse complement strand
GTGATACTGGAAATACTGGACCTACAGGAAATACTGGAATTACCGGAACAACTGGTGTTACAGGTACTACAGGCACAACCGGCGTAACAGGAGCTACAGGTACAACCGGTGTAACAGGTATAACAGGAACTACAGGCACAACTGGCGTAACAGGGATAACAGGAACTACAGGTGCAACAGGTGATACTGGCCCTACAGGAAACACAGGTAATACTGGCGTTACAGGAATTACTGGTGCAACAGGAAATACTGGAAACACTGGTGTTACAGGTACTACAGGCACAACCGGCGTAACAGGCACAACAGGAGTTACTGGTGATACAGGTCCTACAGGTTCTGTAGGTTCATTGGCTCCTATTGGAACTTCCCCTAATGCAAACGCTGCGACTCTTACGGGATCAGTATTAAACTTAGAACCTGCAAACGCAAGCTTTGGTGGAGTTGTTACTACAGGAACACAAACATTTGCAGGAGATAAAACACTTACTGGTAATTTGTCGATGTCATTTCTTACCAATCAAATAAGAATTGGAGCGAATCGATTCTTATATGCAGCAGGAGGAGGAGGTAGTTCTGTTTACCTAGGTTTTGGGGCAGGTGTCGTAGGTAGTACTGGGCTTGATAATATTGGCATCGGGGCAAATGCGATGAGTAGTATCGGTGGAGGTACTAACAATATAGGTATTGGAACCAACTCTCTTGTTATCCTTACAACTGGAACACAAAATACTGCAGTGGGTGTCGGTTCTTTACAAAGTATTACGACAACAACTGGAAATACAGCCTTTGGATTAACAGCAGGTTCTAATTGCACAGGTGCTAATAATACCTTCATCGGCAGAAGTTCTGGAGGAGGTTTTACTTCTGGATCATTTAACGTTCTTCTTGGCTCTGGTAGCGGTCCTAACAATGTTTCTACTGGTTCAAATAACATATTCCTTGGCTATCAATCCGGCTTTTTAGTTACAGCTAATTCAAATTATATGATCTGTATTGGCGGAAATACTCTAACAGGACAAGGATTATCTACAGGGACGATAGCGATAGGTAATAGTGCAGACTACTCAGGCCCCATCGGAATTGGAGGCGTAGCATCAACAAGAATAGTAATTGGGGGAACGGGAGCTATAGGAGATATATCTATAGGTAACAACGCAAATTATAATGGAGCCATTTCAATTGGTGGCTCAGGAGCTTCAACAGTTGTTATTGGAGGAATAGGACCCGCAGGATCTGTAGCTATCGGTAATAGTAATGCATTCACCGGACCAATCGTAATTGGTGGCACAGGCATATCAAGAGTTGTAGTTGGTGGTACTGGAGCTGCTGGAGATATTGCTATAGGTAATAGTAATTTGCTCACCGGAGTAATCGCAATTGGTGGCACAGGAGCTGGATCAATTACAATTGGGAGTACGAACGGAGGGTCTGCATCTATAACTATCGGTAGTGATAGTTTAAACGGTGTCATCTCTATTGGTGGCGTAGGACCTGCAGCAGTTTTTATAGGAGGCACCGGAGCTGTTGGATCTATAGCTATCGGTAATAGTAGTGTGCTCAACGGAGGAATCGCAATTGGTGGCACAGCATCTACATCAGTTGTTATTGGAGGAACAGCAATTGCAGGTGGTATAGCTATCGGAAATACTAACCGAACCGGAGGCCCAATCGCAATTGGTGCGACAGGAGCTTCATCAGTTATTATTGGAGCGACCGGACCTCTTGGATCTATAACTATTGGTAATTTACTCTCAGGTCAAATTGTAATTGGTGGCACGGGAGCAGAGAGAGTTATTGTTGGAGGAACCGGAGCTGCTGGATCCATATCTATTGGTAATACTGGTTTTCTCACAGGTGGCATTGTAATTGGTGGCACAGGAGCTTCAACGGTTGCTATTGGAGCGACCGGAGTTGTTGGATCTATAGCCATCGGTAGTAATTTACTCACAGGTCCGATTGCAATTGGGGGTACCAACGCCTCAACAATCGTTATTGGAGGAACCGGAGCTACTGGATCTATAGCTATCGGTAATAGTAATTCACTCACAGGTCAGATCGCAATTGGCGGCACAGGTGCCTCAACAGTCGTTATTGGAGGAACTGGAGTTGCTGGATCCATAGCTATCGGTAATAGCAATTCACTCACAGGTCCGATCGCAATTGGAGGTACCAGCGCCTCAACGATCGTTATTGGAGGAACAGGAGCTACAGGAACCATAGCTATCGGTAATAGCAATTCACTCACCGGTGTAATCGCAATTGGAGGTACCGGGATAACAAGGATTGTTATTGGAGGAACAGGAGCTGCAGGAGCTATATCTATCGGTAATAACACAAATTATAATGGACCGATTGCAATTGGTGGTGCAGCTTCGACCACAATTGCAATAGGAGGCACAGGTACGACAACAATTGCAATTGGCGGAACGGGAGCTACCACATGTACAATTGGTGGTATTAGTGGAAAGACATCAACCGCAGGTGTTGCAGTTCTTGTAAATGCCACCGGTGTTCTTGGAACGACGACATCATCAAAAAGATACAAAAATTCCATTAAAACATTGCCAAAATCGGTTACGGAAAAAATATATAATATGCGTGCTGTAGAGTTTCTTTATAACAATGATCCCGACAAAACCATCCAGTACGGTATGATTGCAGAAGAGATGGATGAGATAATGCCAGAGATTGTCGTTAGAGAAAATGATGAGCCCGATGGATTGCCGGAAACGATTAGGTATAATCTCATTCAACCACTCATTATTAGTGAATTGCAACAGCATGAAATAAAACTTCAAGCTATTCCGGTACATGAAGAATGTGTGATCCAATTGCAACCGATTTCCTTGGATCGTGGGTTTATTAAAATAATGCAGTCCAAAGGGATTCCGACAACCTCTGCTTTAATAGAAGTAGTCATTGTACGGGATGGTAAAAAAGTCACCCTACAAATACCTTCCATGAATTTAATCTCCATTGAAGGTCAAGCAAAAGCGATCCATGTATTTTCAAATGAAAATCCATTAAGAGAGCAATTCATGACAAGTGAACCGATTGAATTTGGATGCACGTTCATGGAAGCGGGATTACGCAAAAATGGAATTATCATCATCGATAAACAAAATGTTTCAATCATGAAAGCAGATGGATCGTTTATCCAAAATGGTTTCACAACGAACGGATTTAGTTTGCACTACATCAGTGAGTAATCAAAAAACGAGACATTTTTAGAAATTATTTCTAAAAATGTCTCGTGCGTTTTGTTGAAAAAGACTTGCTTTCTTAATGACAATAAAGTAGTTTTTAGAAACTTTATTTTTAAACACACATCTGTCTGTTAACTTGTATATTATTCATTTTATTTTAGATTCATTCGAAAGCATTTTTAAAACAAATCCTGCGCTTCTGTATGGCATCGCTCTTTTGATAGGCATCGGTTTTGGACTTACCGAAAATCCTATTCTCCTGTTTCCTGCAATTTTAATTCTTTTTGCAAAAAGGAGAATGCTTTTAGTTTGCCCTCTTCTTATTGCAAGCGTGCTATTTGCTAAAATGACACTCTCAAAACCAGAGATTGGGATTGAGGGTATTAAAGGAACCGCGCATTTTGAAATTTCATCGATTGCCATTAAAAGTTCTCATTTTGGTAAGCATTTTGTCTACAAAGGGACGATCAAATCGATCCCTCCTTATCAAACAATTAAAAATATACCGGCGCTCCTCACAATTCCTATAAAATCCGGCATTGAAAGACCCCCTGCAGATAAGTCTTATATGATTGAAGGAACTTTAAAAGAATTTGAACCCCGGCGTTATCATTTTATTTTGGAAAAAAATAGCGCATGGAGACCCATAAAAAATTCATTTAGCTTTGCTGAATACCGCTACCTTGCAAAAAAATATTTAAACAAAATAATACATAAAAAAATTTTGGACCAAGAGAGTGCAAGCTTTTTATCCGGCATTGCAACAGGTGAATTTGACGATCGGATGATGGTATTTCAGTTTTCAAGATTTGGTTTGCAGCATATTATGGCAATATCTGGTTTTCATTTTGCTATTATTGCAGGAATATTAAGTTTTATTTTACAGTTATTCTTATCTAAAGAAAAATCGGCTTTTGTACTCATTGTCTGCCTTACAAGCTATTTTATTTTTTTAGGATTTGCCCCGTCTATATTGCGTGCATGGCTTATGATTTTGATTGCGCTTTGCGGTTTTATTTTAAAAAAACAGGCTTTTGCGCTTAACTCATGTGGAATTGCGCTCATTGTTGTTTTATTGATAGATCCTTTAATGATCATGCATCTTGGTTTTCAGTTCAGTTTTATGACCACAGCATCCATCCTGATCTTTTATTCTAAAACGGATGCTTTATTACAAAAAATATTTGCAAAACGTCTTTTAAGCCAAGCTGTCGAGATGAATGCTTTAAATCAGCATGGTCTTATTGTTTTAACAGTAATAAGACAAGCTTTTGCATTGACCTTTGCAGTCAATTTAGGGGCTTTACCTCTCATGCTTTTCCATTTTGAGCAATTTCCTTTTTTAAGTATTATTTATAATTTTTTCTTTCCATTTATGGTCAGCATTTCGATGCTTTTGCTTATTTTGGGTTTTGCTTTACCATTTATTCCTTGGATACATACGGCAAATGCTCATTTTACAAAATTTGTTTTAAATTTTGCATACAACATGCCGCAAACCATAGATTACAAATTTTATTATAATGGAATAACGCTTGAAATTCTCGTGGTCTATTTTTCGCTTCTTTTTTTAGCCGGGGTCATTTTGCATTTTATAGAAGAGACTAAAGTGCAAGAAAGACTTGATTTTGCCTATCTGTAACCTTATAGCGAAGTGAATTCAAAATTTGGTTTTTGGCAAGAGAAAAGCCAAAATCCCAAATATTCAGTTCACTTCGGTATAAAGTCTTTTAACATAAAAACATGTAATTAAGTATCTTAGGGTTAAACACATTGATTTATGCTTGACTTAAATTCAAAAATCATTAAAGTTATACTCTTTATAAGTCTCTATATGGCGATCGTAGCTCAGTTGGTTAGAGCATCGGTTTGTGGTACCGAGGGTCGCGGGTTCGAGTCCCGTCGATCGCCCTTCTTTTATCTTTATATCGAGTGTACATCCAATGTCACTATTTGAAGCGATCATACTTGGGATTATCCAAGGCATTACAGAATTTCTACCCGTTAGCTCATCCGGACACTTAAAACTCGCCCAATACTTTTTAAAACTTGAAAATCTCCATTCCTACATCATTTTCGACTTGGTTTGTCATTTAGGTACTCTTCTTGCGATTTTTCTCATGTTCTTTAAAGAGATCAAACAAAGCTTTACTTCAGATAAAAAAAAACTTATTCAAGTGATCCTTGGAACTCTCCCCTTGTTTCCTCTTCTTTTAATCATCAAACCGATCAAAGCAATCTTTAATGACCCTCACTATCTCGGGTATTGCTTTATGCTGACAAGCGCTATTTTGTATCTTGGCATTAAATTACAAAATTTACATATTACAAAACCTTTAACTGAGCGTACCTTAAGCGACCCACTCGTCATCGGACTTTTTCAATCAGCTGCCATTCTACCCGGGATTTCAAGAAGCGGCTCCACAATTTCTGCTGCCAAAATTTTGGGATGGACGCATGAGGAAGCTATCAGCTTTTCATTTTTACTCGCAATCCCTGCGATTTTGGGTGGAACTGTGATCGAACTTATTCAACTGATCACAAAAAATGAATCCGCTCTACCTAACGTTTCCTTAACTAATTATGTGATCGCTCTTTTAACTTCCTTTATTTTTGGTTATTTTTCGCTTTCCTTATTGAAGAGGTTGGCAAGTAAACAAAAATTCATGTATTTTGTGTGGTATTGCCTCATATTGGGCATTTTTACCACCCTTTACATTTAAAAAGAAGTTATGGCAAAGAAAAAAACAAAAAAAAAACCAAGTAACAGACCCACAATAAAAAGCTCTCCTGCAGCATTCGGGATGCTTATGCTGGCACTTAGTTTTACGCTTCTATTAAGCCTTTTAAGTTTCGGTTTTTCTAAAGAATCTCACAATTTGCTAGGTCTTACAGGTCATGCCGTAGGTTGGTTTTTTCACGCATTGTTTGGTTTGAGCAGTTATATTATTGTAGGTTTTATTCTTTGGGCAGGCTTTAAACTCTTATCCTCAAATCCTATTTTGAATTTAGCCTCAAAAGCAGTTTATCTGACTGTTCTTATTTTTTCAGTCAGCCTACTTTTAAGCCTTATTGAAGTGCAATTTCCGTCGCTTGGCAATTTTATCGGAAATACATTTTACAACAAATTATGGGGTTTGAACCTGCGTTATCACTTAGGTGGCGCACCTTTTTTCTATATCTACCAGGATTTACCGTTTTATAATTTGCATCGCATGTTCAACACAGCAGGTATGGCAATTATTTTCTCCTGCACGTTAATTGCGAGTATTTTAAGTTTAACAGACATAAAACCCTATGATTTAATGCTTCCTGTTTTTTCACTTTTAAAACGTATCAAAAACAGCATCTCTATTCCGACTTTTGCCTTTGAGACTAGAGAAAATAAACAACCGGAAAAATCAAAAGATTCAAGCCAGGTAGATTTGAAAGTTGAAAGCGATTTTATGCGTTATGTCAAGCTCCGCATTCCCGGCTTGCAAAGCCAGCTTGGAGCTGAAATTCCAAACAAGGACAATCAAGAGCTTTTGGCAATACAGCCTGAGATGAATTTAAAGACGAGACCGTCTCTCTCTAAAAAAGAATCCAAAGAACCAGACGAAACGCAAAAGCCAAAAGTAATCAAAGAAGCAGTCCAAGATTTGATGAAGGAAATCGAAAAACCGGCTGCTCCAAAAACAAAGCGCGAAATTGCGATCCAATCGCAGCTTGTTTACAATGGCGATTTTACAAATTACGAACTCCCCCCCTCATCTCTTTTGACAACGCCTAAAAAAATTGATCAAAGTTCTCTAAAAAGCGATTTAAAAAAACAGGCTGAAGTCTTGGAAGAGACATTGTCAAGTTTTGGCATTGAAGCAAAAGTTGGTCAAATCAATTGCGGTCCTACGATCACATCCTTTGAAGTTCACCCATCAATTGGCGTCAAAGTTCAAAAAATCAAAACTCTTGAGAATGATATTGCGCTCAATATGGAGGCTAAATCCATTCGGATCATCGCTCCAATTCCTGGAAAAGCTGCCGTCGGTATTGAAGTTCCAAATGCAAAACCGCAGGAAGTAGCCTTTAAAGATATGCTGACAGCCTATAAGCAAGGAACGCAGAAATTCCATATTCCGGTCCTTCTTGGCAAAGCTGTAAATGGCGATTATGTCATGAGCGATTTGAGCAAAATGCCGCATTGCATCATTGCTGGAGCTACTGGTTCTGGTAAATCTGTCTGTATCAATACAATCGTCATGTCGATTGTGCATAATGCAAAACCAGATGAGATCAAGCTCATCATGGTCGATCCTAAAAAAGTTGAGCTCACCGCTTATTCCAAACTGCCTCATATGTTAGCTCCTGTCATCACAGAGCCAAGGGGCGCATGCGCAGCTCTTAACTTTTTGGTCAAAGAAATGGAAAGACGTTATGAAATCCTAAAAAACTTAGGCGTCCGAAATATAGAAGCTTTCAACTCGCGCAAAGTCGATGCGGAGTTTGAAAAGAGCCTTGGAATTGATGTTCCCATTAAAATGCATTACATTGTCGCAATCATCGATGAGCTTGCAGATTTGATGATGGTTGCCTCAAGCGACATTGAAACTCCTATTGCGCGTATTGCCCAAATGGCAAGAGCTGTCGGCATCCACCTGATTTTGGCAACGCAGAGACCCTCAAGAGAAGTGATCACAGGACTTATCAAAGCAAACTTTCCGACACGCATATCCTTTAAAGTGGCAAGCCGCGTCAACAGCCAAATTGTATTGGATGAAATAGGTGCAGAATCCCTTCTTGGTAATGGCGATATGCTCTTTTTGCCGCCTGGAGCCTCTCATCTTGTACGAGCTCAAGGAGCTTTCATCCGCGATGAAGACATCAATGCCACGGTCAAATTTATCTGTGAGCAAGCGCCGCCAAACTACGTGATCCAATCTTTTGACGCAATCGGTACCATTAATGAAGCAGGATTTGAAGAAGATACTGATGCACCATCTGATAGTCTCTATTCTGATGCGGTTGAAATTGTCTTAAGCACAGGTAACGCTTCCACAACCTTCTTACAGCGCAAACTTAAAATCGGATATGCTCGAGCTGCAAGTTTGATGGATCAGTTGGAAAGCCGCGGCATTGTCACAGCGCCAGATGGTAGCAAGGCAAGAAAAGTCCTTGGAAGGCAATCTGCAGAAGCTGTTGAAAGCGTGGACTTTGCAGAGGAGTAAACGAGTCAAGTATAAGGATAAAGCATGACAATTAATAGCGAAACTTCTAAAATGGCAACCCAAGTCCAAGAAATGGAGTTCTATAAAAAACTTCCCGATGGAAGCAATCCAAAATTTTTAAATGTTTGCGAAAAACACATTGAAAACCGCATAGCAAATGGTTTAAATTCTTGTGAATGCCAGGGCCTCTATAAACAAGATATTTTAACTCTTACCGAAAAAGGAATTAGCGTGACTGAAAAGAAATATTGGGTAAAACTTGAGTGGGAACCAAAATCATGAAAGGATTTTGTCCGCTTGCATCAGGCTCAAAAGGAAATAGTATTTTTTTTGGAACAGACGACACTAAAATTTTAATCGATGCCGGTCTTAGCGCTAAGGCTACAAAAGAAAAGCTTAAAAGCATCGATGTCAACATAGAAGATCTGGATGCGATTTTGATTACACACGAGCATTCCGATCATATCGCAGGTCTTCGCGTAATGGCGCTAAAAATGGGAATTCCTGTTTTTGCAAATAATGAAACCGCAAAAGGCATTGCTGAAAACTTCCATGAATGTCCAAAATTCAAAATTTTTTCAACCGGTGAAACATTTGAATTTAGAGATTTGGAGATTCACCCTTTTAGTATTTCACACGACACAAGCGATCCTGTGGCTTTCACAATCAAATTTAAGAGTTTAAAACTTGGGTTTTGCACAGATCTTGGATTTGCAAGTTCGCTTGTCGAAAATCATTTAAAAAATTGCGATTACCTCTACCTTGAAGCAAATCATGAGCCCGATTGGGTTCGCGCTTGCTCTCGTCCTGAAATTTATAAACAGCGTGTTTTGAGTAGAAGCGGTCATTTATCCAATAATTCATGCGGAGAGCTTTTGTCCAAAGTTTTTCATCCCGGCTTAAAACATGTTCATTTGGCTCATCTTTCAAGTGAATGCAATTCTCCGGAAATGGCTATAAACATAGTTAAAAAAATTTTAAACGAAAAAACCGAAGAACTCGATATTTCTGTTGCACTCCAACATATGGTGAGTAAAGCCATTCATTTTTAAAATGGATTTTTAAGCGCCATGCTGTTAATATTTCGTTCTAGAACTGCGAGTTGTAATTAAAAAAAAAGCTTGGCTTTTTTATACCAATATCTCGCAAAACCATAAAAATTAATTAAAAAGAGTAATTATAGTAAGATGTTTGATGATTCAGATGATGAGCTGTCCTATGATAAAGAGTTCGAAGACGCCCTAATAAATGACTTTGGAGATTTAAAAAATAATAAGGATTTTTCATTCCCGAATGAGATTTATCTGTTCCCTCTTCTACGCCGGCCCTTTTTTCCTGGGATGGCAGCTCCTATAGTAGTTGAAAAAGGTCCTTTTTTAGAAGTTTTAAAACAGATATCAAGAACTCCGCATAAGTGCGTCGGTTTAGTTTTGGCAAAATCAGAAAATTTGGATATCTATAAAGCCACTTTTGAAGATCTATATGAAGTCGGAGTTGCAGCAAGGATTCTTCGCATCACACCGCTTGAAAAAGGCGGCGCGCAAGTCATTATGAACATGGAAAAACGGATCAGAATCCAAAAACCCGTACAAAAGACTCCAAATCTCAAAGCAAAAGTTAAATATTTCCAAGATAATCATGTTCTTTCCATAGAGCTAAAAGCCTATGCCATCAGCATTATTTCTACGATTAAAGAAATTTTAAAGTTAAATCCCTTATTTAAAGAAGAACTTCAAATATTTCTTGCCCAATCAGACTTTACAGAACCTGGAAAACTTGCCGACTTTGCTGTTGCGTTAACAACAGCCTCAAAAGAAGAAATGCAAGATATCTTAGAAACTTTCGACATCGAAAAGCGCTTGGATAAATCCTTGGGTCTCTTAAAAAAAGAACTTGAATTTAGCGTTCTACAGCACGGTATCAACAAAAAAATTGATGCTACATTAAATAAAAGCCAAAAAGATTTTTTCTTAAAAGAACAGCTCAAAACAATAAAAAGAGAACTTGGCATAGAAAAAGACGATAAGGCAATCGACCGGGATAAATTTGAGACACGGCTTAAAGAAAGAAATGTGCCGGATGATGTTTTAAAAGTGATCCAAGATGAAATGGACAAATTAAGCAGTCTCGAAGTTCAATCTGCAGAATATAGCATTTGCCGCGGTTACTTGGAATGGCTGACAACAATTCCTTGGGGCATCTATAGCAAGGAAGCAAACAGTATTAAAGAAGCTGAAAAAATCTTAGAGCATGATCATTACGGTTTGGAAGACACAAAACAAAGTATCTTGGAATTCATCAGTGTCGGCAGATTATCAGGGAGCGTTAAAGGCGGAATTATGTGCCTTGTAGGACCTCCCGGAGTCGGTAAAACAAGTATCGGAAAAAGTATTGCAAGAGCCTTGAACCGCAAGTTTTATCGCTTTTCAGTCGGCGGTATGCGCGATGAGGCAGAAATAAAAGGTCATAGAAGAACATACATAGGGGCAATGCCTGGAAAACTTATCCAAGCCCTTAAAATTTGCGGGACAATGAATCCTGTCATCATGTTGGATGAAGTCGATAAAATGGGTTCAAGTTATCAAGGAGACCCAGCTTCTGCTCTTTTAGAAGTGCTCGATCCGGAGCAAAATCGAGAATTTTTAGACCATTACCTGGATGTACGCTGCGATTTATCAAATATTCTATTTATTGTTACAGCAAACGTGCTTGATACAATTCCGGAACCATTAAAAGACCGTATGGATATCATGCGACTTTCGGGCTATATTTTGCAGGAAAAAATTGAAATTGCCAAAAAATACCTCATACCGCGCAACAGAAAATCTGTAGGTTTAAAAGCATCCGAAATAGAATTTAGTAAAGAAGCTCTTAAAGCAATCATAAACGGCTATGCAAGAGAGTCCGGCGTTAGAAGCCTTGAAAATGAAATAAAGAAAATTTTAAGAAAAGTAACTTTAAAGACTGTACGCGAACAAGAAGCAAAACTGCTACAAAAAAAAGAATCTGAAGAAGTACACAAAAATATAAAGATTTATATCACGCCCTCAAATCTCATTGACTACCTCGGAAAGCCTCACTTTACAAGCGATAGATTCTACGAAAGAACCCCTGTCGGAGTTTGCATGGGGCTTGCCTGGACATCCCTTGGGGGCGCTACGTTATATATCGAAGCTATCAAAGTGGTAGGAGAAAAAACTGAAATGAAGTTAACTGGACAAGCAGGTAACGTCATGAAGGAATCCTCTGAGATTGCTTGGAGCTATTTGCATAGCGCGTTACATAAATATGCTCCCGATCATACATTTTTTGAAAAATCACAAGTCCACATGCATATACCAGAAGGTGCTACTCCAAAAGATGGGCCATCTGCCGGTATTACAATGGTAACTGCCCTACTCTCCCTTATGCTGGACGCTCCCGTTTTAGATAATCTTGGTATGACAGGAGAGCTTACATTAACAGGAAGGGTACTACCAATTGGAGGACTTAAGGAAAAACTAGTAGCTTCCAGAAGATCCGGACTTAAAACATTAATTTTTCCAAAAGATAATATTCGCGATTATGATGAATTGCCAGAATATATTAAAAAAGGTTTAACCGTTCATTTTGTTGAACATTACGACGAGGTTTATAGCATTGCATTCGAAAAAGAAATTACAAAAAATGTATTGGACTGACAGTAGTTTGACAAAAGTCATCGATCCATCCAAATTAAGCCAAAAAGTAGAAGAAATTCGGGCAAAAGGTGAAACGATTGTAACTCTGAATGGTTCCTTTGATCTCCTGCATGCAGGTCATTTGCATATTATTTATGAGGCGGCAAAATTAGCAAACGTGCTAATAGTTGCTTTAAATAGTGATCGTTCAATTGAGACATATAAAAGTAAAGACAGACCGATCATTCCATTGAAATATAGAATAGAAATGATGGCTGCACTTGAATTTGTCGATTATGTGACGTGGTTTGATGAAACAGACCCTCGCAGCCTTTTAAACGTAATTAAGCCCGATGTTCATGCAAATGGCTCTGAATATGGAGAAAACTGCATAGAATCAGAAACTGTCAAAGCAAATGGTGGAATCATTCATATTATTCCTCTGATTGATGGTCTCTCGACTTCGATGATCATCAAAAAAATTCATCAATTAAAGAGTTTATAGACTTATGCGCATAATTTACAGTTCCAATAATCAAAAACAAGCCCTAGGCCTGTCTAAAGTTTTAAAGTCACAAGGTATTGAAAATCAGCTAGATTCAGAAGTCAATAATGACTGGGGAAGCCCGGATTATGGTGTTGCAACCTGTCGTCTCTGGGTAATTGATGAAGATTCTGTAACAAATGCCATCAAAATCAGAGATGAATTTGAATCCAATCCGGAAGATCCCAAGTTTAAAATTTCAGAAAGTATGCTAAAGGGACTCTTAGAGTCTAGTGACGAGAGTTCAAATGAAACTAAAGCCCCTCTTGCAAAATTTGGACTTAAAAGTAATGAAGAAGAAAGTTCTAAAATGGGGTTTGTCACTCTTTATATTTTAATTACTTGCATCATGCTTTTCTTTTTTTCCGGTATCACCACCCCGGAAATAACAAAAATTCCAGAAAACATCCCCTACAGCCCTGTTATTTCAGCTCCTGTCAACAAAATTCTTTCCTACGATTACCCAAAAGCCTATGAAATTACAGATGATCTCATTAACAGGTTTGGCCTTGATAAATTAGAAAATAAGAATGCAGTACCAGCTGAGGCTGCAAACCTTATGGCAAAAATTAATCAAACTCCTTATTGGCATGGTTTCTACGACAAAATCGTCCATCATTTTCAACATCCGGAAGCTCCTTGGGATTTTTCAGAGCCGATGTTTGAAAAAATTAAAGAGGGTGAAATCTGGCGTCTTATCACGCCCATCCTGATGCATGGGTCCATATTGCATCTTGCCTTTAACCTGATTTTATTTGTGATCTTAGGCAAGCAAATGGAAAAAAAAATCGGCTCGTTAAAATTTTTGATTTTTGTGCTGATCACTGGCATTTTTTCAAATACGGCCCAATATTTGATGAGCGGTACTAATTTTCTTGGAATATCGGGAGTCATATGCGCTATGATCGGTTTTGTCTTTATGCGACAGCGCTATGTGCCATGGGAAGGTTATCAATTTTCTTCGATCTCTCTTTCATCTGTTGTTGTCTTTATTATTTTGATGTTATTTTTACAAATAATCGCATTTCTTATCGAGATCTCATTTAATCACAACATCTCTCCTGGCATCGCAAATTCAGCGCACTTAAGCGGACTTTTTATTGGATTGCTGCTTGGCCAATTGAACTATTTTAAATTACAAAACGAACGGTAACTATTAAATGAGCGCTCGCGACCTTATTATTCTTGGCTGCTCAAGCCAGCAGCCAACACGCTACAGAAATCACGGGGCTTATCTTTTTCGCTGGAATGGCGAGGGTCTTTTATTTGACCCCGGCGAGGGCACGCAACGTCAATTCATCCATGCAAACATTGCGCCCCCAGTTGTGACCCGTATTTTTATCTCACATTTTCACGGAGATCATTGCTTGGGTTTGGGTTCCATGCTCATGCGTTTGAATCTTGACAAAGTAACGCACCCAATTCACTGCTACTACCCTGCAAGCGGTAAAAAATATTTTGATAGATTAAGATACGGTACCATCTACCACGAGACGATTCATGTCATTGAGCACCCGGTAACAGAGGCTGGCATTGTACATGATGATGGTAACTTCAAAATTGAAGCAGTCTTTTTAGAGCATGGTGTAGACAATATCGGATGGCGCATAAGCGAGCCTGACACGCACAAATTTGATAAGAGTTTGTTAGACAAATTTCAAGTGAAGGGCCCCCTCGTAAAAGAACTGCAGGAAAAAGGGTTTATTGTTTTGGAAAATAAAAAAATCCAATTATCCGATGTCAGCCATATAAGAAAAGGTGACAGCATCGCTTTTGTTGTTGACACGAGGTATTGTCAAAATGCGATCGATATCGCAAAAGGCGCTAAGATTTTGCTTGCAGAAAGCACCTACCTCGATGAACATGTGGATTTAGCTCATAAGCATTTTCATTTGACAGCAAAACAAGCAGCGCTCATTGCAAAAGAAGCTTCCGTTGAAAAACTGATTTTGACACATTTTTCAGCACGATACCAATTTTTAAAAGACTTTGAGACTGAGGCGAGAACCGTATTTCCAAACACGGAAGCAGCAGATGACTTTAAGGTATTCGAATTCCCAAAAAATCCAAAAAGCGATAGGAAATGAATGAAAATGTCCATGGAGGCATCAATGTTTGAAAAGGCGGTAGATCGATTTTTAGAACATTTGAATGTTGTAAAAAACACATCAGAACACACAGTTCGCAATTACTCCATCGATTTAAACACTCTAAAATCCTATCTTGAAAAAGAATCAGACTCCCCTCTTTTGATCGAAACAATCGATCGCAAACGCTTAAGAAGCTTTATCGCTCATTTGAGCGCGCATAACAAAAGTAAAGCCACCATAGCAAGACATATTTCCTGCCTTAGATCGTTTTTTAAATACGCTTTTTTACAAAAGCTGATCTCCATAAACCCTATTGAAGATCTGGAAAGTCCGAAACTGGATAAAAAAATCCCGGTGTCTCTCTCCTATGAACAAGTGCTCCGCTTATTTGACGAACCGGATTTATCCACTTATCTTGGGTTTCGAGACCGTGCCATCATGGAGCTTTTTTATAGCTCCGGTTTACGTATCAATGAACTTGCATCTTTAAATCGGAATGATTTTGATCCAAAATCTTTTTTGATCAAGTTAAAAGGTAAAGGAAAGAAAGAACGCATTGTTCCCATCACTAAAAACGCGGCTGACTGGATTTTAAAATATTTGAATCATCAGGAAAGACACATGGTTTTTCAAGGTCATCTTGCAGAAGCCGATCCCGAAGCTGTTTTTTTGAATAAACTTGGCACGAGGCTTACAACAAGATCCATTGATAGAAACTTTGAAAAGCACTTAACAGCAAGTGGACTGTCCGGGCATATAACGCCACATACAATAAGACACACCATAGCGACACATTGGCTAGAAAACGGAATGGATTTAAAGACAATTCAGGTGATACTTGGGCATACATCGCTAACAACAACCACGATTTATACACAAGTATCGACCACGTTAAAAAAACAAACCTACGACAAGGCTCATCCAAGAGCTTAATTGTCAAAAACTGTTTTATGCACGATTTAAAATCTTTCTTGCCAATTGATTTCCAAGATGAAGGACCGGACGGCTTGTTACAAAATTAAATAAAACCATCCATTTAACTTTAGTTGAAGTTAAGAATTCATGGTTTGTCGGTTTTGGACGTTCTTTAAGTTGATCTTCAGTCCAATCCGTGTTTTTGCTTAAATCTTCTTCTTTTTTAGATTTAAAAACTTTTCCAATTACTCCAAGCGCTGCATCGTAAATTGCAACAATAACAGTCGGTAAAGTACATGCTACAGCAACAAAGCTTATGACATGACGTGGATGCCAAGGATTGACCGCAAAAATTGTGTTTGGTCCAAATGTATTTACTAAGAATTGCTGTGAAACAGCTTTGTCTACAAACCGAGAACATATCCTATATGATAATGGTGTCGCTGCTGCACAAAGGATCAAAGAAAAGCGACCGGTAGCTTCCGTCCATGTTTTAGAGCTTGCACTTGAGTTCAAAAAATGAATTTCTTGCATACCACCAAAAACAATAGTAGCTAAACCTGCATAATCTTTAACACCTTGTTTTACTTCAGGTTTATTTAAAAACGAAGAAACCGTACCTACAAAATTTTTATCTATTGTTGCTACAGAATTCATGATACTCTCCTTAAATTAGATTTTACTTTTTTACATTGTTTGCAACATTTAGTTTATTATAGTACCAACCCTGCTCTTAATTTCATAGAACAAAAGTTAAGTGACAGCAAGGATCTTAAAATTAACTATGCAGAAAAAAAACGATCAATTAGGATGCGATTATATCCAGACTAATTTAAATTTTCTTCTATTAGGGGGCTAATCTTATGTTAAATAAAAAAATTCTTTCATTGGCATTGTCAGGCTCGCTTTTATTAGCAGGTAATTCTTATGCGGCAGATGCTATTAATTCGAACTACGACTTGGAAATAAACGCGGCTGTCCAAAAAGCGGAAAATGAAGCGCAAACACAATTTAATAATGCGACAAGAAGAGATACAGTTCCTCTTTGGAGCGATAAAGTTCAGGCAGAAAATGCAATTATTCAATTAGAAGTTAAAAAAACATTAGCTAATAATTTTAGAGGAACAGCTTCCTTACAAAACCCTATTATTCGTGCAAAACTTCTTGAAATATTAAATAAATCGATTATTTTAGAAAGTGATCTTGCGGAACTTCAAAGTTTAGTGAATCAAGAAAAAGCAAAACTTGATGTGCAATCTGCAACAAGACCCGTAAATGCTCCAAGCAGTTCAAATTTAAATGATCCGGCTTTAAGAGCTGTAAATGCACCTGCTTCAAATTTAAACTAGTACAGCAAGTCGTATAAATCCCTACATATAAAAAATTATTTTAAATTCGAAGATTGCTGTACAAGGACTTCTTTTAAGGGGCTAAAGGATAAGCGGTGAATCGGACATGGTCCATGCTTTTCAAGGGCTTCCAGGTGTTTTTTGGTACCATAGCCTTTGTGTTGATCAAAACCGTATTGCGGCCACATGTTATGGAATTCGTTCATGAGTCTATCACGTGTTTCTTTTGCGATAATAGAAGCTGCTGCAATGGATTGTGATTTTGTATCCCCTTGAATAATCTTTTCCGACTCGATATTAAGGTATGAGATCTTCATTCCGTCAACAAGTAAATAATCAGGTATTATTTTAAGATTATCCACTGCTTTTCGCATGGCATTGATTGTTGCTTGATAGATATTTATAATATCTATCTCGAGGTGGGAAATTTCTGCTACCCCATAAAAAATATCGGGATGAGATGTTAACTTTAAAAAGAGCTCTTCTCGTTTTTTTGGGGATAACTGCTTACTATCATTGATTCCCGGGAAAAAAATACCCTCGGGAATAATGCATGCGCAAGCTACAACGGGACCTGCTAATGGACCTCTTCCTGCTTCATCAATACCCGCAATTGTTTTAAAGCCTTTAGCTCTTGCATGTTTTTCAAATTTGATCAATTCAAGAAGGCGTTTTTTTTCTTCTTTAGTACAAGTTGAGTGTGGCAATTCAAATCTCGGAAAAAGCGTGAGTGGAGTTGTTATTTGTAGTTATGTAGTATAGGCAGCCTGGCATTGTAGCGTAGGCTTTAGCTTAAGTTTGTAGCGTAGGCTTTAGCCTGCGTTTGTA
>JBEPVN010000044.1:0-18257 GCA_041691015.1 Parachlamydiaceae bacterium | reverse complement strand
GCAAAAAAGAAAAAATCAACAAAGTCGAGTCTGTGGTCTCTGTGGTAAAAAATAATTATTAGAAAGGAGTTTATTATGTCATTTACATTAGATACATAAATGCAGTTCATAACTGTTTTAAAATTATACATATAATTCCTTGTAAAATGTGGGGCTATTCTGAAGATTCAGCTCGTGTGCAGCTTGTTCCAAGTTTTGAACCGATGATAATAACTTCAACTACTTTTGACTCTACAGGTGAAGGTGTATCTAAAGTTAATTATCATCTAACACAAATAAATCTTAAATTTATTACTAATTTAATTAATTTTCATGTGAACATCATTGAATCTGCAAAGAATGCATTCAATGAGCGTCTTGCTCTCTAAAATATTTCTAACAAAGTCCGATTCCTTGCAAAACTATAAGGATCGGGCTTTTTTCATTTCAAACATTTACATTTCTCTGGTAACATAACTCTAAAAAAAACACTTATAAAACCGGTAAATATGAGCGAACTTCCAAAGTCTTACGATGCTAAAACAACAGATTCCAAATGGTACGATTACTGGGAAAAAAACCAATTTTTTAAAGCCGATCCAACTTCATCAAAGCCCGCCTATTGCATCGTCATTCCCCCACCGAACGTAACTGGCGTGCTTCATATGGGCCATGCCCTCGTCAATACTCTCCAGGATGTACTTATCAGATGGAAGCGCATGCAAGGCTTTGAAACTTTATGGGTGCCGGGAACAGATCATGCTGGAATTGCCACCCAAACGGTTGTAGAAAGACATCTTATCAAAACAACTGGCAAAAAAAGAACGGATTTTTCCCGCGAGGAATTTTTGAGCCATGTTTGGCACTGGAAAGAGACTAACGAAAATCTGATTTTGGGTCAGCTAAAGAAACTTGGATCCTCTCTTGACTGGTCAAGACAGCGTTTTACGATGGATGCCGGGAATAATGCGGCCGTCCGTAAAATGTTTAAAAAACTCTATGATGACAAATTGATCTATAAAGGCGACTACCTTGTCAACTGGGATACGATCACAGAAACTGCCCTTGCAGACGATGAAGTCGAATACGAAGAAAATCAATCCTTTTTATGGCATTTTAAATATCCTTTAAAAAGTGGTAAAGGCTTTATCCATATAGCAACAACAAGACCAGAAACGATGCTTGGAGATACGGCAATTGCAGTTTCGCCAAAAGATGCAAGATACACAGATCTTATTGGACAAATAGTCATATTGCCACTCATGAACCGCGAAATTCCGATTATCTCAGACTACCTTGTAGATCCTGCCTTTGGAACAGGTATGGTAAAAGTCACTCCGGCGCACGACCCAAATGACTATCAGATGGGACTTACCCATAAACTCCCCTTCATCAATATCATGACGCCAAATGGCAAAATCAATGAAAACGGTGGAAAATTTGCCGGGCTAACGATGGAAGAGGCTAGAATTGCAGTCTTACAAGAAATGCAGGATTTAGGACTTGTTGAAAAAATCGAACCACACTTAAACCGGGTCGGCATTTCCTATCGCTCAAAAGCTGTGATCCAGCCCTACATGTCCAAACAATGGTTTGTCAAAATGAGCGATTTTTCAGACAACTTAAGAAAAGCTGTCGTCGATGGAAAAACAAAACTCATTCCAAAATCTTGGGAAAACACCTATTTTCATTGGGTAAACAACTTGCGCGACTGGTGCATCAGCAGACAGCTTTGGTGGGGTCATCGCATTCCTATTTGGTATCATATAGACAATCCTGAACAGATGATCTGCTTTGATGGGGAAGGAATGCCAGAAGAGGTTCAAAAAAATCCTTCAAAATGGCGCCAGGATGAAGATGTGCTAGATACCTGGTTTTCCTCTGCTCTTTGGCCCTTTGCAACGCTTGGCTGGCCGAACAATACAGCAGAACTGCAAAAATTCTATCCAAATTCTGTGCTGATTACAGGTCACGACATTTTATTTTTCTGGGTTGCCCGCATGTTGATGATGGGCGAATATGCAATGGATAAGATGCCATTTCCGGAAGTTTTCTTGCATGGACTTATCTACGGCAAATCTTACTGGAGAAATAACAAAGAGGGTGGCATTGCCTATCTTGGCGAAGAAGAGCGTAAGCAATACGACCTTGGGAAGCCTTGCCCAAAAGATGTTTTTTCGAAGTGGGAAAAAATGTCCAAGTCCAAAGGCAACGTCATCGACCCTATCGAAATTATCGAAGAATATGGCACGGATGCTATGAGAATGGCTTTATGCTCCAATCCGACAGAATCGCGCGAAATAGACTTGGATAGACGCAAATTCGAAGAATATAAAAATTTTGCCAATAAAGTATGGAATGGCGCGCGGTTTATTTTTATGAATTTGTCTCTCAATCCGGAACAAAATCAACCGGGGCTAAACTCTGATGAATTTATTTTGGGCCTTGATGAACAAAAATTGGAACTGGAAGACCGCTGGATTCTTTCTGCCTTAAACCGCACGATAAGAGAAGTCAACGAAAAACTCCAAAACTACTCTTTTGATCAAGCAACCTTTACAGCTTATAACTTCTTCTGGAATGAATTTTGCGCCTACTATCTCGAAATTGCAAAGCCTGTTCTTTTTGGAAAAGCAGGATCTCCAGAAAACCGTAAAAACAAACAAAAACTGCTTGCTATTGTGCTTTGTCAATCCATACGGCTACTTCACCCCATTATTCCATTTATTACAGAAGAGCTCTTTCAGTTGCTTAAAGCTCATTTTAGTAATTTAGAACTCAATGAAAATGTTGATTCTTATACAAAAGAAGCAATCCAAGCTCTTCAAGCTACAGCCTGCGTTGTAGCTCCCTATCCAAAAGTCATAAAGATAAGCGACATCAATGATAATATTGACAAGACTTTTGAATTGATGGGCAAACTTGTTTATCTTATCCGCAATATCCGAGGCGAAATGAAAGTGCCTCCTGGAATTTTGAGCGATGTGTATATCATAGGACACGCAAGCGATCCTGAATTTGAGATTGTTAAAAATAATCTCTCGATCATTTCAGCGCTTGTCCGCACAAATATCGTTCAAGCAGTCACAACTGAACCGGAATTAAAAACAGCCTCGTCAGCTTTATTAAATGGGCTAAAAGTTCTCGTCCCGATACCGCAAGAATTACTTGCTCAGGAAATGACACGGCTTCAAAAAGAGAAAGACCGTTTGGTGATATCTTTGGATAAAATCAGATTTCAGCTTAGCAATGAAGATTTTGTAAAAAGAGCGCCCCCTGAGCTCATTGAAAAGCAAAATCAATTGCTGCTTCAAACAGAGAAGGAACTTAGCGAAATCAACTCCAAGCTTTAGAGGCGGTGTTTAAGACTAGAGATTGCTCTAACATGGTATAAGCTTTTTCAACGTTAGCTCTGACCAACACAAATTGGCGTAAGCTTTTTTAAGTGCTAGGGAGCCAGCCTCAAAAAAAAGCTTGTACCACTTTGGATTGATCCGAGTCTTAAACGCCGCCTTTAGTGCCAATGTCGATAGGATCCCTTGAAGTCGCCGATTCAACAATGATGGAAGCCTTATTTTGATTGACTTCCAAAAAGCCTTTGGAGGTATTATAATAAATTTTTTTATTATTTTTGTCTGTGATGATAAGCACTCCATCCCTTAAAGAAGTAATAAGCGCTGTATGGTCTGTCAACACTCCAAGATAGCCTTGTTCACCGCTTGCAATAAGAGAGATCACCTCGCCATCGAAAATAACATCTTCTGGGGTCAATACTTGTAAGTGATACATATTATTTTTCTTTTGTTATTGCTTCAAGCTTTCAGCTTTTTCCAAAACTTCATCGATTGTGCCAACCATATAAAAATTTTGTTCAGGCACGCTGTCCATTTCGCCCTCGATAATCATTTTAAAGCCTTTAATAGTCTCTGGCAGCGTTACAAACCGTCCCTTTTTTCCTGTAAAAGTTTCTGCTACAAAAAATGGCTGTGAAAAAAACTTTTGGATTTTCCTAGCCCTTGAGACAATCAAGCGGTCATGTTCTGAGAGTTCGTCAATTCCTAAGATCACGATGATATCTTGCAAATCCTTATAGCGCTGCAATATCTTTTGCACTTCGCAAGCGACATAATAATGCTCTTCTCCAATAATTGCAGGGTCTAAAATCCTGGATGTGGAATTAAGGGGATCTACTGCGGGATAGATGCCAAGTTCTGCAATCTGTCTTGAAAGAACAGTAGAAGCATCCAAATGCGTAAAAATCCCGGCAGGTGCCGGATCCGTATAATCATCTGCCGGAACATAAATTGCCTGTACGGATGTGATCGACCCTTTTTTTGTAGACGTAATTCTTTCTTCAAGGTCGCCGATATCGGTTGATAAAGTCGGTTGATAGCCAACTGCAGACGGCACTCTTCCAAGTAAAGCTGAAACTTCTGCACCTGCTTGAACGAATCTGAAAATATTATCTATAAATAAAAGAACGTCCTGCCTCATCTCGTCCCTGAAATACTCTGCCATAGTCAATCCTGTAAGGGCAACTCTCATACGTGCTCCTGGAGGCTCATTCATCTGACCAAACACGAGCGCTGTTTTTGACAAAACTCCCGAGTCCTTCATCTCAAGCCATAAGTCATTTCCTTCGCGGGTACGCTCACCTACCCCGCAAAAGACAGAATAGCCGCCATGTTGAATTGCAATATTGCGGATCAACTCCATCACGATAACAGACTTTCCAACACCGGCGCCGCCAAAGAGACCGACTTTTCCCCCCTTAGCATAAGGAGCTAGTAAGTCAATGACTTTGATCCCTGTTTCAAAAATGGATGTTTTTGTTTCTTGGTCCTCAAATGTTGGGGCGCTGCGATGAATGGACGAGAGAGTAATATCATTTGGCAATAAGCCCTGATTGTCAATTGTCTCCCCAAGCAAATTAAACAACCGCCCGAGGGTTTCTTTTCCGACAGGGACTTTGATTGGGCCTCCCGTATCTGTTACTGTCATTCCGCGAACTAGTCCATCTGTAGATGATAAAGCTATGCAGCGCACTCGGTTTTCTCCAAGATGCATTGCAACTTCTGCTGTGAGATTAATATTGTTTTCCGCATCCTTTATGGTCACAGCATTTAAAAGATTAGGGAGTTCCTCCGGCGCAAATTCCACATCGATTGTGGGGCCTATCACTTGTTTTAAAATTCCTGTCGTCATATGTCTCCTATCTTAAACCTCAAGTTGCGCCGGCCATGACTTCGATCAATTCGCGGGTAATTGCCGCTTGGCGTACTTTATTTCTTGTCAGTGTTAATGTTTCAATCATTTCTTCTGTATTTTTGGTAGCGGTACGCATCGATGCAATGCGCGCTGCTAATTCCGAGGCATAAGCATCGTTTAAAACAGCTTGTATTTTTGTCATACAATATAGAGGCAGAATTTCAGAAAAAATAGTTTCTGCATCCGGCTCAAAAATGTAAATATTGTTTGAGCGAGTAGTATTGGATGTGTCGATATTTAAAAATTTATCAATTTTTACTTTGCGAGAAGAGACATTAATAAAATGCGTGTAAACAAGATAAATTTCATCCAGGTTTTTGTTTAAATAAAAATTTATCAAGGCTCTTGTAAATTCTTCGATTTGTGACAATGTAATTTTTCCGCCCCAATCTGCAACTTTAAGTGTTACAGGCCATTTTCTTGGACCAAAATAATCCAAGGTTTTTTGCCCGACCGTGATCAATTCGACATTGTTTGAATCGTATGGACTCAAAAATTTTTCCGCGGCACTGAATACATCATAATTATAACCGCCGCAAAGACCCTTGTCTGCTGCAACGATCACAACGCCTGTTTTTTTTACTTCGCGCTTTGCAATTAATGGATCTTTTAAATCATCGGAGGCTGCAATTAAATGGTCTAAAATTTCTTTAAGCTTTAAGGCATAGGGACGTGATGATTCTGCTTTGCTTTGAGCTTTACGAAGTCTTGAAGATGCTACCATCTCCATAGCTTGCGTGATCTTTCGGATATTGCCGACAGAGTGTAATTTTTGACGAATTTCTCTTAACGTGGCCATTTAAAATCTTTTTTAAATTTTTCTGCAGCTTCTTTTAATTTATCAAAAACAGGAGGGCTTAAATCCTTGGTTGTTGCGATACTATGGGGGATATCCGGATATTCTTTCTCAACATAACTATCAAACTCTTCCTCAAAAGTTTTTAGAGAATCGAGAGGCAAATCATCCAAATAGCCTTGTGTGCCAGCAAATATAATAATGACTTCCCTTTCCAAGGTATAAGGGGTATTTTTATCCTGCTTTAAAATCTCAACCATTCTCTCACCGCGTGTCAGCTGCTTTTTTGTAGCCTCATCAAGTTCTGAGCCGAATTGAGTAAAAGCTGCAAGCTCCCTAAATTGCGCAAGATCCAACCTTAAATTGCCGGCAACCCGTTTCATCGCTTTTGTTTGTGCTTTTCCGCCAACTCGAGATGCTGAAATTCCGACATTGATGGCAGGACGAATCCCTGCATAAAATAAATCAGACTCCAAATAAATCTGGCCGTCTGTTATCGAGATAACATTTGTCGGAATATAGGCTGACACATCGTTTGCTTGCGTTTCGATAACAGGAAGAGCAGTTAAAGACCCGCCCCCCATCTCCTCATTTAATTTTGCAGATCTTTCTAAAAGCCTTGAATGCAAATAAAAAATGTCTCCCGGATATGCTTCACGACCAGGCGGGCGTCTTAGTAAAAGAGCTAATTGTCTATAGCTCATGGCGTGTTTTGATAAGTCGTCATAGCAGCAGATTGCATGCTTTTTGTTGTACATAAAATACTCACCGATCGCAGTTGCGGCATAGGGGGCTATGTACTGTAGGGGTGCTGGAGTTGATGCAGAAGCTACCACTACAGTCGTATACTTCATTGCGCCATGCACTTCTAATTTTTGAACAAGCGCTGCCACGGTGGACTCTTTTTGACCAATAGCTACATAAATGCAGTAATTGTCTTTATTTTTTTGATTAAGAATCGTATCAACTAGTATTGTTGTCTTACCGGTCTGTCTATCCCCGATGATAAGCTCCCTTTGACCTCTGCCGATAGGAATCATGGAATCTATTGCTTTTATTCCTGTTTGAACAGGTTCATTGACAGGCTGCCTTTGTATGACACTTGGAGACATCCCCTCTAAAGGCCTTGTCTCAGTTGCATAGATCGGTCCTTTTCCATCAAGCGGGTTTCCAAGCGGATCTACAACCCGTCCAATAAGTGCATCTCCAACTGGCACAGAGGCAATTTTGCCTGTCCTTTTGACAATATCCTGCTCTTTTATTCCAACATCTGGACCGAGTAGGACAACGCCTACGTTATCGACTTCCAAATTAAGGACAATGCCCAAAGTTCCGTTTGGAAATTCAACAAGCTCTGACATCATCACATCATCAAGACCCCACACGCGGGCAATTCCATCACCTACTTGCAATACATGTCCGATCGATTCCAAATTCAACGAATCATCAAATTTTTCCAAAGCTTCTTCAATAGCAAAGGAAACTTCTTCTGGTTTAAACGTCATTTTTAGTCCCTAAATTTCAGTTGCGATTAAATTTTCTTTTAATTTCTTAAGCCTTCCCTTAACGCTAAAGTCCAACATCTCATTTGGCATCACTAAAACAGCGCCCCCAATAATTTTTGGATCGACTTTTTTGTTTAGTATCACTTGCTTTTGAAATTTCTTTTCCAGCTTTTCTTTAAGTTTGGTTTCACTTAAAGCGTTTATTGGCACAGCTGTCAAAATGTCTGCTTCCCAAATTTGTAAATATTTATTTACCATCAGCTTATATTGACTCACAATTCCTTTAAGATTTATAAATCTGCGCTTTTCAAGCAAAAATACAAGAAAATTCATGAATCTCTTATCAAATTTATTATTAAAAACACTCATTAAAACTTTTTTTTTATCGCTTAAGGGTATAAAAGGAGTGTTCAAAAATTTTACAAATTTTGGCTTATTCTCTAAAAGAGCAAGCAAAGATTCAAAATCATAAATACGTTTATTTAAATTATTGTTCTTACAATCCAAATCAAACAATGCTTTTGCATATGCAAATGAAACTGCTTGTTTGATCATATTTACTTTAAACCTCTTCCACAAAGTTTTTTATCAGTTTTTCCTGGGCGGGGGTATCCAGTTTTTCCTGCAAAATTTTTTCCGTGGTATTAATAATATGGCCTACCATCTCATTTTTAAGTTGGTTTTTTGCTTTGCTTATCTCGCTCTGAATCTCAAGATTTGCTTTTTGCATGGTCTCTTTTGCATCATCCAAAGCTTTTTTTTGGATCTCGGCGCTCATTTTTCTTCCCTCAAGAATTGCATCCTGGATTTTTTTCCGAGCTTCAAGATCTGCATCTGCAAGTTTTTTCTGATACTCTAAAGATAATTGCTCGGCATCCTTCTTTTTTTTTGCAATCAAGTCAAATTCTTCCTGGATTTTATTTTTTCTTCGCTCCAAAGTATCCAAAAGCGGCTTCCAACCATACTTTTTCATGATCCATAGCATGATCAAAAAACTTATCATTTGAATGATAATTTGACTTAATTCAAGTTTTAACATTTTTACATCCGTCCATACGAAATGAAAAATATGATCACTGCATAAATTGTCAAAGCTTCAATGAGAGCTGCTCCCAAAATCATGTTCGTCAAAATTTTTCCGGAGGCTTCTGGTTGCCTGCCGATTGCTTCCAAAGCTCCTCTGACAGCAATTCCAATACCGATGCCAGAGCCGAAGGCGGCAAGGCCGACACCAATTGGGGTAGATAACGCTAATGCAGTTGGCACATCCATTTTTAATCACCTTTTATTTCATGGTTTATATGAATTTCTTCTGAATGAGGGACTGATAACAAAATATAAATTGTGCTTAGTACCGTAAAGACCATGGCTTGCATGATGTTTGTGAGCAGCCCAAGTAGCATAAATGGTAGCTGAACTGGAAAAAAATAGAGCATGGTGACGCCAACTATCGCAAAAAATGCCACCAATATTTTTTCGCCCAAGATGTTGCCAAAAAGCCTTAGGGCCAATGTAACTGGTCTCGTAATCTGAGTCAAAAGTTCTATAGGTAACATCAAGGGCACTAAAATCCAACCCAAAATATTTTTTGGCGATCCTGCGAGATGGTATAAAAAACCCATTATTCCCATATTTTTAATGTTCAAATATTGCACCATCAAAAAAACACAAATTGCCAAAGCCAAAGTGATATTAAGATTTGATGAGGGCGATGCCATCAAAGGGATAAGCCCGATCAAATTCATGCTTAAAATATAAATAAAAATAGTCCCTAAAAAGGGAATATATTTTTTTCCGTCCTCACCTAATATGCCGGTTATAAATAAACTAAACGACTCGACAATCCACTCAAGAAAGTTTTGAAAGCCTTTTGGGATCATTTCATTTTGTGAAGCACCCAAATAAAACACGAGAGAAACTGCGCAAGCAATCATTATGGAAAAAATAATGCTTTCCCAATGGTAAAGATAGGGTGCCCATGGATAGTCCTTATAATAAGTGGAAATCAAAGTCAGAATGCTGGGATTTCTTGGAATATCACTTGAGAGAAGTAGGAACATGTTTTAAACGCCCTCCGAAGAGGTGTGAAACACGCCTGATTTTTTGTAAAGCACAAGGCTTAAAGTGAACATAAACCCAAGAAGCAGCTCCAAAGGTATTTCTTTTTGAGAGCTCAAAAACAAAATTGATATTCCATAGAGTATTGGGAATTTAACCAATCCAAGAAATGCTATTTTGAGCATGCTTTTTGGTTTTGCGATAAGAATTTCATAGAGGAATTTTTTGATAAAAAATAAGTTCGCAAGACCAAATAATGCTCCAATCAAAAAGAAAAAAACCTTAAAAACGCTCAAAGCATTAAATAATAGCTCCACTCCTTCAATCATCATAATCACATCTCATCATCTTTATATTTTGTTACAATCCGATAAAATTCTCGCGCTCCACTCACGATACCAAGCAAAAGCAGGATAAACATTCCGTAGGGAGCCGTGCTAAAGTAGCGATCAAGCAGGGTGCCAATATACCAGCCTGCAATTGGGGGAATGCCCATAACAAAGGGAAGCGTCGCATAGGTTGCAACCATTTGCATGCGCTTGCGATTTCGTTCTTCCTCATCCATCTCAAAATCTTTTCCTTAAACTTTAAAAAAATAAATATCATGAAACCTCTTCGCTTGCAAGTATTAATTAATCATGCTAAACATCAAAGAATGATATTTATAAAAAAATGGTTATTCCTACTTCTTTTTATTTCAGGATCCTCCTCCCTTTTTTGCCATTATGATTATGAACTTGCTGCCTGCGCTGTTTTTAAAGATGAGGGTCCCTACATAAGGGAATGGGTCTGTTTTCACAGGGCACAAGGCATTCAACATTTTTATCTTTATAACCTCAATAGCTTTGATTGCTGGTATAATGAATTAGAAGATCTGATATGTGAAGGTGTTGTCGAAATCATCCCTTGGCCCTATGATTTTTGCGACTTCAAAAGTTATGATGCATTGCGCTGCAGAGCCTATATGCATTGCATTCATAGGATTCAACATTGCGTAAAATGGTGCGCTTTTTTAGATTGCAACGAATTTTTATTTTCTCCAACTCCTTTGCCGCTTGATTATTTCTTAAGAAAATTAAAAAAATACGCTTGCCTTTCTATCAATCTCCAAGTTTATGGAACATCAAATATCGAATGCGCTCCTTGCTACGCACTTATCCGGTACTTATTATGGAAGTGTCATCCAGAACACGAATGCTGTAAAACTACAAGATGCATTGTACAGCCAAAATTCGTCATAGGTTGCAAATGTCCGGGAGAGTTTATTTTTAAACCGGGATATTATTGCATCAATCCAAACAAAAAACTGATGAATAAAAAACATAACAAAAAGATCGTGATCGATAAAATCCGCATCAATCAGTATATCTACAGGGACCTCTATTTTTATCGTAATTTTTTTAATAGAAGTCGCTGCTGCTTTACTTTTGATATTGAATGCATTGATTTTAATTTATTCTTTGACGATTGCATTTTACGGGCATGCCCGCCGCTTTAATTTAAGGAGGCAATATGATGGATCAAGCAATTAGAATTCCGGACATTATTTCTTTTACTCTTGCCGATGGTTCAAACCATTTTGAGGGCACTTCCGTCTTTATCTCAATCACAGATAGTAAAGGAAAGGAAGTTTTTCGAAAGACATTTGAATCATCAGAGAATTGTCAGGAATTTGTCGACACTTACTGCATTTCTTTTCAAGGTGCGGCACTATTTAACTACCAACATCCTCTTGTAGAAATCTTTAAAGGTAAAGTTGAAGCTTTAAGAGCATGCAATGAAGGATATTTGACCGTAAATGCACATAAGGAAATTGTCACCATCCTGGAGCCTTCCAAATCCCCTCAATACAGTGACGAATGGGTGAATTTTAAAGCTAGAATCACGGTGGAAAAAATTATAACACATGTCTATACGCGCTACAACCAATTTTTTACTCAGCAGCTACAAGCAACATCCAGTATTCCATCAAAAACTTATGAAGGGGTACTCAATAAGACCACAAGATACTTCGTATGCAATTTTTAAATTTTTCTTGAAATTAATCACTTTAACAAGTGATAAATGTACTATAAATTTTTAACTCGAGGAAAAAATATGGATCCTGCAGTTTTATTATCAAATACTCCTAAATTTTTTTATGTCAACGAGTTCCATCATAGGCATCAACTAGAAAAATATACGGAAGGATTATCAGGAAAGGTTACTATTAGTAGTGTTGATTTAGGTTACTCTAGTTACTCGAAGAATTATCAAAAATTGCATCCGGAAAAAATTTTACTTGAAAGACCCATGAAAGTTTCCGAAAATTTCAAAGATTTACATAAAAACTATTGGGAGCAGAGGGATGCCCGAGAAGTACTTCAAAAAATGGTTTTAAATGATTTTGCTGTTGATTTATCTGATTTTCAAGATAAACTAGTTCAAATAACTACCCGGATTTATGGCATCACTATCAGAGAAAAACCCTATGAAGCTAACAAAAGTGAAGAACAACAAAGTGCAGCTGATGTAAATCCTGAAAAATATAATAAGTTGTTTGCACGCATTGTTCGAATTGACCAAACAACAAATATAGAAGCAGATATAAACAGAGGCCACGGAGAAACTCGTTCAGAAGTTTATTTGGTTGGTGTAAAAAACAAAGAGACCTGTCTTCTTTCTGTTTCTACTGGTATAAATTACGAAGATGTTCATAAGGAAATTTTTGGTAAAAAATAAAAAAACTTATTCACGCACTGACTTTTTAAGTCTTAAGTCATAAAAACACACGATATCTTCAAGAAGCAATACAAGGTGTATTTCTAAGAATTTCAAATTTTGTTTTTTTGAAATTAATAATCTTTTAAATAATATCTATTTTTTATATTTATTTATCAAATATGAGGCAACGAAATGATTCTAACAGCTTTAATAACGACAACTCCTAATTTTTTTTATGTGCAAAAGAGTTGTGGTCAACTAAAAGAATATCCGGAAGGATTATCAGGAAAGGTTACTATCAAAATTTTTGATGTAGATGAAAAGTCTTGTGAATTTTCGCCGCTATGGAATACGAAAAAAATTTTACTTAAAAGACGCTTCAAAGCATCCGAAAATTTCAAATATTTACATGATAACTATTTGGAGCAGATGCATGCCCCAAAAGAAGTAATTCAAAAAATGGTTTCAGATCATTTTGCTGTTGATATATCTTATTTTCAAGATAAACTAGTTCAAATAACTACCCGGATTTATGACCTCAGTATCAGAGAAAAACCCTATGAAGCTAACAAAAGTGAAGAACAACAAAGTGCAGCTGATGTAAATCCTGAAAAATATAGTAAGTTGTTTGCAAGCATTGTTCGAATTGACCAAACAACAAATATATATTCAGGAATATTCAAAAGCGGTCCAAAAATTCATTTAAACAACTATTTTATTTGTGTAAAAAACAAAGAGACCTATCTTCTTTCTGGTATAAGTTACGAAGTTTTTCATAAGGAAATTTTTGGTAAAAAATAAAAAAACTTATTCACGCACTGACTTTTAAGTCTTAAGCTTTTAGGTGGCACGAAATGTCAATTTTCGTGTTAAAATCCTTTAATTTTACCCTCCTATGAAAATATGAAACTAAAATTTTTATTCTTGAAATTAATATTTTTTTAAACCATAACTATTATTATTTATCAAATATGAGGCAACGAAAATGAATCCAACAACTGAAATAACATCAACGACAGTTCCTAATTTTTTTTATCTTCAAGATGAAAAAACAAAATTTACAGAAGGGTTATCTTTATCGATTTCCATGACAAATTCTGTCGGCACAGAATTTTTTAATAAAGCATTTGAAAGTTGTAAGGATGTTAGAAATTTTGTGAATAAATATTGTGTGTGTGACAACGAAATAGACCACAGATTTAAACTACAAAGCCTTCTTAAAAAAGATAATGAAATTGGGCTTCTTGCAATAAATGAAGGAAAATATAAACTACAAATTAAAAAGATTGAAGTCTTCATAAAAGTATCTGAAAGTTTCTGTTCAGCTAAATCTGAAGAATTTACAAAATTTTCTGCAGAAGTTAGAATTAAAACATTTTTTTTAAGCATACATACAGTGGGGGATCAATTTACAAGAGGTCCCACATACGATACTGAGACAAGAATCTCTCATTATATTGGTTTAAGAGAAAGAGCGACAGGATTAACTTATGACATTACATGTCTATCACAAGAACCTGAATTAAAATCGGAACATCCGTGGAATGTATTGCCGATATCTGAAGAAGTTAACTATCGCATTCTCTCGTTCCATGGCTTCCCAATGCTCGTCTCTCCTGAGGAATATAACAGAGTTCAGGAAAACTATTCAGCCCAAAGAGAGATTCTCGAAAGATCATATTATGCTCAAATCCGACAGGAAGCTAAAGACGATGACTTTAAGTCTTAAGTCATAAAAACACACGATATCTTCAAGAAGCAATACAAGGTGTTTTTAAGAATTTCAAATTTAATAACTATTTTTTTATTTATTTATCAATATGAGGCAACGAAATGACTCCAACAGCTGTAACGACAACTCCTAATTTTTTTTATGTGCAAAAGAGTTGTGATAAACTAAAAAAATATCCGGAAGGATTATCAGGAAGGGTTATTATCAAAATTCTTGATACGGAAACAATTTTACTTGAAAGACCCATGAAAGTTTCCGAAAATTTCAGAGATTTACATAAAAACTATTGGGAGCTGTGGCATGACCGAGAAGTAGTTCAAAAAATGGTTTTAGATGATTTTGCTGTTAATTTATCTGATTTTCAAGATAAACGGATTCGAATAAGTACCCGGATTTATAACATCACTATCAGAGAAAAACCCTATGAAGCTAACAAAAGTGAAGAACAACAAAGTGCAGCTGATGTAAATCCTGAAAAATATAATAAGTTGTGTGCATTCATTGTTCGAATTGTCCAAACAACAAATATAGAATCAGGTATAAACAACGGCCCCGGAGAAATTCGTTCAGAAGGGTATTTGATTGGTGTAAAAAACAAAGAGACCTCTATTTGTTCTCGTCCTTGTCTTACAAATTGGATCGGAGAGGCTGCTCATAATGAAATTTTTGGTTAAAAATAAAAAAACTTATTCACGCACTCTCATTTTGCCGCAACCATAAGGCGAGCGTGATCTTTCTTAATTCATCACGATTCTTTCTTGATGACTTCAATAAAGGTCTTTGTTTCTGCAACGATCACAGAAGAGAGCGCAATTAAGGCAATCAGATTGGGAATAACCATTAACCCATTCATGATATCTGCAAGAAGCCATGCGAGATCCATTTTTAAAGCAGCTCCTGGAATCACAATCAATGTATAAATAAGACGATAAACTAATGCACCCTTAACCCCAAAAATATACTCAGCGCATTTTTCACCATATAGTGCCCATGCAATGACTGTAGAAAAAGCAAAAAGGATAAGTCCTACAGAAACAATATATTCCCCCCCATATATGGTGGAACTAAATGCTTTGATTGCCATAGTTGCGCCACTCAAAGCAATTCCTGTCTCATTTGTTTCTCCAAGAAGTCCTGTGACTGCCAAAACAAGTCCTGTAACGCTACAGACAATAACAGTCGAAATTAAAGCCCCTGTCATATTGATCATCGCTTGACGACCCGGACTATCAGTTCTTGCTGATGCTGCCGCTATAGAAGAGATGCCAAGACCTGCTTCATTTGAAAAAACACTCCTTGAAACACCCATTTGGACCGCCATCATGACAGTAGAGCCTGCAAAACCACCGACAGCAGCTTGTCCGTTAAATGCGCTTGATATAATGAGGGAAAAAGCTTCCGGAATGCGGTCAAAATGCAGAATTAAGATCATTAATCCACCCATCATATAAAATAAGGCCATTAAAGGGACCAAAACTCCTGCAACATGCCCGATGCTTTTGACGCCGCCAACAACAACAAGTCCGGTAATAACAAAAAGAACAATTCCCGTTATCCAAGGATTGATGGACCAGACGTGATTGATCGATTCTGCAATTGCATTTACTTGAACTAAATTTCCGGTTCCTATTGCTGCTAAAACACCGAAAATGGCAAATAAAGTAGCCATCCATTTCCATCCAAGACCTTTTTCAATATACTGCATGGGTCCGCCGATCATTTCGCCCTTCTCATCCAAAGAGCGGTATTTAACGGCAAGAAGCGATTCTGCGTATTTGGTTGCCATTCCAAGAAAGGCTGTGACCCACATCCAAAACATGGAGCCGAGGCCCCCGACAGTTATTGCTGTTGCAACTCCGACAATAGTCCCTGTGCCAATTGCCCCTGCAAGCGTTGTCATTAATGATTCAAAATGGGAAATATCCCCTTCAGAATTTTTGCGCTCAGGAGCAATCACTTGGCGCAAGGCGTAACCCAAATAACGAAATTGCACGCCTTTTAAAATAATCGTTAGGTATATACCTGTCCCAAGCAACAACAAAAGAAGAGGTGTGCTCCATACTAAATTTTTGATATTCAGCAAAAGCTGTTCAATTTGTTCCATGTCAATCTCCACAATAAAGGAATAATTCTACCTGATCTTATTTTTTCAGAGAATCAATTTCCGAAATTTTTATAGCTTTGACAATCAGTTTTTTGATAAGATTTAATCTTAACCTTTTGGTTTCTTAAGTAGGAAGAGATTGGATATGGGAAATAACGAATTACTTTTTACACCTTATGAATTAACAAGAGAGCTTCCGCTTGATCAAAATCAAAAAAAATTTATAACAGATTCAAGAGTCACCATCCAAAATATCTTAAGGGGTGATGATCCTCGTATTTTACTGATCGTTGGTCCCTGCTCCATTCATAATCTAAAAAGCGCATCCGAGTACGCAAAATGCCTCAAAGCCCTCTCTGATGAGGTGAGTTCTAATTTTTTTATCGTCATGCGCACTTATTTTGAAAAACCAAGAACTGCGTGCGGATGGAAGGGTTATCTTTATGATCCGAAAATGGATGAATCTTACGATATCGAAAACGGATTGAAAAATGCGCGAAAATTTCTCATCGAGTTATCTGATTTAAAATTACCGGCCGCAATGGAATTTTTAGAACCAACGACCCCAAATTATATAAGCGACTTGATTTCCTGGGGCTGCATTGGGGCTAGAACTTCAGAATCTCAAACGCACCGCCAAATAGCATCAAGTCTTGATATCCCGATTAGTTTTAAAAATAGTACAAGCGGCAATGTGGATGTGGCAATAAATGGCATTCTTTCAGCAGCTATTTCTCATACCTACATAGGCGTCGATAAAAATGGATCCTCGTGCATTATCAAAACAAAAGGAAATGAAAACTGCCATCTTACTTTAAGAGGCAGCGAGTTAAAGCCAAATTATGACCCTGAATCGATTCTTTTAAGCTTAAAAGCCTTAAAAAAAGCAAATCTTTTAGAACAGTTGCTGATTGATTGCTCGCATGGTAATTCAAGAAGAGATCCTTTAAAGCAGGCAGTAGTTTTTCAATCTGTCGTCCATCAAATCATCGAGGGCAACCAAAATATTAAAGGAATGATTTTAGAGAGCGAACTATATGCCGGAAACCAACCCATATTGAAAGATTTAACAAAAATGCAATATGGGGTTTCTGTAACGGATGGTTGTATTGATTTTGCGACGACAAAAACTTTGATCACTTGGGGCTTTGAAAAGTTCAAAAAAAATGAAACACTTAAAGCAGCGATGCACGATTTATGAAAATTACGTTAATTGTATTACTCCTTTTAATAAGCTTAACTGGCTGTAGCACAAACAGGCTTGTTGTCCAAACGCAATATTTTAGTCACGAAAATCTGGCTAGTTTTTATGTCGGCACTCCAGATCCCCTTCAAAACGATCCGCCAGTTGGCCAAAGCTTGCTTATCTTTTGGAGACTTGGGTCAGACTACAGCGATGACAAAGAGATCACAATTAAGTATACGATTCGCTTTCGTAACAAAAATGAAGTTCAAGACTCTTTTAAAATAACCCGCCCACGAGGTTATTATACATACTCATCATATAATGACGATTATTTTAAAAATGGTGGGATATTAACTTATAAAGTAGATCTCTTAATAGATGGTGTTGTTGTTGAAGAGTGGCGCCAGCATCTATGGAAAGAACTTATCAAATTTTAAATTTTAATTAACTTAAGCTATTCATTAAGCTAAACATTTAGATTTTTCTTGATATTATATTTTATTTATAATAAAATTTTTCATAAACCCATTATTAAAAAATAAAACAAAGAGAAATATATGTTAACGAATATTCTATATAATTTTTATATTAAAGCAACTGAACCGCAAGTCTTAAAAGCCGGATTATACACTGCAACCCCTCTTTTACTTACTTTCGGAGCAACGTTACTTTCACTTTATAGCCCAAGCAAAACAGCCCCACTTAATACAAGTGAACCTAAACACACATTTTCTACTGAATTTTCGAAAATAACTGCTGCTTATCTTACGGTTATTGTTGGAATTACAAGCCTTGCTATGCTTAATGAAGCTTTAGATCTACCTACTAATTAAAATAAAAACTTACATTTTCAAAAAAATAGGGTTTTAAGACCGCTCATAAAAATCTATAAAAATCTATACATACACGTTTAAGCGTATTATATA
>JBEPVN010000043.1:0-18338 GCA_041691015.1 Parachlamydiaceae bacterium | reverse complement strand
GGAAAAAGTGGGGCAAGCTGGACTTGAACCAGCGACCAGCGGGTTATGAGTCCGTACCCTCTCCTTAAACTACCTCAATTTACAGTAGCTGACAGCAACCACTATACAGGCAAAAAGACCTTTTCGTCCATTCCAATTTAATGCCGTTTGATGTGACTTGCTGCCCCTATTTGGTCCACCAGTGGTCCACGGATTTTACCTGCATTTTCACTGTTCCAAAAATATTGAACAGCTTGAATTATTGAACAGTCGGAACGTATTTGAGGCATGTACAATCTACTAATGAACACCCACGAAAAATTATTCTTTGCAATGAATCTGCACTGAAGCAGCCTTGTCCAAAAGGCTAAGTAACGTTTTTTCAGAGACTGGTTTGTAATCCCAAACTTCAACACAGAGGTTAAGTTGATTGGATACAATCTTTTTTGGTCTTTTCTCATGGACGTGACCATGTAATTGAAAATGGGGAGGTGTTGGATTGGAAGGAATGTGAATAAGCTCAACATTGTGTTGGCCTATTTTCAAAAATGCGGATTCCAAAACAAGATTGAATCCAACTCGCATCATGTAGCTGGCATTTCTATCATGATTGCCACGAATACAAATTTTATGGCCTTGAAGCTGAGAACAAATGGAATGAAGATGCTCAACATCACCAAGTCCGAAGTCACCAAGAAAAAAAACCTGATCTTCTGCCTCAACACATTGATTCCAATTGTCTATGAGGCTTCTATTCATCTCCTCAACTGTCGTGTAAGGACGGCCAGCATACTTGATGATATTTTTATGAGAGAAATGAGTATCGGAAATAAACCATCTTTTCATATTTAAGCTCAGTGTTTGTGTAGAAGATCATTAAAGTCGATAATAGAAGAGAAGAAATCACTTTCCAATACAGATTCATCGACACCATTCACGTGAATCAAAACAGGTCTTATGGACATGTTTTTGGGAAGAGCTAAGCTTTTGATTTTCTGTTTAACTTCATCAATGACGCTTTTTGTAATTTCCTGAGCGTTAAATTTGATTTCACATAAATAGCACGTTCCAAACTTCGTTTGAATCATGTAGTCAATTTGGCATCCTTGTCGATCATTCGCTTTTCGCTGGAAAAATGGATTGTCATTCACAATTTCAGAAGGATCGATACCCAGGATTTTTTGTACTGTTTTTCGATTGCTAATGACAAGATTTTCAAACTGCAATCCCATTGCAGATTGCCATTGAGGTAATAACTTCAGCCCTTGTTTTTCTATTTTTCTTTTGTTCGGTTCAATATATTTTAGATAAAATCTTAAATAATTATCTTTGAGTCGATAATGGCTTAATTTTGAATCTAAACCCGTCTTAAGATGCCATGTAAAATCGCGTGAAACAAAACCTGCCGTAACAAGGTCTTCCATGTATTCAGAAACAAGGCTGTTTTTTTCAACCTTTAAGGCTGTGTAAATGTCTTTAAGCTCACAAGGTCCATCTGCGAGCCTTTCAACGATTGTTTTGTAAGTAGCACTTCTGGAGGAAAACAAATCTGAAAAAATTCTTTCAAACTCATTAAAAAGAAATCCTTCTTTTCGGAAACACAATCTTTGGATATTTGTCTCAGCGCTTTGATTTGGCAAGATTTCTTCAAGATAGCGTGGGACACCTCCCATTACAGAAAGGACTTTAAGTTTGTCAAAAGCTGCTACCTTATCTTGTTCTGCATTCCAAAATTCATTACACTCATATAGGGGAAGCTCTTCCAAAACTATATCTAGAGAGATTCTTCCCAAAAATCCTGTGCTACTAAGGATGTTTTCTTCAATCCAGCTTGAAATAGACCCACATAGAATCAAAACTAGCTGTGGGTTATTTTTGAAGTAGAGATCCCAAGCGGTTTTGAGTTTTCCAAGAAACGTAGGATCTTTTGAACCCATCCAGCTAATTTCATCTAAAACAAGGACAATTTTTTCATTTTGAGCCTGCTGTGCTAAATGCCAAAACAGATCACCCCAGTCGTCAGCTCTTGGAAGAGGGATTTTCATTTCGCGTTGTAGTTGACGTGCAAATTCTTCCTTTTGGTCTGCCGCTGAAATACCGCTTGTCGGTGGAAGTCCAGAAAAAACATAATGAGGAGTTTTCTGAGCGAATTCTTGTGCTAGACGGCTCTTTCCAATACGGCGTCTTCCCCGAATGACCACAAGGCTAGCTGACTTCTTCTTAAAAAGTTCTCCTAGCATTTGAAGCTCTCTTTTTCGTCCTACAAATGAATGTTGCATTTTTAATCCTTATTTGGTGATGTATTTATCGTAGCATTTATGAATCACTAAATCAAGAAAAATTGATTTGGTGATTGACAAATAATTGAATCCGAGGGTAAATTTAACGTAAATTTAGCTCCTTATTTTACAACAACTGATTACTTAAGCTAAAAAAACTCTAAAGGATAAGAATTCATGCTAGCTCCAAAAATCATATTTGATAAGTGTACTCTTCAAGGGATAGGTACTTTAAAAATTCCGGCATTACTTAGACATTTAGATTTATTACTTCCTCCAATATTGTTACGTGAAATTGCTACCGAATTTTCCAAAGATGATAAAATACCTGAAAAAATAGAAGGCATGGCGCGAAGCCTTGCTCAAAAAGCATTGTCAAGTCGAGTTGATGTAATGCCCGACATTGATATTCTTATTTACAACGAGCTTTTGTATCAACCATTAAAGCTGTGTTCAAAACAGATACCTCAGGGTCATGGCATTTGGCTCAGATCAAAGGATGGAAGTAAAGGTATGGTTTTTGATGAGGCGCCTGAAATGGCTATTCTTAGAAGATGGGCCTATGAAGATTTTTCTGAAAATGACATTAAAAACTCTTTTTTCATCAGACAAAATCATGAACAGATGGTTCGCAATTATCCTCCAAAAAAGAAGGGGGATAATTCACCTAAAACCTTACAAGAGGTTGTAGCATGGATTGATAGCGATCATCTTACTAAAATCAATCAAGAGTTGATAATTTCCACTGTTGCCGGATATTTACCTGAGGCTGAAGCAAAGAATGCAATAGAAAGATGGGATTTAGAAAAACGTCCAGATCTTCTAACTTACGCCCCTTTTTGTTACTATTTTTACAGGTTAACTGCTATTTATATTTTAGCAGCTCAATCTCAAGTTCTTCGCACAAATAAGGATGCAAAGCCTCACCTAGATATTCACTATCTATACTACTTGCCATTTTGTGATGTCTTTGCTTCCGATGATACAGATGTACAGAATATTGCAACTTTATTAAAAAGAACCGATCAAATCGTTACTAATAAAGAAGAGCTTATAAAAGAAATCGGAGAATTAACGACTTTCGAAAAGTCAAAATTACCACGTAATGCAATTTCTAGAAGGCCGGGCAAAGATTGTCCCGCAACAATTATTCAAAAGGCCTGGGCAGGATTTACTAACCAAGAGAGTCAAGAAGAAACCTCTTTTAGCAACAATAGAGACTCAAGTTTGGACTCTGAAGCCTTTGCGCAATTTAAAATGACACAATCGTCCATAATCTTTGAAACAAATAGAAGTCTCAACCCAATCTATACAGAAGAATTTAATAAACTCTCATTAACTCAAAAAAATCTCATAGTTTATGATTTGTTAACTGAAAAATTTGACACAACTTCCATTCCTTCAAAAATTTCCAAATTTTTTAGCTTATATGCTGACCTGTGGAGACCTGATAGCGATTTAAACGTTCTATTTCAAGGCTGCAAAGATAGCATTTCAAAGCCCTTGTGGATGTTTGATGGAAACGATTTTTCTTGGCTTGAATATCAATTCATGCTTCCTTATTTTAACCAAATTCTTACCATTGATCCTGTGCCAAATCCATGGAACTTCAAACATGGTTTTAATCCGATTAGTAACCCAAATGGTTATGTGTGCCTTTTTGAAGAAATGCATATGTTCTATATATTGATAAGTGAGGCTCTTTACTCAAGGCAAATGTTAATTCTTCCTCGCTTTGAAGAATTAGAGCCTAAGCTTGCTTGGAATTTTGCACAAATACAGCAAGAAAGGCAAAAAAACTGGGTAGCTACAGATGAAGAAAAAAAAGAAATTGAATCAAGAGCATGCCGTTTTCAAAAAAGAATTCAACAACTTCAATTAGATCCTACTCTTAATTTCCAAGCAATGGGGATAGGAATTCCATCAATTGAAACCGCTATTTTATTGAGCGGATTATCTGGATCAATTCCAATTACTTCGTCCTCTATAAGAAGAAATGAATTCATTAAATCTGTTAATCAAAAAGACAAGTGCAAGGTATTAGTAGAAATTGAAGATATTTTTCAAAATCATTGGTTTAAGTTTCTTCCGCAGTATCCCCCATTTTTTATGGGTAAGCTAAAAGAGACTGGATTTTTACTTGAATTCCGAGAGTTTTTCATTTCTTTGCTTACACAGATCAAGAGAAATACAATTTTGGATAAAAAATGGGTGTCTGAACTTCGCGTTCAGTTAAAAAAACTCGATCAAGAATGGGATGATCTGATTTTATCAGAAACATTTGATGAAAATAGCCCGGTGTATAAAGGTAAACTAGCAATCTATTTTGGCGAGGCAGGGCCTGAATTAAACGCGGTTAATAGGGTGCTTAGAGAATCATATGGAAATTTGTTTCAAGAATCGGGTCGAACAATATTTATGACAATTTCAGATATTACTAAATTTGAAGACGATTCTCGAATTTCAAATGAAAAATAAGATCTATACAGAATCTTGGTAAAACCAACGGTAGAGATGAACCATTAGCAACGTATCTTGCTTGCAATATGTGAGAAGATTTTTAAAAATTTCTTCTTTTTTATGGCCCTGTGGATCTAAATTCAGCATTTCTTGATAAGCCAGCATTGCCTCAATGCCATCGCCAACTTCAAGATGATGATAGCTTGCTTGGTCACCTAAAAGAACTGGAGCCACTTTTTTAATGCTGAAGCTGCCCAAGAAGCCAGGATAGTAGACAGTATCCATAATCACTTTCTTCAAATCCACAACACGCGGAATTAAATCATTTATAACTTGAGCATAGTCAGGGAAGTCTCTAGCCAGCTCCTTAAACCGGGAAACTTCGTATGTTTGATGATATACCACGATCGAACCGTTTTGAGGGAGTATCTCCAACATTTTTTGAATGAAAGCTAAGCGTGGATCGTTATTTTCGTCGTGCAGAAATTCATAATGTTCGAGCTCAGAATTTTCATTTCTTTGAATGTGGCAGCTAAATTGAAAAGGGAGGTTTTGATATGGTCGGGAGATTGGATATCTAGGAATTGGGTAAGCAATTGCTTCAATGTCAAAATAGCTTAACGGATAATTCCACTGTTGCAACATTTCATGGGCCATCTGCTTATCAAAAAACGGTTCGTCATCTTTATAGCACTTCAAAACACGATGATGCGTAGAAGATTGAAAGTCTAATTCAGATAGTTGATGAGGTGCTATGCGTCTATCCTCGAAATACTTCCATCGTTGCCGGCAGTTAGGAATATCGAAAACACTAGGCTTCGGAATATGATTCCAACAAGTATCCTTAAAAGAGCAGCCTTCAGACTGTTCACAATGTGGTCCTAAAGAAACATTAGGAAGGGCTTGGTTCTGGAGCACCTTCTTAAGCTTCTCTATCTCGGAAGGTATTTCAGCTAATAGAGGGGTAATTTCAGACCAATAGTCTCTTGAAATGAATAAGTAGTCTAAATTTGGATAGATGCACTCACTGTTGAGATGCATTAGGTAAGCGCCTTCGAGAATAATTCCGCTTTGCTGAAGAACCCAAACTTGAATTGCGATATCTTGACGAAAGCCTTCCTTTCTTGCTTCATCATTACTTTTGTATGTTGTGGCTTTAACTTCATACAGCCTCCAAGAGTCATTAATAGATTGTCGAGTCAATATATCCGCTCGGATGACCACCTCATCAAATCGGAAGGTTGCTTCAAAAAGTGTCAAAGCACCTTCAATTATGTTTTTCTGAGTCTCTTTAAGAGCATCTTCTATGTCTTTGGAGTCAATTAATATACCTTCAGGATAAAAGCTTCGGGCATATTTACCAACTTCAGTGCCCTCATGTTTCAATTTCAGCTCAAGATTTGAACTTTGGTTTGCAAGTTCTGGAGAAAAAATATTGAAGTGGAGAGCTTTATGGCAGCGCTGCCCTAATACAAAATGTGATTTGGTCAAATTCGAAGACACAGCGCTCATGCTGCCCTTATCTGTTTATAGAGGTGCTGTTGAAATCCTATAAACATGTCTTTAATGCTATCCGTTCTCCCTAACTTATCAACTGCATCGGAGGTGCTCTTATATTTGATATTAAGTAGTATTGGCAGTTTTTCTTGAGCAAGCTCACTAACGCCGTCATCAATATATTTTGACAACACAAAATCTAGAAAAGCTTGTTGGTTACTTTCATGATAATAGGAAAAGATTATATCCTTTGTTGCTGCAACCCTTTCAGTTCGAGTAATGGGATGAGATGCAAATGCTACGTAAGCCAAAACGTCATATAAATCGCTTTTTTCTGCATTGATCAAGCTTTTGATTTCATTGAGCTGGTCGATACCATAACCCTTCTCTGATAACTTATCTAAAAGAGCTTTTCGAGTATGTGGTATTTTCCAAATAGCTCTGAGTTCTTCCTCGTTTTTGAAAAACTCAGGGAGCTCGCCAAATAAGTGGGTTAGAAATTCAGTTGCAGAAAGTGGTTTGCCATCTGGTCCCCAGAACGAGGTTGCCATCATATGTTGAATTGTACGCTCTTTCCCATCACTCAGTTTAATTATGATTTTAGGATTCTTTTCAGTAACGTCATATGTTCCTTCGGATTCTCTGACTTCCATCGCAGGGGTGGGTTGTAGGCTCATCCCTTTAGAGGTGTTATCGATAGGCTCTCCATCCCACTCAGAATCATTAAAATGCTCATAGGCCTTTACAAAATCATAAATTGTAAAATAGTCCTTCCCGTCAAAAATCCTGGTGCCACGGCCAATGATTTGCTTGAATTCGATCATTGATTTGACTGGTCGCATCAAAACAATATTGCGAACATTTCGAGCATCTACCCCTGTAGTCAATTTATGAGATGTCGTCAGAATGGTGGGGATCGTTTTCTCGTTATCCCGAAACGTCTCTAAAAATTGATCACCTCTTCCACCATCGTCCGCGGTTACGCGTACACAATAATTGGGATCTTTGCTTGATTTCATTTGATTGATTAAATCACGAACTTCAAGGGCATGCTGTTGATTGCGGCAGAAGACAATTGTTTTTTCTCGCTGATTAATCTCATTCATCATGAGTTTCACACGATAATTTTCTCGGGCTTTGATTTTTATAGTTTTATTAAAATCATCTTCTCCATAGCGCTTGCCCTGCTCTATCTCTCCCTCTAACAATAGATCGTCGGTGGTGTATACATATTCATCCAATGTAGTTGAAAATTGCTTCACTTTAAATGGCGTTAAGAATCCATCGTTGATTCCTTCTTTGAGAGAATAAACATATACAGGCTCGCCAAAATAGGCATACGTATCAACATTACCCTTTCTTTTTGGAGTCGCTGTTAAGCCTAATTGCACCGCTGGAGAAAAGTATTCCAAAATTCCACGCCAAGTACTTTCGTCATTGGCCCCTCCGCGATGACATTCATCTATTACGATAAAATCAAAAAAATCTGGTGGGTATTCACCGAAGTAGAATGAATCGTCTTTTCCACTCATAAAAGTCTGAAAAATGGTAAAGAAAACACTTGCATTTTTGGGGACTGAGCCAAGTTTTCCAATTTCTTTAGGATCAATACGTTTTAAAGCATCTTCAGCAAATGCAGAGAAATCATTGTAGGCCTGATCTGCTAAATTATTGCGATCAGCTAAGAATAGTATGCGGGGTCGTCCCGCTCCATCGCGCTTCAAATTCCAGCGACTTTGAAATAATTTCCAAGCTATTTGAAAAGCAATCGACGTTTTTCCCGTGCCTGTAGCAAGAGTAAGAAGAATTCGATTTTTCCCCTCAGATATTGCTTGGAGTGTTCTTTCTATAGCAATATCTTGATAATATCGAATCTGCCAAGTACCACCTTTGTCTTCACAAGGAATTTTAGCAAAACGATCGCGCCATTCATTTTGACTAGAAAATGTTAAGTCCCATAGCTCTTGCGGACCCAAAAATGTATCGACATTCCATTCATGGCCATTATCCATATCAATTTGGTAGATTCCATCTCCATTAGTCGAATAGCCATAACGGATACTCAGTTTCTGTGCGTATTCTTTGGCTTGTGCCACACCTTTGGTTAATGGATCATTACGTTTTTTTGCTTCAATAACAGCTAGTTTTTTATTCTTATAGATAAGCACATAATCGGCGGAGAGGGGTTGGCTGCGCTTGCCAAAACCTTGCAAGCGGCCAAGAGTAATTGGAAACTCGCGTCGGATCTGACTGCCTTCAATAACACCCCAGCCTGCGGCTTTAAGTGCAGGATCAATTAATTCAGCGCGAGTTTCAGCTTCGTTCATAAATTGCCCTTTAAGTTACCACTAAAAGCTTGTTGGAGCAGTGATTTTTTTAACGCATCCAACACGGTTAGTTTGCGTTGGTAAATAGATTCCAATCGCTGGGTTTCTTTACAAAGAGAATCAAGCTGGGTGATAATTAATTCCTGTTCCTCTTTAGGGGGAATAGGGATCTGTTGTCCTTCAATAAACTCTTTCGAAACACGCTTATGGCCAACAGCTCCAGTCATGCGCTCTGAGCCTTCCCTTCTAAATGCATCACGCAAAAGAAAGTAATAGAGCCATTCTTTGTGAACTGATGGACCGGGACGAAAGACAATATATTCACTCGATCCGAATCCAATACCATTGATGAGATCTGCAGCAATTCCCAACTTTCCGTTCTCAAAACAAGGAGTTATTTTTGCTAGCAATACGTCGTTTTCGGCAAAGAAAGTATAGCTCCCACAAACCTCGGACAATGACCTCGTTTGTTTTGGTACGAATTTTTTTTGATCAATCCCTAAGTCTTCCATAGGCACAAAAGACACTAAATCCATATTAGAAAGCCGGCTTCGAGCTTCCGACTTAGGTGGCTTGATTTGGCAAACATCAACAAGACTTTTTATCTGCCATTCCCCAAAGCGCTGAGAGAAAATGGCATTGAGTTGTTTTTCAAAAATATTTCTAGCTTCTTTAAGATTGTTTTCTATATTGGTCTTAGCTGTGATGATACCTTCAAATGCTTCATTGAGAATTTCGACTATCGATTGCTGCTCGGAAATTTGTTCAGGAAAACTCACGAAAAAATTTTCGGCTAAGGTTGAGCGCGCAAGTTCGGTTTGGCCACCACAACCTTCACCAGCTTCTTTGATAGCATCTTCAATTACAACCATCATGTAACCAAAGAATTCGAGGTGAAACATTGAGGTCTTAGGTCTTACTATTGTGACGTGCGAATCAACTGTAGTCGGCTCTAGTGGTACTTCACGGACTTGTGCAACTCGACCAAGTGTGCCCGTTCCTGTTGAATTGACCAGAACATCGCCGATTTGAATGAAACGACCCTCGATTACTTTTTTCCCCGACAGATCATGTCTTCGTGAAGGTTCGTAGTTGATTTTGTGATTGCGAATGCACTTTTGATTGAGCACACAAACACCGCCTTTGTCTAGATACTTAGGCGAGATACCACGATTTAAGAGGTCGCAGACATCTCCTAGTTTTTTTGTTTTCCAATTTCCAGTCATAGAAGCCTCCTAATATTCGCCAGTACTTCGGCGCTTTCAATGTCCAACGCAATCATGTCGTCCATAATCTCGACAGGAGTACGATGTATAATTTTTTCAGCTTCATTAGGATTTTTCACAGAAAGGTCAAAAGTCACCTGATTGATGCTTTCGATATCCACACTCCAAGAGTTAGGGGAGTCCGCAAAAGTTTTTTGTAGCTCAATAAACTCAGCTAGGTCTTTTTCATTTAGTGGATTAGTCTTGCCGAGATTTCTGTCTAGATTGAGTTTATAGAGCCATACTTTTCGAGTCGGTGAACCTTTCTCGAAAAATAAGACTACGGTTTTAACTCCAGCTCCCTGGAATGTTCCACCGGGCATATCGAGGATTGTATGCAGATTGCAATTTTCCAATAGTTCTCTGCGTAGACTAATTGCGGCATTATCAGTATTGGACAAAAATGTATTTTTGATCACAATGCCAGCCTTGCCACCTGCTCTTAGTATTTTGATAAAGTGCTGAAGGAACAAAAAAGCTGTTTCACCTGTTTTTATGGGAAAGTTTTGCTGTACTTCCTTTCGCTCTTTTCCTCCAAAGGGTGGATTAGCCAATACCACATCAAATCGGTCTTTTTCCTGAATATCGCTGAGCTTCTCTGAAAGAGTGTTTGTATGAACTATGTTAGGGGCTTCTATGCCATGGAGAATCATATTCATGATGGCAATGATAAAAGCGAGACTCTTCTTTTCTTTACCATAAAAAGTTGACTCTTGAAGAGTTTTGACATCACTAGTGCTTAGACTCTTTTTACTATTCTTTAAGTAGTCAAATGCTTCGCATAAAAATCCAGCAGAACCTACAGCGCCATCGTAAACCTTATCGCCAATTTTGGGATTTACGACTTCTATAATTGCGCGAATTAATGGGCGAGGTGTGTAATACTCTCCGCCATTGCGACCAGCATTGCCCATATTTTTGATTTTGACTTCATAAAGATGGGATAACTCATGTTTTTCTTTATGAGAACGAAAACGGAGGGTATCAACAATTTCCAAGACATCGCGAAGACTGTAACCGCTTTGGATTTTGTTTTTGATTTCGCTAAATATCTGACCGATTTTATATTCAATCGTATTCGGGCTTGTTGCTTTATCTTTGCATTTTTTTAGATATGGAAAGAGTTCATGATCGACAAAAGTCTTGAGGTCATCGCCAATCAACGCATGATCATGATCTAGTTTCCCGTCAGCCGTTTTTGGAGCGGCCCAAGTTTCCCAACGATAAGGTTTGTCGATGATAAATTGGTAAGCTTTGCCGAGCAATTCGGCATCCATGGCTTTTTCTTTTTCCAAATCATCGAGATATTTGAGAAAGAGAATCCAAGAAGTCTGTTCAGCGTAATCTAATTCACTGGAAGCGCCTGCATCTTTATGCAAGATGTCATCGATATTTTTAAATGCTTGTTCAAACATAAACACTTTATCCTTTTAGATTTGCTGAGGTTGCGTATTCTCTAATGTTTTCCAGAAGATTCAAAATTTGTCGTCGAGCTAGCTTAGAGGGTTTAGTTTGACCATTCTCCCAACGATTAACACTGGTAAAACTAACACCCAGTTTTTTAGCAAATTCTTCTTGGCTTAAGCAAAACTGCTTTCGAATTTCTTTTATCTGTTCTGGTCGACAGTCCTGTTCATGATTCATAGTCACTCCAATTCAGTAGGTTAGGTGATCATTAGATAGAATATAGCACTTGCTATATCGATGCAAGGTTTTCATGCTTCAAAAAAGAAATCAACTCTACTAATCTTGTTGGTAAAAATTTTAATTTTATAAAAATAAATCTCACTGCTTTTCCTGTTAGTAAGATTAAAGAATCTGCTAGAATAGAATTTATTTAAGATCTTCTAATATCGAGAATGTAATGCCTGAAAATACAGAGAAAATACAGGAAAGTAGTAAGTTTAAAAGGGGCCAATCCGGAAATCCCAAAGGCAAGCCCAAGGGCGCTAGAAATAAATTAACTCTCGCAGCGGAAAAACTTCTAGAAGGCTCATTAGACAAAATCTGTCAAAGGATCGAAGAAGAAGCTTTAAATGGCAATATGCAAGCAGCTAAAATGATCTTGGATAGGGTTTTACCTTGCAGAAAAGATAGAGTAATTCAAATCGATCTCCCGCAAATTAAAACTCACGAAGATGTCTTATCTGCGATCGGCCATATCGTTAATGCTGTGGGTAATGGGGAAATTTCACCATCGGAGGGTGAGTCATTATCGAGAACTATCGATCTGTATTCAAAGACATTGGAAGTACATGAATTAGAGGTTAGGTTGAAAGCTATAGAAAACTCATTTAAAGAATCGAAATGAAAGCTTCATTTAAGAAACGGATTGAAAATCTAGAAAATATTTTAAAAACAAAATTGAATCAGAAAAGATATGGCATAGTCATTTATGATGGAGATTCAGATTTTGATCCAGCTACTTTTAAAAGTGATGATGTTGAAGTTGCCGCCTTTCTTCCGGATAAGGGAATAGACCCGATTGATTTCTCAACTCAGCCTTACAAAATAATTTATAGGGCCAAATGGGACAAGGAGGACAAGTAAAATAAAATTTCGCTTATTGGCCTTCTTGTCCCATTTAGCCCATACCTACATCTTTATATTTTGGATTAACATCAAACATAATTATAGACGGTCCTTTTGGTGGTTTATGCGTCCATTCATGTAAATATCCTCCTTCTTTCAAGATATTTAACCCCGGCCGAAGGAGTTTGTGCTTTTGATATGTACGGAATTTTCTACCACAATCTCTTTGAGTAAAACGTTCAAGATTTAAATCGGTAATCCATTTTAAGATATTTTGGGCAACCTCGATAGCATCGTCTTCATGGATTAAATTAAATACCTTTAAGGCGTGTCTAGTAAGAACATGTCCTATTTTTATGGCTCCTTGCATGTCTTGGACAGAGATACTTCGTTCCCAAGGTTTTTCAAAGGCGTATCTATAAATATGAAGGAGTGCAGCGATCCTTGCAATTTGTCCACTTAACTTTCCTGCCCAATCCGTGATATGCGAAAGAAAATCAAGATCGCTTCCCATCATCATCTCAATCATTTTAGAATATTCAAGCCATTTTGAATATGCTTCTGGCTCAAGCTCTAAGATGTGACGATGGGGTGAGCCATTCATCATGTTATATGGCTGATTTAATATTGCCATTATACTATCCTGATAATGCATTCTGATTGATTCATCCATAGGATCTTCGTCAAGAGTTCGAAATCCGATATTAGAAGCTGGCATGACATATAAAAATCGTCCTAACAGACCTCTCCCTCGAAAAGTTTTATTTTTACATACTCGTTTAATAACTTCGGGTTGCACTGTGATTCCCATACTCGTAAGTGCAAGTTTGAGAAAAATCGGTGGTTTTGATCCACGGTCAACTCTAACAGGGCCTCCCGAATGAGACTGCAGAAGAAGATCAATATTTGCGCGTCCATTCGAATAAAGTCCTCCGATAATATCAAAAATGCCGCCCTCATCACTCAAAATGGACATAGCTTCATCATTTTGAGCCATTAAGGTCCCCAAATGTTCTGAAGTGATATCACTGGTCCAGAGTTGGGGATATGTCGGCATAGAAGTTAACTCTCTTTCAAGTGCAGCAATTTGTTCTTGGAATTGATCAAAACTTAAATCATCATTTGTATTCGCTGCACGTTGCCTTAAACGCTTAATTTTCTCTTCTATGGTTTTGTTTTTGCTAATTTTCTCTTTTATGATCGGTTCTAAGGCTGCTTTTTGTTGTTCTTCCCACAATCGAATAGGGGCCGTAATTTGTCCGTATACACTAGATTTTCTGGAAGCCGGTGGTAAGATAGGTAAAGTCCAGAGATTTACCGTTTCTCGATATGACTTCTTAACTTCCACAATATATTTTTTATGTGAAGTTGTTGCAACCGCAGGTAAAAAAAGCATAGCAGCAAGTTCTATGGGTGTTTCAGAAGATCTCGAAAGCTCTTGAATATATTTTTGAGCTTGTTCTGGGAAAGCATTATTTGGCCATTTAGGCAGCTTAACCCCCTCAAATTCTTGAGGGGTATCCCATTCATCACTATTTTGTTCTGTAATATATGACATGTTATCTCTCCTTACATGAGTAAGCCCATGCAAAGAAGGCGTCTTCAACAATTAACAATCTCCCGCCTGCTTTAACAAAAATATGCGTACATTTCTTGTTTTTGGCGTGAGCCACCAAATGCCTTAATCCACCTATAGATGGCCAGGGATGATATTGATTCCATTTAGTGAGGGGTATTAGACGACTCTTTTTTTCTTCATTCATTTGTTTTCTCCTTCATTCGTTAAACTGTGATTAACCTAGATGACTGTGTCATACCAACCATCATCCAAAATTAAGCAAATCGAAATAGGTTAAAAAATCAGAAAAAAATAAAAAGACATTCCCCGTTTATTCTCTTTTAAAAATCCCTTAAGGGGTATTTATGAGGGTACATATAAAAGACATATTGATTGAAATCACTTTCGTTTAACAGCATCTTCGGGTTGAATCAGATTTGCTGCTTCTTTTATTTGAACAAACCATTCAGTTAAATGAGGATGCGTTTTTTCATATGCATTAAGAATTTTCGAGATTCGCGGACGACCTGAAGCACGAGACTGTTTACAATATTCTGAAGCTAAATCTTCAAAAGTTTCGACACTAATGCTTTCTGACTTAAGAATAGGGGCTATTTGTGGATGATAAGCATAATATTTATATGGGATATCAGGAAATGTAAGCGCTAAACATTTCGCTAGCTCTAAAAGTAGAAGTCTATTTCCTGGCTGATGTATTATTTTCGGGGTGTTTTCAATCTTATTTGCTTGATTCGTGCGTTTATTGAAATCTATTTCTTTATCTAAAACATCTAAAAGTAAGTCTGGTATTGGAAGATCATTTTCAATCATAAATGAGAACCAGTTTTGCAGAGTTGTCTTGTATCTACCTTGATTAGTTTTCAGCACTATACCCTTTATTTTTCCCGTATCTGCTGCGTTTTTTAAAAGCTTGTATAACTCTTCTACCTCGGCTAGCCAAGGATTAATAAAAACAAGTTCGCTATCCATTTTAGGAATAATACCCATCAAAAGATGGGCTGCTTCAATGTCTGATACATCTGTACGTTTCGCTGCTCTTAAATAATTTCCCCAATCTGCTTCAATGGGTAATAAATCACTATTAAAACTCATGTGTTTTCTCCGAATATTTGTCGATCGAGTTCTTCGATCATTTTTGCTGTATGATCATATGTCAAGTGAGCATATCTTTTTGTGGTTTGAGAGCTTTTATGTCCCAGCGACTGGCCAATCTCCAGAAGGGTCCTGCCTTGAGCTGCATGAATGCTGGCATTTGTATGTCTATTGTCGTGAAATCTAAACCCTTTAACGTTTGCTCTTTTTAAGCAGGTTTGCCAAGCTGTTTCGATGTCATAAGGTTTCAAGGATGTTGTAGGAGAAGGAAATAGAAGATCAGATAAAATGCTGTCTTTTCGTTGATGGTAAATATCTGAAATCAATTTCAATGCAAGTCCCCTTAGTGGAATGGATCTTGGCTCATCATTCTTCGTCGTTTCTAGTTTAATTTTCTGATTGGAAATATCGAGATCCTTGATTCTTAAATTCATGATTTCGCCTCGCCGCATTCCTGTAGAAAGAGCTAATACTAGAATAGGGTAAAGGACACGACATTTACTTTTTTGAGCTTCAGCTAATAAGGTATTTCTTTCTTCTTCTGTAAGGAATCTTTGACGACCGGGCGCAGACTTTGGCTTGGTAACTTTATTCATTGGATTTTCGTGCAACCATTCCCAATCTTTGACAGCGATGGTAAGGAGATGCGATAAGGAAATTAGATAGTGACGTACTGTTGTAGGTGATCGCTTCTTACCATTCTTAAGAATTTTATTTTCCAATAAAACACGCATCTCATTAATCAAACTTGGACGTATTGCAGATAGGGCATATTCGCCGATTTCATTTCTGAACCACATTAAATGCTGTTGGACGTTGCGAGCATTTTTAGGTTTTCTAGGCAATTCTTCTGCTATATAGCGGTCTATAGCTTCAGCAAGTGTGCATTGTTGAGACACCTTTGCTTCTGGAAAATGGATTCCGATAAATGCATCATGTTGCTGTTTAGCTAGCCATATCTTCGCTTCATCTTCATCAGGAAAAGTTTTTATTTGATCAGGATAACCATTTTTGCGGAAACGAACTCTAAAGGAGAGAATATTTTTTGAACTGATCCGAACGTTAATTCCTGGAGGAAGACGGTTTTTGATTTTTTCTAGTTGTTTCATATCGATGACCCTATTTTTGTAAAAATAAATTGGGTCAGCTGCTGAAACTTCTGAGGAAATTGATGTCGCTTCCTGTGGCTTGCTGTAATCATTTGGTCCACCAGTGGTCCACGGCAGTGGAATCACCTTTTTAACCAAATCTAACAAGACACTACGAAACCATTTTAACACAGATGTGAATGGGTTTTTAAAAAGTGGGGCAAGCTGGACTTGAACCAGCGACCAGCGGGTTATGAGTCCGTTGATTTTTGAACCACTGTCAGTACTCAATCGTTGTTCACAGCAATAGAGTAACTTTTTTACTCCTTTCTTTCAACTGTGGATTGCTGGTTTCTGCGAATGCAAATAGGGGCAAAGTGTGTTTTTGGTGTGTCGCAAAAATTACATGAAGGGGTATCATGACGCTTCAATTTTCAGATGGTAGAGAATGACAGAAGAAACACTCACGATAGAGAAATTATTTCAACTTGGAGCCCAGACTTTAAAAGACGATTTTGAGAAAATCCGTAAATCAATGCCTCACCATGGAGTTGCTGGCCAAGAAATTGAAAATTTACTTATTGATTTTTTGAACGAACATTTGCCTCGAAGGTTTGCCGCTGTTTCGGGTCTTGTAATTGACACGGCAAATTCTCTGTCAAAACAATGTGATGTATTAATCTATGACGCAGAGAATAGCCCTGTTTATAGGGCAGGGTCTGTAGGGCAAATATTACCATCTGATAGTATTGCTTCAGTAATTGAAGTTAAGTCAAAATTGACCAAGGCCGAATTAGAAGATGCAGCGGAAAAAATCGCTAGCGTGAAAAAATTGCAAAGAAGCCCCATTACAAATCTTGATCAACCAGTAAATTTTTCAAATTTCATAGTCAATAATTCTCTGGGTGTTGTTTTTGCATATGATTCAAAAACATCATTAAAAAGCTTAGCAAAGAATCTAAAGGAGATAAACAAAAAATTACCCAGATCTCAATGGATTGATGCTGTAGTTGTTCTAGGAAAAGGCGTGCTTAGCTACTGTTTGAAATTTCCTGGAGCAGAGAAATATAACAGCATGATGCCAGAGGCTTCTTCCGATTTTAACGTGCCTGCCTGTTATGTGCATCTATGCCTTTTTGAGGATTGTAAATATGCCCTTAATAGATTTTTTTTGTACCTTATGTCTGTCTTATCATTTTACCGAAAAAGAACAGCCCTTCCATTTGACAACATATTAGGAGGTGCAGAAAAGACAGCTATAACTATTCAAGGATATTGGTATACAACGGATCGAAATCTAGTGGAAGTTCCGGATTCTCAAATTGGTAAAGGAGAAGATCCACTAATTGTCTTCAACGTGTACCAGAGAAATAGCGCAAATTGGTTAGGTCGATTTAGCCAATATAAGTGGTCTGATGGCTATATTTACCAAGTAATACCGCCTAGCTACGATGCTCGTGTTTTACTTGGAATACTTATCAGCCTAACAGGACAAAAAAATTGCAGCATCGTTCCAGTACAAGATGGTGTTATAGCTCATACTAATTTATTAAAAGGGACTCCTCCAGGATTAGATCAGATAAAGCAAATCTTATCCCGAACACCTTTTGAAGTACGTTAGATGCTCTATTCAATTCTCAGATTGCAGTAAGCTGATCCCAGAATTGAGATTGTCTATGACCTCTTTAATATTTTCTGGCAAATCGAGTTCTTTGGCCACATCCCCAAGACCTTGAAGATGGGCAATCCAAAGTTGCTGAAGAGCCTTATGGCCTGCTTCGTCGAATTGGATAGGCTTCAATGCCGTTCCTCGGTTTTCAAATGTCTTTTTCACATTTTCATGCAGAGTCTTTGAGCTTTGTAAGCTCCTATCACGAAGGAGCAAAAGCAAATCATGAAAGTCCTTCATACGGCTATTTCTAGAACCTTTTGAAAGTACTGTTTCGAGCTTTTCGGCAAAGATTGTCTCAATAGGATAAACTAGAAGCGATATCGATTCTTCGAAAAATGGCTTTCCACGATATTCAAAAAGCTTAATTTCTCGATTTTCTGGTTCTACTACATCTCCAACACCAACATCTACATGGATTTTATCTTTCATCTTGGCAAAAGAGGCTTTAAAAATTGTGCGATACCCAGGATATTCCATATGTGGTTGAGAAAGTAGTTCTATGCTTTCAAAGGAAAAAGTGAATCCATCGTTTGATGATATTGATACAATTTCTTCAAAGACTTTTTGA
>JBEPVN010000042.1:0-18832 GCA_041691015.1 Parachlamydiaceae bacterium | reverse complement strand
TTCTGGAATTTTACAGGAGAAAGTTGTGGGTTTTTAGGAACTTCGTGCCATCCCACCACCGGCTATCTATGTAAAATCATTTTTATCTCTTTTTGTAGTTTGGGGCATCAAGTATTTTTATTGACCAAAAATGCAAGTACATTCATAATTAGTTTTTTATTCTAACAAATTTTAAGAAAAAGGAATTATTATGTCATTAGCAACTCAGTTTGAAAATAAACTTATTGAAGGATCTTATTTTTTAGATGAGCTTTACCAAGAGAAAGTTTTAAGCAATGTTAGCCCAAAAATACAGGCTATATTGCACTACGCTCCTTGTGTCATTTCAGCTTTAGGTGCGTATTTACTCTCACCAAAGAAAACAATTATAACAGGATCAGGGATTGTATTAATTAACTTTAGGAACACTGAGATCATCGGAAATAACTTTACAAGCAAGCTTATTATGGGAATCAGTACTATTTTTATTGGCAAAATGCTTTTTTCTTCATTTAAAACTTTAGGTTTATTCACTTTAGCATCGAGTACTTTCTTTGCAGGTTTATACTACCCATCTATGAAATCTAAAGTAATAAATTATTTTTTAGCTAATCCAAAAGTCCCATCTTCTTCATAAGTTCAGCATTGAGGATGGCGCCGCCAGCTGCGCCTCGAATAGTGTTATGAGACAAAACAGTGAATTTAAAGTCTAAGAGAGGACACTCTCTTAGGCGACCTACACTAACTCCCATGCCCTTATCGACATGACGATGCACTTTTGGTTGCGGATAATGGTCCTGATCAAAATAATGAATGGGATTTTTAGGAGCAAGTGGAAGCTCATATTTTTGAGCGATGCTTGTAAAATTCTTAAAAGCCTCAATCATTTCTTCTTTTTTTGGCTTATTTTTTAAGTTTACAGCAACACTCATCAAGTGTCCGTCACTTACAGCTACGCGATTACATTGGGCGCTGATCTTTATTTTACTTGGAATGATTTGGTCATCTTGAAATGTACCTAAAATTTTGAGAGGTTCCGTTTCCATTTTTTGCTCTTCCCCATTAATGAAGGGAATCACATTGTCCAAAATATCAAAACTTGAGACCCCTGGGTATCCTGCCCCAGAAATCGCCTGCATCGTTACAACATGTACTGATTCAATTCCAAAAAAATCTTCCAGAGGCTTTAATGCAAGGCTTAAGCCAATTGTAGAGCAATTTGGATTTGTGACTATCTTTCCTGTCGTTTTTTGGTGACTTAGGAGATTAAGGTGTGTGGAATTAACTTCCGGAATAAGTAAAGGCACATCAGACTTCATCCGATGATTTCTTGCGTTTGTGACAACAGTGTAGCCATGTTTTACAAAATCGGTTTCAATATCTCCTGCTACATGAGCATCGAGGCTTGAAAAAACAAGCTTGCAGGGTAAATTCGGAAAGCATTCTTTTATTTCAAGCTTTGCAATGTTGGAAGGCATAGGTGATGACATAAGCCAGTTTACTACTTGCCCATAAGGTTTTCCGGCAGATTTTTCGGATGCGGCAACGGCTACGATCTCAAACCAGGGATGATTTTCGAGCAGTGCTATAAAGCGCTGGCCTACCATACCTGTTGCCCCAAGAATACCAACCGGAATTTTGTCCATTGCCTTCCCTTCTTTTACAGAGTTCTAGAAAAAAAAATTTAAGCAACCCCCTCCTAAATAACAAATTTCGCATCCAAATTTAGGGGTCAATTACGGAGTCCTAGCTTGACCCCTTATGCGCTTCCCAGGGTAGAGAGGTTGTTTTATTACTTAGCTTAAGTTTTCGAGGAAATCAACCATCAAACGAACGCCAATTCCTGTTCCATGTTTTGGGTGATACCGTCTTCCTTCATTTAAATAAGCTGTGGCTGCAATGTCAAAATGTGCCCACGGTGTGTTTTCGACAAATTCCTGTAAGAAGATAGCTGCCGTAATCGAGCCTGCCGGTCTTCCGCCGATATTTTTTATGTCCGCAATATCAGATTTTAGCTGCTCGCGATACTCCTCATAAAGAGGCAATCTCCAAACGCGCTCAAACGATGTGCTGCCAGCTCTTATTAAAGAATCAGCAAGAGCATCATTATTTGACATAAGGCCGGACGTTTCATTTCCAAGCGCAATTTCAACAGCTCCTGTCAACGTCGCAAAATCGATGATCCGAGTCGGCTTTAAATTCTTTACCGCATAAGAAAGCGCATCTGCCAAAATCAATCTTCCTTCCGCATCCGTATTTCCAATCTCAACAGTTTTGCCGGAATAACTTGTATAAACATCCCCCGGTTTATAGCTATCTGCTGAAATACTATTTTCAGTGGACGGAATGACAACGGATATATTGATCTTAAGTTTTAATTTTGCGGCTGCAAGAATTGTCCCAAGAGCAGTAGCTGCTCCCCCCATATCGCACTTCATCGTTTCCATGCTTCCGGTCGGCTTTAGGTTTAAGCCTCCTGTATCGTACGTCACGCCTTTTCCGACAATAACCGTCTTTTCCTTTGACTTCGGATTTCCGACATAGTCTGCCATGATCAAAACAGGTTCATCCCTTGAGCCACGATTGACAGCTAAAAGAAGGCCCATTTTTTCTTTTTCAAGACGCTTCTTATTGAAGATTGTCGTCTTGATGCTTTTAAATTTGTGGCTCAAATCCAAAGCCACATCAGCTAAATATTTAGGCGTGATATCATCTGAATTGCCATTTACCAAATCTCTTGCTAAATAAACACCAGTAGCAATATTCAAATATTTTTCAGTAATTCCTAACGCATTTTTCGCAGCTTGTATCAGAGTCACTTTTTCTAAAAGAGTCGGTAATTCTTCTTTTTTTGTCCCATGCTTATAACGGGTAAAAGCATAATTGGAAAGTAAAATCCCTTCAGAAACACCCCTTACGACATCTTCTTCAGATAAAGACGGAACATGGGGCGTCCATATATTGATATTTTTAATTTTTTTAGAATGGCATGATTTCGCTATATTTGAAAAAGAGCGTCTTAAGCGTTCTACATTTAATTTGCTTACATCTCCAAGACCTAGCATAGCAATGCGCTTTTCTTCTGCCTCATTAACATAAATATAGAGAACTTCACCCTCTCTTCCTTTAAAATCAGATGTTTCAAGAGGGCCTTTAGTATAGGAATCTAATTTTCCATAAGAGGCAGCACCCTTTACTTTTCCTTTATCCTGCCAAAAAGGCAAAACAAGAAGATCCGCATTTTTTCTATTTTTCAAATCAGCAACAACTGCAAATTCCATCGTCAAAAAACTCCTTTAAAATGGGATATTATCATCATCGCTTAAATTGTTCATACTTGCAGATTGGTTTTGGCCGTAGCTTGAACCGGTATAATTAGTTTGAGGCGCACCGTTATAAGGAGCTTGATTTGGAGCTGAATTTGAAGATGGATAAGCTCCTTGCTGAGATTGTCCGCCTTCTTGTTTCATGCTATCTGGCTTGCCAAATGGGCTAAAACGCACCATGTCTGCTGTCAGGTCATGGGAGATTTGAGGACGACCCTCTTTATCTGTGTAAAGACGTGTTTTCATTTCGCCGACAATAATAAGAGCGCTTCCTTTTTTTAGGTAAGGCAGCATCTTGTCTATCTTGCAGCGATCTTCCCAAATAGATATATTCCACCACATTGTTTCATCCTTACCGCCGGCTTTGGAATTGCTCGCAAGTCTTAACGCGATAACTTTTTGCCCGTTCGATGTAAACCTAGTTTCCGGATCAGCGGCCAGATGGCCCATAACTTCAGTGATATTCATTTTTACCTCATCATGAATTTAAATGGTTATTAAAGAGAACAATAAACCAATAACTCATGAAAATGCAAGGAAAAAACTTAAAAACTCCAATCGATTAGTGGGTCGAATCTTAAGTTGACTGCTTGGCGCTCCTTAAACTAAAAGCTCACCTTTAAGTTAGATTCATTTTTTGGATGGCGCGCATTTTTAGATTTGTAAAAAAGTTACTATTATTTTTGTATAAATCCTCTTTGCTAAACCATTTCATGAGATGCGCTTCTGGATGAAACTGCGTCGCTATAAAAATGGGATAGGGAACTTCCGGGTTTCGCTCGCTTATCACACACTCCGGATTTCCATCATGTTCCATCACAATATCAAGACCATAGCCTAATATCTCAATCCCTTGGCTGTGCATGGAAAGGGCAATGATATTTCTGCCGTTTAGTAGCGTTTCAGCTACTTTGCCACTATCTCTTTTAAGGACTTCTTCCCTGATTGTTAATGCATGTTGTTTATCCCAATGAGAATAGACTTTCTGATTCAAAGTTCCCCCACGAAAAATATTCAAGCTTTGAATCCCTCTGCAAATGCTTAGAGTCGGCGTATTGGTCTTTTCTGCCTGGCTCATCAAAGAAAACTCTACTGTAGACTTTAATTTTGTATTTTCCGGAAAAGTCTCATCAGCTTCCACGCGATTATAAAATTCAGGTTCCATATCATCCCCTCCCCCAATAATCAAACCGTTAACATTTTGTATGATTTTTAAAACATAGGCGTTTACTTTGCTTATTTCGGATTCTGGATTATCGCTCTTGATTATGTATTGAGGGATCGGTTTTGTGCTAAATGTCAATTGATGTTGAACGATTTTAGTCTGTATTTCTTGTTCGAGTTTTTCTTTGTCAATATTTTTTGGCTTGCTATGAAATCTTAAAACAATGCTTCCTGTTTTTCTTGCAGCTTTAAAAATATGGGTCGTATAGGCTCCCTCATCCTTAAAATTATAGAGCAGCCCGATCACAGGTCTTGTAATCTCATGCGGGGTGCCGCCCATAATTGTAAACTGCTCTTTTGTGTCCAATAAAAGTGCGTCTTTTAAATTGGAATCAATAATTTTGGACGTCTTCACCTTTGTTTGAAAAAAAGTACTCTCTGATAATTTACAAGCTGTAAAGCTAACCTCTTTCAACGAAACGTCATTAAAACATGCCACTTCCAAATTACAATTTTTAAATCCAGTTTTTGAAAATTTAGACCAATTAAATTGAATTTTCTTTAATTTGGAATTTTTAAAGTGAACCTCTTTAAATTCAGATTTAATTAAACGAGTGCTCTTTAATATGCATCTATCGAATTTTACTTTGTCAAAACGGCTGTTTACAGACTCAATCGTTCGAAAATTAGTTTGAGTAAAAGTGGAGTCTGTAAACTGATCCCCATCAAATTCTGAGTCCACAAAACCCGATTGATTTACTCTGCTGGATAAAAATTGATTCCTACAAAATTTAACATCATCAAAAAATGATTTAGAAAAGTATGTTTCTTTAAATTCTGTTCTTTCAATAACAGAATCACTAAACGTGCTAAGACCTATTTTAGCTTGATGAAAATGACTTTTTTTAATGGCAGAAACTTCAAAAAACGTGTGGTAAAATACCGTATCATCAAAATGAGTTTTTTTTATCTTGCAATTTTTGAACTGGACTCTTGCAAAAGTACTATCGCTTACTTGTGAATTTAACAGCACAAGAGAAGAAAAATTGATATTTATAAAAACGCTATTTGCAAGGTTTGTTTCAGATACCTTGCAATCTTTCCAGAACAGGTCTTTAAAACTGCTTTTTTTAACAATGCAGTGTTTAACTTTCAGGTTAGAGAGGCTGCACTTTGAGATTTTAATATTTGTGAAAGTCGAATCATAAATTTTTAAATTTTTAAAAGAGACACCATTAAAAGATTTGCTATCGATTGTGACGTTGCGGATACTGTTTCTAAAATGATGTTTTTTTAATACTCTATCCAAATCTACTTTAATTTTTTCATCCTCACAACGAGCGACTTTTTTTTCATCAAATGAAATGTCAAAAACTTTTTTTATGGCTTTGGTAACAGGATTTGTCTTCGCTTTTTCAATGATTTTTTGAGGAAAACTCTTTTTTGCTCTTACAGTTTGCTTTTCTTCAACTTTAGTTTCTTCAATCTCCTCTACTGGTTTTAGAGTATTTTTAACCGATTCTAAATTATCCAGCAAATCATCCAAATCTTTTTGTGTGATTTCCTTTCCATAAAAGTTGCGGTGTACTTCCCTATAATGTGGAGCTGCAGCTTTTAATCTAATCAGGGCATAAAGAATGTTAGCTGCGGTTTCTAAATAATGTTCCGATTTATACTCGTTGTATGCTATATGAAGCTCTTTTACTGCCTGTATTAGAAGTGAAATTAAAAGCCTTTCTGGAGTTACGTGAAATAACAATCCGATATTTATAAGGTTATGCATGATGTGTAAAAGCTTTAATGCTGCGAGCTTTACATTGGCGTCTTTAATATGCCCTGTTAACGCATGTAAATTATAAATAAGCTCTGAAGTAGTTGTTACAAGAGCAGAAAATTGTGGATAAAGGTAAGAAGCTGCAATATTTGCAGTCACTAAAGCTGAATGTACAATTGTTTGTTTCGATATGCCGTTTGATAAATTAAGATGCAATTGGTACAAATGAAGACTCAAATTGACAATTTTTGATACGGGCTGATACATCGTAATGATCGGTAGGGAGGCAATAGCGACTCTTTTTAATAAATGGGTCGTATCAAGATCCGGATCCTGGAATAGTACGGATTTGGTCAAGTTTGGATTAAAAGAGCTATCGGAGTTGGTCTCATTATAATCTTTTAAAAAATCATCTAAATAATACATTTACACACTCCAATTATATAATAAAAAAAGCATAATAAATGATTATTAAGATTATATAAAGCGCGTTATAAAAAGTGCAATCTGTTTATCCAGGCTGTATTAAGTTTTTTAGAGGCACGTTTTTGTAAATCCTCAAAAAAATTATGATTATTTTTGTGGGTATCAACAAAAGTCTTCATATGGGATGCTTCCGGATGAAACTGTGTTCCGATAAATAGGGGATAATCAACTCCCGGCTTTAATTCACTGATTAATAGTTCGGGGGTTCCATAATCGCGGATCGCTACATGCAGTCCATTTCCAATTTCATTGCAGGCTTGGAAATGCATCGAATATACGGCAATCTCCGTCCCATTTAAAATGTCCCTTGCAATTTGCCCGGGCTTAGTCTGAAGAACATCCTCTGTAAGCTTTAGATTGTGAACCATACAAAAATGTTTCTCGACATTTTGATGAAGGGTACCACCATGAAACACATTTAAGCTTTGAACACCGCGGCATACAGCAAGAGTCGGAACATTTGTATTTTCCGCTCCTTCCATTAAAGAAAATTCAAGAATCGACCTTAAAGGTGTTTGCTCTACTGAGGAATTTGCTTTATGGCCATAAAATCTCGGATCCAGGCTTTCTCCGCCTCCAATGATCAAACCATCAACATTTTGCATCACCTTTTTTGCATATTCTTTAACTTTTGTTATTTCTGCATTAGAATGATTATTTTTGATAATAAATTGCGGTAATGGCATAACGCGAGGCTGAAGGCTTTCTTCCTGGATTTTGACGCTGATCTCTCCTCTCAAAGCTTCCATGTCCATACCTCTTGGTCTTGATTGGAATCTAAATACAATACTTTCAGTTTTTCTTGCGCATTTGTAAATAATTCTTGTTAAGGGAGGTTCAAGTTCAAAATCATAGAGCAGGCCAATCACAGGTTTTGTAATGATATTTGCAGTCCCTCCTTCAATGAGAAACTGTGAAGCGGTTTCAAACAAAAGAGTATTTATTAGATTTGAATCGATGATTCTGGAGTTTGAGACTTTTGTAAGAAAAAATGTGCTTTCAGATAGCCTGGAAGATATTATGCTAACGTCAGCTAATATGGCATCATTAAAGCAAGCTGCTGTCAGATCAGAATCATGAAAAAATGTTTTACTTAATTTAGACCAGTTAAAGGTGGCTTTTTTTAAATCGGAGCAGTCAAAAATGATTTCATCGAAATCATTATCGAGAAGTCTTGCGCTTTTTAAGTCACAATGTGAAAATTGAACTCTTTTGAAACGATTAAACTTCATAATGGTTTTTTTAAATATTGTCCGCTCAAATAGAGATCTTTCCAGGACAACAGATTCAAGCCCACTCCTAATAAAATTATTTTCCCTAAAATGAGCTCCCTCAATTTTATTTTCCATAAAATAAGAATACGCAAAACTAGTTTTAAAAAAATTTGAATTATAAACGCGAAAAGTTGTAAATCTTGACATCAGGATCATATTCTGAGTTAAATTTGAGTCATATAGAGTAGTATTAACGAAATCGCAATTCACTATATTTGTCTTTACAAAATTACTGTGTCCAAATAAACATCCTGTCACCCGAACTTTAAAGATATTAGAATTTTCAATCGTCATTGTTTGAAAATTAGAATACTCAATCTCCATATTCCTAAAAGTTGAATCAATTACTTTTAAATTTTCGAAGGAAACATTGGAAATTTTATTACCATCGAGATTAATGTTGCGAATGATATTTTTGAAATTCTTTTTTTTTAGCAGAGTATCCAGACTTACTTTTTCTTCTGTTGCAGGAGCTTCTAAAACAGGAATTATTTTATCAACTGCTTCAAAATTAAGACTAAGACCCTCTTCACAGCTATTTGTGAATTCAACTCTTGTATTTGGTACTTCAATGACCTTTTGGATCGGATCGTAAATTTCAGAGGAAGCCCCCTCTTCGCAATTATCCCTTACGGTAGGTTTAAGGTTTTTTTGGACCTCTAAAAGCTTAACGAGATCATCGACCTCTTTTTGTGTAATTTCCTTTCCATAAAAATTGCGGTGTACTTCTCTATAATGTGGAGATGCAGCTTTTAATCTAATCCCGGCATAAAGAACGTTAGCTGCAGTTTCTAAATAATGTTCCGATTTATACTCGTGATACGCGATATGAAGCTCTTTTACTGCCTGAATTAAAAGTGAAATTAAGAGCCTTTCTGGAGTTACGTGAAATAGCAATCCGATATTTATGAGGTTATGCATGATATGTAAAATCTTTAATGCTGCAAGCTTTACATTAGCCTCTTTAATATGCCCTGTTAACTCATGTAAATTATAAATAAGCTCTGAAGTAATTGTTGCAAGAGCAGAAAATTCAGGGTAAAGGTAAGAAGCTGCAATATTTGCAGTCAGTAAAGCTGTATGTACAAGTGTTTGTTTCGATATGCCGTTTGATAAATTAAGATGCAATTGGTATAAGTGAAGGCTCACATTGACAATTTTTGATACAGGCTGATACATCGTAATGACAGGAAGAGCAGCAAACGCCACTCTTTTTAATAAAGCCTCATCTTGAAGACCCCTATAAAGGGATGTTTGAGTTAAATTTTCATTAAATGATTTGGAAAAACAATTTAAATAATCCATCTGTACACTCTTTTATAAAAAAGAGATAGTAACAGTTAATTATTAAGATTGTATAAATATGTATTATATATTTTAATTTTTGGTTTATCTGAAGTTTTATAGTGCAAAATGGAGAATACAAAACTAACTAATACTAAAGAGCGTTCCCCTTAGCTTGGGTTTCCCTAGTTTAGAGCCATTTAGACGAGATGGAACTAAAAAAAAGCTAATTTTTATTAAGCTTTAGTTGCTCTAAAACACTTATGCTTTTAGAGCAACTTATGCTTTACTCATCGCTTAAATCTTAATGCTTATTAAAGAAGTCTTCGACTTGGTCTTCAAAATCTTCGACAGCTTCCTTAGCCTTCATCTTATTGCTCCAGCGCGCATGATTTGCATTAGCTACGATATCTGCAAGAGCATTCAAATGCTGACCGCTTAAACCTTCAATTTTTTGCTTGATTTTGTCTTTTAGCAAGCACATCCAGGCATCATCTGCCATTTGCAATAATTCATGAGAAAAATCGCATTCGCCATGACATGAGCATTTGCAGCTTTTACAATCGCAAGAATCGCAATCGCAACCGCATCCACAGCCGTGAGACCCATGATCTGAATGTTTATGTGATCCGCAACCATGAGAATCGCAAGATTTGTGTGACATAAGAACCCCCCTATAAAAATTATTTTACACTACATCTTCTTTATCGCGAAAATACAATAAAAAAACAACAGCAAATTTTACCCCTGATATACGAGAATAATGGAGTAAAAAATCCCCCCAAGTGCAAAGCTCAAAAAACCGGTTTCTTTTTGTTCATTTGGCAGCTCAAAACTCAAAACATTCAAAATCATCCCACCCGCAACAAAAGCTACTCCATAAATGATGTAATTTTGAGGAATTTCCGTTAAAATCCCCGCAATAAAGCCTGCATAAAGAGCCATACAAAGAATGTATTTGCAAATGTCGTTGTAAATGAATGGATGTTTCTGTCTTAAGGAATGGTCCGTAATAAAATAATGAAGGGCGAGTGCAAAAGTAAAAAGATAAAGGGGTTGAATAAACGGATCATGAATATCCACGATTTCATAACCCACCAAAAAATTAAGAAAAACATAACTGACCATGTTCAGGTAAAAAGCAAGATCAGATTGAACACGACTCCCTTCTGTTGAAATGCGGTGAGCCCCATAAAAAAAAAGAAACCCTAAAAAAGAGACTAAATAAACATGTCGCTCTTTTAATGGGATCATATCCGTTGAAATAGCCTGCAAAGTGGTCTCTGAAATTCCAAGCTTTGGCATGAGCTCAATAAACACGTAAGCTACGCCAACTCCTGCAGACATCGACAAAAATCTTGAATGCCAAATGCTTTTAGTAAAAGAAAATCTGCCCGCAAAAATATGGACCAAACTTAAAATCGTGACCGATAATAGAGCGTGCAGATTATAAGATATCATATGTTTTTTTTCTGTTCTTTTTGAAGCAGCACATGAGCCTCTGCAGCAAAATTAAAGAAAAAGACAATAGCCGGCGTTAAAAGGGCCGTAAATGGAATCATAATGACAAACCATTGTAAAACCGTATAAATGGGCTGCTCGCACACATAACAAATAGTCCCTGTCAAAAATGCCGCAATAGATAAAATGCCTACAACGAACAAAAGCGGCAGCGAGGCAATGATTGCAAATAAAAAATTGGAAAATGGATCTTTCTGAAGCCTGTTCACAAGTACTTTTGAAATCTGCATTTTGTTAAATCCTTTTAAGGCAATAACTGGGGCTACAAAAAAAAGAAGCGCAAAGTTAAGCAAACATAGAAGAATTGATCCCAAATTGATTAAGAAGGGTGCAAAAGATAAAAGCACTGCAAAAAATTGTCCAAACATCGGGATGTCACGCAACAGAAAAAAAATGCCAAGCAACATCCACATTAAAAGATAACACAAAATAATAGGGACGGAAAAATAAGAGGCTCCTAAAACAATTTCCCATGATTTTGCAAAGACATCGCCATACTTGATTGTTTTATTTTTGATCTCATCATGATAAATACGGATCAAAAGTATGCCTGCGGACAATAAAAATCCGGCGCATAAAAAAATAGGTAAAAAAGAAAGGCTTAATGTCAGCCAGTGCCCTGCGTTAAACGCAAGTCCTCTAAAAAACACCACAAGGACGCCGCATAGGGCAAGTACCAGGAAAACAAGTCCAAGCTTTTTTAAAGTAAAACTTTTTGAAAATGCGCGATTAAAAATAAATTGAATATCAGAAAGAGTCATGATTTTACCGGTTCCTTAACTTTAAATATATATTTTGGTCTTACAATAGGAGTCCCCTTGCCATCTCTTGCCTCGCATCTTTCATATACGATCTGTATTGAAATACCGACAAGTCTCGATAATCCAAAAAGTACTGTGTAATATTCCGGATAGGGAAATCCGGCTGCCGTTAAAACAATCCCTGAAATCGCATCCACATTTGGATAAGGGCTTGAAATTTTTGGATTTTCGCTTAAAACTTTTGTGCCTTGCACTCTTAAATGACGCGCCATTTTTACAAGAGGATGATCTTTGTATTTTTTATCCGCAAGATTGTAAAAAACAGTCGCTCTTGGATCCTCGACCCGAAGAACAGCATGCCCGAAACCAAAAACAAGTTCATTATTTTCAAGCCTTTGACGAATTAATTTTTCAGTTTGTAAAGCTGTCGGATTCTCACCTGTTTCTTTTAAAATCTCTTCCACAAAATGGAGGCAATCCTGGTTTGCTTTCCCATGTCTTGGGCCAGCCAAAGCTGACATTGCTGCATTAATGGATCCATACATATCTTCCAGGCCAGAAGCTACAGCTTTTCCGACAAAAGTGGATAAATTTCCGCCGCCATGATCGTAATGCAAGATATTAAACAACTTAAACACTTCTGTCAATTCGTTCAAGTCGGTATTTGGGGCTTTTAACATTTGGGTAAAATTTTCCATGTACCCAAGTTCTCCCTTCGACGGATTGTTATCTCCCCATCCTGCGTGATAATTAATGACCGTGGCTGCAATTTCTGGAGCTTTTGCAATCAGATTTAAGCAATCTTGCCTGTAATCATCCGTTCCCTCATACATTCCACAAATTAAAATGGCCGCGCAAAAAAGCTTCATCGGGTGACCGGTCTTTGGCAGCATCCTGATGTGTTCGATTGTTTTTTTGGAACACGCGGAACGTTTGATTAATTCTTTTGAAAATTGGTCTACTTCTTGGCTAGTGCCTTTTTTTCCGTAGTAAAGAAGATATATAACCTCCTCTGGTCTATTACTTCCAAGTTCTGTTACAGGAATTCCTCCATAAAAAAGTCCCTTGACAGGATCTACTGTAGATGTTGTGCAGTATCCTACCGGATAGCCTCTTAAACCTGTTTCCAGTTGTTCTTCTTTAATTTCAAATAATACATCGCCCATCTAAAAAGCCTCGCTATAATTTATTTTGAACCAAATGTTTTTCTTCGATCAGCTCTTTTTCTGAAACGATGATTTTTTCTTTTAAAAAGTCATTCCAGGCAAGGCCTTTGACGATCTCGTAATCGCCGCCGCCTTTTGATACGCAAGGGAATGAAAAAATAAGCCCTTCTTGAATACCATACGCGTTGCCATCGCTTCTAACAGCGCTTGAAAACCAATTGCCCTCTTCTGTTTTTCTTTCCAAGGCTGCGATGGAATCAACTATTGCTTGCGCAGCAGAAGCCGCAGACGATTTTCCACGCGCAGCAATGATGGCAGCCCCTCTTTTTTGCACAGTGGATATAAACTCTACTTGAAGATAATCCCGATCTTGAATGACTTCCAATACAGGCTTATTGTTGATTTTAGCATTAAAAAAATCAGGGACTTGTGTTGCCGAGTGATTGCCCCAAATGGTAACATTTTTAACATTTTCAACATCAACACAAGCTTTTTTAGCAAGAAGACTTGTTGCCCGATTTTGATCGAGACGTGTCATGGCATGGAAATTCCGAGGGTTTAAATCGGGAGCATTTTTCATCGCAATCAAGCAATTCGTATTACATGGATTGCCAACTACAATAACTTTAACATCTCTTCTTGCAACTTCATTTAAAGCTCTCCCCTGGTGAACAAAAATCTCTCCATTTTCATTTAACAAGTCAGAGCGTTCCATTCCGGGGCCGCGTGGTTTGGCTCCTACAAGAAGCGCATAATCGACATCTTTAAAAATAATTTTAGGGTCAGATCCAATATGAACTTCTTTCAACAATTTAAAAGCGCAATCGTCAAGCTCCATTTTAACGCCTTCAAGAACTTTCAACATCGATTCGACTTCCAAAATGTGGAGGCTTATTTTTTGATCGTGCCCGAACACTTCACCGGATGCTAACTTAAATAAAAGCTGGTAGGCAATTTGGCCAGCTCCCCCTGTGATTGCAATACGCTTAATATCTTTTTTCATCTTTTTAAAAACCCTTGTATCCCTTTACTTATAATTCTTTAAAATGCAATAATACAAGATTAAAAATCCAGAAGGAATAACATGAATTTAAATATCATCGAAATTTTTGCAAGCGTTCAAGGAGAGACAAGCCTTGTAGGCCTACCGACTACATTTATCCGCTTAGCTGCCTGTAATTTGCGCTGCACATGGTGCGACACCAGTTATTCCTTTGGAAGGGGCATTCCAAAAACGATAGACTCGATCGTGGAAGAAACTCAAAAAAATAGTTGTCTTCATGTGTGCGTTACTGGCGGCGAGCCTCTTTTACAAGAAAATGTCCACACTTTGATGAAATTGCTTTCAGATCAAAATTTTAAAGTAAGCTTGGAAACCGGCGGCTCATTATCCATTGCAAATGTCGATCCTCGCATCATTACTATCCTCGATATTAAGTGTCCAGGCAGCAAAATGAGCCACAAAAACCTGATGTCCAACCTCGATATTCTACCTCCTTCTGCCGAAGTTAAATTTGTGATTTCAAATGAAGAAGACTACAACTTCGCAAAAGAAATATGCGAGCAATACAATCTTTATTCACGCGCAAACAACGTTTTATTTTCACCCGTTTTCAATGTTTTGGAAGCTAAAACCCTGGTCGAATGGATTTTGAAAGATAAGTTACCGATCCGGCTAAATCTTCAGACGCATAAATTTATATGGGATCCTTTAAAAAGAGGCGTATGATGAAAGCAATTGTTTTGATGAGCGGTGGTTTGGATTCTACGGTAGTTTTAGCCCTAGCTCTTCAAAAAAAACGAGAATGCCTTATTTTAAGCTTTGACTATGGACAGCGCCATAAAATTGAGCTTGAATCCGCAAAGAAAATAGCCCAATATTATAATATTGCCCATAAGATCATAACGATCGACCCCAAAAGTTTTGGAAATTCCTCTCTTTTAAGTTCAAGTCATGGCTCAGATATTTCTGTTCCAAAAAATCGGACACCAGAAGAGATGAAACAAGCATCGACGCCAAACACCTATGTTCCCGGTCGAAATACAATTTTCTTAAGTTTTGCGATGGCGCAGGCAGAAATTTTTTCTGCCGGCGAAATTTATATTGGGCCAAACGCACTCGACATGAAATATCCCGATTGCAGCCAGGAATTTATTGATTGTTTCCAAAGAGTGATGCAGGTAGCTACAGTTAAAGGTTGCGCAGGCAATGCTCCAAAATTGATAGCTCCACTTCTAAACTTAAATAAAGCAGAAATCATTTCTCTTGGATTATCCTTAAAAGCTCCTTTGGAGATGACATTTAGTTGTTATGATCCAAAAAATAAGCAACCCTGTTTGGAATGCGATGCATGCATCCTCCGCAACAACGCCTACAAAGAGATATCAGGGACTTGAAGTGTAGCTAACGTTGAACAAAGTTTAAGATTAGCTACATTTTTAATATTAAGGTTAACGCAGCTCGCGCTGTTTGATGTTGGCATTGATCATAACCCACTCAGGATGGTCCACCCTTAACACTCTGACGACATCGTTCATATTGAATTCGGGTTTTTTTGGATAAAGCTCCTTTAATATCAAACTTATCAAATCTAAGTCTTCTTGAGTGTCTACAGTCAATCTAAAGTGAGATAAATTAGGCTCATGCGTGATGAGGCCGGAATGGTAGCGGTTTGGACGCCTATAGATAAATGGGGTAACATGTTCATGCTCTTCTGGCAGACGGCTTTCTTGAAAGGCTTCTTCAAGCACTTTAAATGAAAACACTTCCGCATCCATGCCGACTGGAAAAGAACGTACATGTGAATTTGAGACATAATCATATTTTGGGTAATTGTCAAGATAGTACTTGATGACTTGATCCACAAGCTTTGGATCGATAAGCGGACAATCTGCGGTAATTCTGACGACGACATCTGCCTTAAAAGTTTTTGCAGCCAAATAAAAACGCTCTAAAACATCTTCGCTGCTTCCGCGAAATAAAGGTATTTGTTCGACATGGCAAAAATCCACAATTTGTTGATCTTCAGAATTTGTTGTTGTGGCAATCACAATTTCATCTGCAAGCTCAACTCTTCTTAATCGTTCGATCAAGTATTGAAGCAGCTGTTTTTCCATGACTTCTTTTAAAACTTTACCAGGCAATCTTGTAGAACCCATTCTCGCTTGGATGAGTACGACAACTCTCAATTTTTTTTCTATCATCAAATCCCTTGAATTTTGCCCTTTTGTCCGTAAGAGTTTGCGGACAAAAGTGGCAGGCTTAAAAAAATTAAGACGGTTTTACTTTTTGATTTCCGCTGTTTTTAAGATCTTCTTCATCTTCATCATCCAAATCATCGTCATCATCATCATCATCGTCGTCGTAATCATCATCATCGTCATCATCGTCCAAATCGTCAGAATCCGATTTATTTGCATCACTGTCTTTTTTAATGCACATCGCAATGCGTTTTGCTTTTTGTTGTTGGATATCATCTAACATCGAAGAGATTTGAGTATCATCTGTAACGCCATTTGCTTTCATCACATTTGAAAAAATTTCAAGAAGAGTTTCTCTAAATAATTTGACAGCAAGCTGTCTTTGCTGAGGATCTTTTAATGGGTTTGGGGTCATTTTAGAGGCTTTATCTTCTACGACTCTTATAACTTCCTTATCTTTATCGTTTAAGCCTTTAATGAGTGCGCTCCACTTATCTTTTGGTACATTGAATTTAGTAAAAGTTTCTTTCACAAAACTTTCAGGAAAGTAGGCAAGCAACAAATCTTTTGAACAATCGCTATCTTTCAAACTCGAACTATTTTCATTGGCAATAGAAGTTTCTGCGGCAGCATTTGCAGAAGCAAAACAAGCGCACATACTAACTACGAATGATAATAGCTGTCTTTTTAAAACAACTTTTTTCATGAATTCCCCCTTTATGGTTCTTAAAAACAATTTCTTGTATTCATGAACTTACATGATATAGTTTTTTTTTGCACGATTTTAGTGAGAAAGCAACATATTTTTAAAAAAAATACTTGAATTTCAAGAATTAAAAATAATTGACACTTTATAAAAAAACCTATATATTAATTTTTTATTAAACATTTACAGAACAAACAAAAAGAAATGAAAAACTATTATGAATCTATCTAATATTCAATCTAGAATTCCTGAATATTGTTCTTACCTTGGATCAAAACTTGAGACAGGGCAAATTTTGCCTGCATGTTCTCTCTTTGAAAGTGTTTTTTATCGTTCTATTAAAGAAAATTCGGAAAATCAAAGCAGCGCAATAAAATGGATTCAAGAAACTTCAATTGGATACATTGATGAAATTCAACAAATTTTTAACGCGATTAATTTTGTAGGATTGGTTTCTGGTTCAGCACACTTATTTAATGTAGTTTGGTCAAAGTACGCTATTTCTTCAAATAATTATGGTAGAGCAGCACTTCTTTCTACAACATTTTTTGTTGGCGCATTGGTTTTTTTTAGATATAGGCTAGAATCAGAAAAAGAAACTACAAGTAGCTTTCAAAAAAATGCAAAAACGCTTCACATCGCAAAAGTAGTCTTAAATTTAGGCCTCGCTTCTCTTTCTAAAAACCGTTTTTATTTTCTTGTAAATGCGTTAGGCACAGGCTACAGCTTATTCAAAAATTCAAAGATCAAATGGTTTGTTTTTACCAAAGAAACCCCTATCAATGATCCTAACTTTAATAAAAAGACAACTACTTATAAAATGTTAGAAATTAGAGCGGAAAATTTTGGGGGCGAAGACAAGTGCGCTATTTGTTATGACGACCAAATAACGGATGCAAATCCCGCCATTTACGTTTGCATGAAGCATGTTTTTCATAGGGACTGTTTTAAAGGACAATTAGAAAATGGAAATCAGAATCTTCTCAACAGTCGCATCTCTTCACATTCTACGAAGCATTATAAAAGCTACGTGAGTGCACAAACATATACGCATACTACAACTAGTTATTTAACTACTTTCGAAAAAAAGAATTTACCCGCATGCAGCGTTTGCACTCTTCTTCCGTCAAAGTATTCTACTTCTGTTGAAATTTCAGGTATTGGTCATAGAGCAAATGTAAAAGTTTGTTTGCCCCCTCCTGTAAAAAAAAGCGATTTATTTGAAAAAGCTTATGCTATCTACAATATAGCTCAAGCTTGTCTTAATTATTTACAAACGTATTCAGAATTTAGCCCAACTATCTTTAAAATTAACCAATTCATGATTTTCACAGATTTATTAGCGCTAGGATTTACATTTGTTCGCATAAATGAAAAATTAGAAGAAAATAAAACACACGACGCTCGTTTTAAGGTAATGGCCTGTTCTATTGCAACTTCAACATTACCATATTTTACGCTTTATGACCTTAATAAATATGTAAAACCCTTAAAGTTAAACAAATATATTCCGAATATCGATGCGAAATGGAAAAATTACACAAGTCATGAAGTGATGAAATTTCTTTATATTGCCCGTATAATTTCAACGTTAGCCCTAAGCTATCTCTCTTCAAATAAAAAGGTAAATTTTTTAAATATTGCAAGTTTAGCTGCAAGCTTATTTAATTCCCTAAAGCTTCGTTGGATTTCAGTATCAATGTGTTTTAAACCCGCATACGATAAACTTATAGAAACTTCTTCATTGATCTTTTCGAATGCTTCATATGTAGACAGCCTTGGAAAATTTTATTATAAATCGATAAATTCGACTGCTAAATTTAAAGTCATTTCAAACTTTATGGTAGCTCCCTCACAAGTTCAAGACAAGGAGTATCTTCAATCCATATCCCAATTAATTCATGAGTATGCAAATAATTTATTTAAAGATTATACTTGGTCAACAGTCCTTGTCAGAAATGCAAATTTTCCTTCTAATCTTATCAGAATAGAATATACAATCCATTTTAAAAAACTTGTAATTTCGCCTCTTATATCGACACTGAACACAACGATAAAAAGCTTATCAGATACAGCATCTGCACGCTTTTTTACCTCGAGAGACCAACAGACTCGGACCTTTAGGCTTTTTTCTTATCGCGAAGCGATTTTACATAGCTAGCCGGTGGTGACAACCACCGGTAACGCAAG
>JBEPVN010000041.1:0-19382 GCA_041691015.1 Parachlamydiaceae bacterium | reverse complement strand
CTAAGAGAAGGCTTATTATACAGGAAAATTTTAATAACGCAAGAAGTTCAATATTATTCCATGTCTTCCATGCATAATTTGAGAGCATCTTTCCAGTCCGGCATGTAGAGCCCAAGCTTTGAATTTAACTTATTGTGGCATAAAACCGAATTCATGGGTCTTGCAGCCTTCGTTTTATAATCCTTTGTTAAAATTCCGGAAAGTTCCGGTTTTTTAAAATCCGGATTTTTTTCAGCGTAGAAAGAAAATAGAGTTTCTGCAAATTCAAGCCAGGAAGTTTTGCCAGATGACGTTAAATTATAAATTCCATACTCTAAAGAATTTTTTGACAAGATTTGCGCTGTTGCCTCTGCGATCATACGACTCCATGTCGGAGCTCCGATCTGGTCTGAAACTATGCTTAAATTAGACTTTTCCATTCCAAGCTTTAGCATGGTCAAAAGAAAGTTTTTGCCGCGCGCGCCATAAACCCAGGAAGTGCGTAAAATAATATGCTTCTCACACGTTTCTTGAATAGCCTTTTCCCCCTCAAGCTTTGAGAGGCCATAAACATTCAAAGGTTTTGGAAGATCATTTTCAGTGTAGGGAACTTTAGATGAACCATCAAAAACATAATCTGTCGAATAATGTACAAGCAAGGCATTTAAGTTTTGTGCTTCTTCGGCAATGACTTTTGCGGCATCTTTATTAATTGCCATGCAAATTTGAGAATCGCTTTCAGCTTGATCAACAGCCGTATAAGCGCCCGGATTTACAATGATGTTTGGGTGAACATTTCTTATAAAGCTCCTGATTGCTTGTTCATTTGTAAGATCCATTTCATCTTTATCGATGCCGATGACTTTTCCAAAAGGAGCCAAAGTGCGCTGCAATTCATAACCGACTTGTCCCAAAACTCCTGTAATCAAAATTTTCTTCATGAAAATATTTCCGCCGATTTAAATGTGTTTCCGTTTAGGTCTTTTGCTGAAAGTATTGGCTTATGATTATTTAACGGCCAAGAAATTTGTAGATCTTCATCGTCCCATCTGATACAGCGTTCAGATCCCGGGTCATAAAATGAGGTTGTTTTATAAAGGAAATCAGCTGAATCCGATAAAACTAAAAAGCCGTGCGCAAAACCTGCCGGAACAAAAAGCATGCGTTTATTTTGTTCGCTCAAAATAACGCCGATCCACTTTCCAAATGTTGTGGAATTTTTCCGAATATCGACTGCGACATCATAGACTTCCCCCGTTACCACGCGAACGAGCTTTCCTTGGGGATTTTTAATCTGGTAATGCAAACCTCGCAAAACATGCTTTGCAGATCTTGAGTGATTGTCCTGAACAAATTCTTCATCAAGCCCGGCATCTTTTAAAATTTTTTGGTTATAGCTTTCAAAAAAGAAGCCGCGGTCATCTCCAAAAAAATTCGGTTCTATAATTTTAACATCCGGCAGCGCCGTATTTATAACTTTCATGCAAATTTCCCCTGTATGAGGAATAAGTTTTAACACAAAAAGAGCATCAAATCAAGCGGATTTTTTGGCTTGAATTTTATTCAGATTGTCAATCAGCATGCGATTATCAGGATATTTTTGAAGAAGCTCCAAAGTAAGTTTCTCAGCTGCTTGAAAGTCGCTTTCTTTAAATGCTTTTCTTGCAAGAAAGGATTTTGCCTCAAAAGAACTATCCTTCAAAGATTCATAAATCCTTGTCGCAAATTCCATATTGCCATTTTTTAAAGCAATCCTTGCAGTCATTTCCTGTGCGACCAGATTTAATTTCGCATCTTGCGACTGTTTGGAAGCAAATTTTAGAGCCGCTTCATCGCCTTGATTTTTTCTCATGGCTAATGATATTTCCATTTTTAGCCAACTTGGAAAGTGATCCGGAATGACTTCCATCTTGTGTAAATTAAGTGCAGCATCTGTCCAGCCATTAGCTAGCAAAATACTTGAAAAAATCTCATCGCTTTTTATAAGAGCTTGAATATCTTCAGTGAGTGCTTGCCTACCATTTAAACCGTTAAGTAAGGGATGCTCGGTTGCAGCAAATTCTTGCATGGAAACATCTAGTAAAGATCCCGTTTTTTGGAAGTGAATTGCCTGTAAAAGATTCATTTCTAAAGACTTATCAACAGAATCTTCCTTAAATGGACTGTTTAGGATCATGCTTAAAGCTTTTTCCTGATCGTTTTGCTTTAAAGCATCTAGAAGAGATAACCAGTAAACGACTTGGATTTGATCGGAATATTCCTCGTGGTGTGGCAAGCTTTTGAAAGCTTCGCTATTTACAAACTCATCGTTTTTTAAATTTAACAGATAGGAAATAAGAGGTTTTAAAGGAGTATTTAAGGGTATATACTTTTTCCAATCATTTTTTTGCCCATGCAGTATCCTATCAAAAAAATAGAGCTTAACAAAAGCTTCACCTTGAATGTAATCATCATCTTTTAAAGTGGTACTTAAAGCTTTTTCCCATGTTTTGATAGCTTCTGGATATTTTCCAAGGCGGATATAAAAATCGGCCAATTGATCCTGCATGAAAATGGATTTTGGATTTTTTAAAATGGCGTTAGTATATACTTTTAAGGCTTCTTTATTTTTTTTAAGTTTTTCCAGGATTTTTGTTTGGTAGAGAAAAACATCCAGATCCGAAGGATCCAATTTTTGAGCTTCACTTAAATAATCCAGAGCTTTTTCAGGGTTTTCTGCAACATTTAACAAGCTGAGCCTTGTAAGTCTTGCAATCTCATCTCTTCCCTCAAGCTTTGTTTCTAAAAGTTTAGCTCCCTCTGAATAACGACCTTGAAGCAAAAGATGATCCGCATCGAGAATTGCCCAGGGCTGTAGCTTACTTTCCTTTCCTCTCCATTTCTCGCGCAATAATTCGTAAGACTCATTGTTTTCATGCATCACGAGGCTTTCAGCTACAAGTAAAGATGCTTTTTCATTTTTGGCAAGTGCATCTGGATGATATTCGTTGATTAAAACAAGCTGTGGGATATCAAAAGTTTTTTCACTCAGTAGTACGAGAAGATTGAGCCACTCCTCGCCGATATCCGATCTTGCTGAAATAGAATCCTGATGATAAGAAATAAGTTCAGAAACTTGGTCATACTCTGCTTTCTTGAAGTGGTTTTCTGCAAGTTGCAAGTTTGCTACTTCAAGATCTTCTTCTGCAGAGTGAGTCAAGCTTTCATTTTTGAGTTTTCCAAGAACGGGCCAATAAATCACTCCGAAAAAAACAAAAAGGACAGTTGCTAAAATTGTCGAGTAAATTTTTAAGCTACGCATTTCAAAACACCTCAAAACATTTTTTTGTTAAAAGATATTTTTATACGACTTAAAGATTATTTAAAAGCAAATTTTTAGCTGTTTTCGTGGAATCTGCCACCATCAGTTGCTTGGCGTCGATCGCTTTCGTTATTATATTGATACATCTCAGGGTAGGCTTCTTCTTCTTCGTCATAGATGCCTCTTCCTTTTAGACGATCTCTATTTCGATCATATAAGTTGTATTCAAAAAGGTTTCTTTGAATATTTTGTCCGGATTCATTTCCGTTTTGAAGAGCATCCGTGTTCTCAAATCCAATCATGGTAAGCATGAATAAAGAGAAAAATGTTTTTTTACATGTCATTTTTTCACCCCCTCTACTATGAGGACCGCAATTTTTGCATCCTTCCTAAACCGGACTATGCACATCATGAAACTAAAGTGCAAGCTTAAGTAGGTAAAAACATCTAAGTAACTAATATTAACCAGTTTAATTATTTATTTTTAATATTTTACTTGTCATTCACCACAAATGGAGGTACTTTGAGGTTAACGTATTTAAAAGGAGTAATTTCCTATGCAACCTCCTCATTTAAAGCAGATTCCAAAGCAGACACAAAATCTTAAGCAAATGCAACGCCTCATTATGAGCCATGAAATGCAGCAAGCTTTGCATTTTCTTGAGCTACCCATCATGGAATTACTTCCATTAATCGAGGCAGAACTTGAACAAAACCCCATTTTAGAAAGTGAAAACGACGAAATAGAATGGGAAAATAATCCTGAAGAAATAGAAGAGCCTTTAAATGAGGAACTTAATTTTGAAAATCAAGATTCTAAAATCATGGATCAGCTAGATGAGGAATTAAGCTCTCACTTTAAAGAAAGCGGCACAGAAGAGAGAAGACAAACACTTGAAGATGAAAAACTTAAAAATTATTTGGACAGCTTGATCTGTCAAAAAAGCACGCTTTTTGATCATTTGATGGGACAAGCGCGAGAAATTCTGGATAGTCCTTTGGAGTTAAAAATAGCGGAAGCCTTGATCGGCAACTTCGATGACCATGGATTTTTAAACACCCCTCTTCAAGAAATTGCCCTCTTAAATGGATTTGATGAAAAACTTTTAAAACCCATTCTTGAAAAAATTAAAACATTGGACCCAAAAGGAGTCGGGGCTTTTAACTGCCGGGAATCCCTTTTGATACAGCTTAAATTAGCAAATAAAGAAAATTCCTTAAGCTACAAAATCATTGAAAATTATTATGACGAATTATTGCATAACCGCATTCCATTGATTATGAAGTCTTTAAAAATTTCAGAGCCAATGATAGCCAAGGCACTTCAAGAGATAGCAAAGCTTGAATTAAATCCCATTTCAAGTTTTACAAGCGAAACCACTCAAACGATCATTCCAGATATTACGATAAAAGAAGAAGAAGGCGAATTCGTAATTTTTGTAAACGAAGACCCACTCCCCCCCCTAAAGTTAAATCCTCGATACCTTAAGTTGCTTGAGAGTAAAACACTTTTACCAGAAACAAAGGATTTTATCGAAAAAAAAATTGCGTCTGCAAAGTGGATGCTAAAAAATTTAACGGAAAGAAATGAAACCTTGGTAAAAATTGCGCATGTATTGGTGAAGAAGCAAAAAAATTTCTTGAAAGAAAAAGACGGAAAATTACTTCCCATGACCATGCTCGAAATCGCCTCTGAACTTCAGCTTCACGAATCGACGATCACAAGAGCTGTCTTAAACAAGTATATTAACACTCCAAAAGGACTTCTTTCGCTCCGTTCTTTTTTTACACATGGATTTGTCCATAGCGATGGGTCTGATATCTCGGCTAAAAGCGTAAAAAATTTAGTTGCCGAAATCATTCGAAATGAAAATAAGAAAAAACCATTTTCAGATGCCACCATCTCAAAATTGATCGAGGCAAAAGGAATTCCTTGCGCGAGGCGTACGATTGCTAAATACCGTTACGAGCTTAAGCTTGGCTCTGCAAAGGCGCGTAAAGAATTTATCTGAGCTTCTAAAGCAGAAAAGCCAAGTCCGTTCCTAGTTCCCCTTGCAAAGCCTATATTTCATCTTGGTATTAAAATTTATCTTTGTTATGTAAATTTCTTCAATAAAGTTTTATGCAAGCGCCTAAATTGACCCCAAAAATGCAGTTGATGTTTTAGAGTTGGGAAAATAATTTTTTTTAGATTAAGTAGCACATTGCATTGAAGCTAAATGGTGTTAAGTTAGGGTGTTCATTTTGTAATTAAGTCTCCTCTCTCTTGATCTTCTGTCTCGACTTTGTTGATTTTATATTGCAGACTGATCGCCTGCCGATCTATCGTATAATACTAAAGGGCGATGCCTCATACGCATCGGGCTAATCTGATTTAATTTATTGAAAATCATAAAGTTAAGTGAAAAAAAGTAACTCGATTTGGTAAAGTTTTTTTATGATATATTGCCGCGAAGCGGTAAAAGCGTGTAGCCACATGCGTCAGCGTGTGGACTTGTAAAAAATATAAAAAAAACCGCGATAGCGGTGACAGGTAAGTAATCAAAGACCGTATTCTGTCGCCATATTCATGGCTTTTGTTTCATTTTAGAAAACCACACGCTGACGCATGTGGCTACACGCTTTTACCGCTTCGCGGCAATGAATATCATTAAAAAACTTTAGTTAATGACATTGGATTGTACAACTTTGTAAACAAAAAAGAACGAGAAAAACGACTCTAGAACGAATAGATAATCTAGAATCGTTTGGTATGGCTACTTTTTAGCCTGATGCATATGGGGCATCGCCCTCGGTAAAACATCAAATCGGCAGGCGATCAGCCTTCAATATAAAATCAACAAAGTCGAGACAGAGATCAAGAGAGGAGACTTAATCACAAAATGAACATCCTAGCATTCGCTCCATAATGAGTTTTAAGTTCTTTAAAGGTAGGCAGTTTTGATAACGCGCCATCTTAAACACTCTTGAGTCTCGATATAGCTTAACATCTCTTCTCTTGACCACCTCGAAAACTGCTCAATTTCCTTATCCTGTAAACGATAAAGGATGGCACAAATGAGACTTTCATCTTTTGCAATTTTTTTTAAGTTCTCTTTGGCCTTAAAAAATGTTTGGTGTGTATTCCACAATCTCACAAAAGCCAAACCTATAATACTTAAAGGGATAAGTTTTAAGTAAAGACTGAATTCAAGCATTTCCTCTTGACCGGAAGCGATAAAAAAAAGATCGAGAAGAAAAAGGGATAAGATTAAAAACATAAAAATAAAGCTTTCAGAAGATGAGCGGACAATGCATCCAAAAAAGCGTCTAAAAGCAGATTCTGAGGTTTGATAAGCGATTAATTCCTCAAACCTCGGTTCATGAAACACCATGCGACCAATATGCGACATTTCATGGGCCATCAATTCATGCCTGTCATAGATTCCAAGATAACGTCTATCTCTTTTAAGGCGATGCCTCAATTGAAAAAATGCCGATATCGGAGATTTCTCATTTTCTTGAAAAATCCACGCAGCTCCCCCATGCCAGGGCATCAAACGATGATTGCTAAAAAAAACAGGCACCCATTTTGGAGAAATATCAAAAAGTAATTTTGTTTTTTTTGAAGGATCTACCAAAAATTCATCCATCAGGCTGTCAGAATCAAAATCTTTAATGATATTTTGCGAGTTGGTCTTTAACCTCAAGCAATAATCAGCCCTTAAGAGAAAGTCCTCTTTTGTTTCAAAAGATCCGGGAATTATACCTAATTCATTTAACTTCAATAATTCTTTATCATCCATAAGGAATAATTTAACAGATGATTTCCCTTAAAGTCCAAGCTTTTTACTTGAAACTTTGAAGCAATGTATGGCACGCTTAAGTTTATTGATTAAAATTATTGAGGAAAAATCTTTATGCCCCTAGATGATTACGAAGAATTTACAGAAAGCCAAATTAAACTCCTTGAGCGCTATGTCACAAACACCAAAAGCCATATTTTTGTTTTACGCAATTTGCCAGAAGTCATAAAAGGGGCTCTTTTTTCGCGTTATTCAAGATCGAGTTTGGGGCTACGCTCTTTGCTTTTAAAGGAATTTATATCAAACAACGAAGAATCTGCTTTTTCATCGATTGTAGGTCTGAATCCAGATGGCAATGAAGAACAATCAAAAGACCAAGTAGCTGCCATCAAAAAAGCGCAAAACTTTTATGACCGCATCTTGGATGGCTACGGAGATGATTCTATAGGAGAGCTTGGAGGAGCGCATTTAGCAGTCGAAAATGTCTCGATGCTTGCTGCAAAAATCATAGAAGATTGTCGCATAGGCGGATCCCCTTTGGAAAAATCGACCCGGTATATTTATTTTGACCAAAAAGTAAACGGCGAATATCTCTTTTATCGCGAGCCTATTTTGATGACTTCTGCCTACCGGGATCTATATCTCGATACATGTAATATGCTTTTTGATACTTACAGTAAAATGATTCCTCCAGTTACAACGCTTGTCGAAGAAAAAATGCCTTATGACCCGAGTATCTCAAAAAGTGCCTATACAGCAGCGCTTAGGGCAAAAGTCCTCGACTGCTTAAGAGGATTACTTCCGGCAGGCACATTAACAAATATGGGTGTTTATGGAAATGGTCGTTTTTTTGAGCAGCTCATCCATAAATTGCACTGCAATAATTTAGTTGAAATGCAGGATATCGGAAAAAGAATGCAGGATGAACTTGCCAAAGTCATGCCCTCTTTCATAAGACGAGCAGACATCTCCCATCGGACACACCATAGCTTTACAGATTTTTACGAAGCAATGCAAAATGACTTAAAAGTCGTCTCATCAGAAAACGCTCTTGTTGAAGAAAGATCTATGGAGCCTGGTGTTCATTTGCTTGAAGTCGATAATGATGCTGTCATTAAAGTCGCAGCTGCCCTTCTTTTTGCAAATAATAATAAGGGCCTCCGTGATTTAAAAAATCATTGCAAAAAACTATCAGAAGAAGAAATTGCGCGCATATTGGATGCTGGATGCGCATCTAGAGAAACAAGAAGGCACAAATCTCCAAGGGCTTTGGAACACGCTAATTTTACATTTGAAATTTTAGCCGATTTTGGCGTTTACAGAGATTTACATCGCCACCGTATGTTGACCCAAGAGCGCCAAATGCTTTGTTGCGATTATGATTTTTTCATTCCAGAAGAAATCATCGGAACAGATCTTGAACCAGAATACAGACAAGCGATGCAAAAAGCAAAACAAGCTTTTGATCATATTGCAAAAGAACTTCCAGAAGAGGCTCAGTACTTGGTTCCCATGGCATATAATGTCCGTTGGTATTTCCAAGTCAATCTTAGGGCCCTGCAATGGATGTGCGAGCTTCGATCATCTCCTGCCGGACACCCAAATTATCGCTACATTGCACAGGCAATGGCAAAACAAGTGTTTGAAAAATTTCCGGCATTTGAGCGCTTTTTTAAATTTGTGGATTTTGACGGTTATGATTTAGGACGTCTCGGACAGGAAATCCGTAAAGAAGACAAGCAGCTCACAATGTAAAAAAATTGAAAAATTATATAGTCATAAAAATTCTTTTTATTTAATGTCTGAATTTATAAAAACTGAAGACGAGAAAGGATTTTTAAGTTATGAATTTTCGAAATTTTTTAAATATCATTTTATTTTGCGGAGCGACATTGCTATCCAGTCCGGCCTTCTCTGAAGATACAGAGAAAAGCGTGGATAACCTACATGGGTTTGATGCCAGAATAAATTATCCGCAAAGAGTCTACTTGGATCATGCGGAAGGAAATTGGCTTGATAATAGCCATGGATATACAACTATTGGAGTATTCTCAGACTTATATTCTTCCGCTAATGATGACTTTGTTGTTTTTGCAGACATCCGCGACCATTTTTTCAATGACGGAAAACCGGCAGTCAACGCAGGTCTTGGAGTGCGTTATCAAAGAGATAAATGCTCCGGCATTTATGGAATAAACGCATTTTACGATTATAGAAGAAGCTCTTTTCGTCACAATAGCCATCAGCTAGGGCTCGGATTTGAGTATTTGACCTTGCATTACGATGTCCGAATCAACACCTATCTTCCGGTAGGTAATTCAAAATCCCATTCCAAAACTACAGTATTTAATTATGAAGGCGGCTATCGTGCAACTGTAAGGGATGAAAAAATATCCTACGGCGGCGCAGACTTTGAGCTTGGCACTTGGATAAGAAGAAAAACAAATTGCAATTTCTTTGACCTCTATTGCGCAATCGGATCCTTCTATTACAGAGGAAGACATAGCCAACGCAGCGATTATGGCGCTATGGCACGGGTTGAGACACGATTTTTCGATTATTTTAGTTTCGAGTTCAGAGGAGGATTTAGCGAAGTACACCATGGAATGGCACAAGGGATTCTTACATTTGCAATGCCTCTTGATAATCTCTGTAACTTAATTAGCAATTGCTGCAACACACAAGTTGCCTGCGAAAGAAATTACTTGATGTATCAGCCGATTCATAGACAGGAAATCATTGCCCTTTCTAAAAAATTGTGCGCTTGGACATGGAACTGGGATAGCCCAAGCATTCCTTGCGACTGTGAATAAGACCATAAGCATATACAGGTGGCGTTCGAACGAGAACGGTGCAAGCTTTTTTTAACAGAGAGGTTAAAGAGGCTAAAGAGAAACATTATATAAGCTATACTGTTTCTCTTTAGCCTCTCTGTTAAAAAAAGCTTGCACCTTTTCGGATTGGTCTTACTTATTCTTGAACGCCGAAGATGGTAAGTAAGCGATCCAAGTCATCTAAGTTATAATAGTCGATCAGGATACGACCTTTTTTTCCCTTGCCTTGGATAAATACTTTTGTTCCTAACTTTTTCTGGATTTTTTCACTGAGTTGTTCCAGATAAAAATCCCTTGAAACATAAACTAACTTTTGTTTTTTATCCTTTTCAGCAATCCGAAGGGCTGTACTTTCAGCTTCCCGGACACTTAAGTCATCTCTTAAAATAAGTTCATGTAAAAGATTTTGTTTATCCGAGGTTTCAAGTGCAAGAATTGCTTTTGCATGCCCCATCGAAATAAGATCTGCTTCGACACTTTCCTGGATGCTTTTTGGCAATGATAATAACCGTAAATAATTTGCAACCGTCGAGCGTTTTTTCCCAACACGTCTCGCAAGCTCATCCTGGCTTAAAGAAAACTCCAAACTCAAAAATCTTAATGCTTTAGAGATTTCCAAAGGATTTAAATCCACTCTTTGAATATTTTCAATCAATGCAGCTTCTGCAGACAAAACATCTGAGCTTAAACGTACAACCACTTTAATTTTAGATAGCCCTGCAAGAGTTGATGCCCTAAACCTTCTTTCGCCAGAAACAAGTTCATAAAAGCCATCTTCTAAAAGCCTTACGACCGGAGGATGGATCAGTCCGACTGAACGGATGGAATTTGCCAATTCATCAAGTTCTGCCTCAGAAAAATTTCTTCTTGGCTGAAATGGATTGACTCTTATTTTTTTTATTTCAATTTCGCAAAGCTCTTCGGTAAAATTCATCTTTTTTCCTTAAAATGATCATTTTATAGCTGACAATAATTTTTTAACAGGTATAATAAATAGTCTTATCAACAATCAAAAAGATGACATATTCATGAAAAATAATCAACCTCACGAGACGTCTTTCGAAAAAATTCCTTTGGCAGATATCTTAGGCGAAAATCCTTGGATCCAATGGATATCAGAAAATGGCCGAAACTTACTCATTCTTTTTTTAATTCTAATCAGCCTTTTCTTTGTTGTTTTCCAAATTAGCTCAAACAGAACTACCAAATCAGAGCTTAATTTTATTAATGCAGAAAACGACTACCAACGCTTTATCGCAGAGACAAATCCTGCAAAAGCTCAAGAAATATTGACCAAATTAAACTCTATCCTTACAGCATACCCTGAGCTTAAACCAAAATATGATGGCTTGATTGCAGAAAAATTGATTATTGAAGGAAACCTTCTGCCAAACCTTGAAATGGCAACGAGCGCAATTGAAAGGACCAAAAGTGAAAATGCTCCTTTTTATACAGATTATTCAGAAACCACCCTTTTAATTGCTCAAAAAAAATATGAAGAAGCTCTCAAAAAATCTTTAGCCTTAAACGAAGCATTGATTTTGAACTTGAAGAGCGAACCTGAAACTTTATTAATGCCTTTTAATCTTTTAAGAATTGGGACTTTGCAGCAACTCTTAGGTCTGCAAGCAGAAGAGCTCAAGACTTGGAATGAATGGAATTTAAAAGGGGATAATCAATCTTTTAAAAATTTAGTAAATCAATTCAATATAGAAAAAGTTTCTTTAACTAATTATATTGAAACAAGAGAAAAATTTTTAAAAAAATCTTGATATTATTTTTTTAAAATGATAGACAAAAAAACAAGCCCAGAACAGTGGAACAATAGAGCCAGTAGGAGGTGACATAAGGCACATAAAAAATGAGATGTAAGAAAAAATACATTTCACGCTCGGAAACCACAATAAAATGGGTCATTTAAAGTTAAATTATAGATGAAATGAAACTTAAAAAGGATAAAACTTTTTTAAGATTAAAGAATTAATGAAAAAGCGGTCTGACTGTTTTTTCAAGATCGCCTTTTTTTAAGGCGGATGGAGAATCAACCTTGAGCACACTATATAGCTCGGTTGCTTTTGACGAATTGAAAGGACAAAATTTGGCTTCTATTGTTGAAGTTGATTTTTCTCCTGAAACTACGCTTGTCGTCAAAGCAAAAAACACATATGTAAAAGATTCTTACCCGGCATGCTCAATGAACACTAAAGACAGTGTCATTGAAGTTCAGGGAACAATCATCGTTTCTTTCTAATATAAATTTAGAAAGAAAAACAACTTGGGGATGGAATAAGTTTTTAAACAAACTTTTCCGTTCCTTTTTTTTTATAATTCCAGACCTTAAAGTTATAACTCAACCAATCCGCGATGGATGTCAATTAATTCTTGTGTTTTTTGTGACGTTCGTGTATTGTCTTATACTGCGCCAAAGATAAAAAGGAGTAAATATTGAACGAGCTGGAAGCACTGGTTGTCCTTACAAGCATTCCCTTTCTTGGACCTGTCAAAATAAAAACGTTGATCGAAACTTTTGGATCAAGCTTAAACGCACTCTCTAAAGACCCCGCTATTATAGAGGGTATGCGTGGGTTTGGTACTAGGATAGCGCACGGGTTTAGAACATGGCAGGATAATGCAACATGGAAGGAAACTTTGAGTCTTTCAAAAAAGTATGGGGTGGAAGTCATCTCTTATGCAAGTTCAAATTATCCGATAAGTTTACTAAACATTGATGATCATCCCTTGGTTCTTTACGTTCTTGGGGATTTAAAAAAAACAGATCATTCAAGTGTGGCAGTTGTCGGCACGAGGCAGGCTAGCATTTATGGACTTGAAATGGCAGAACGGATTTCAAGTGAACTTGCAGAAAAAGGTTTGACTGTTGTCAGCGGTCTTGCAAGAGGAATAGATACGGCAGCCCATATTGGAGCTTTAAGGAAAGGGCGCACAATTGCAGTCATAGGTTCTGGCTTAAGCAATATTTATCCCAAGGAAAACTTAAAACTTGCTGAAGATATTGCTAAAAATGGAGCTGTGATCAGTGAATTTCCCATGATGGCTCCTCCTGAAAAACAAAATTTTCCAAGACGCAATAGGATTATTAGCGGAATGAGTCTTGGAACATTGCTGATTGAAGCGCCCTCTTGCAATAGCGGTTCCATGATTACGATGGAAAAAGCCATTTCTCAAAAGAAACAGCTATTTGCAATTCCGGGAAGAATAGATACCGGGAATTTTCAAGGCAATCATTTGCTCATTAAAAGTAGGTCCGCAGAACTTGTTGAAAACGCAAGCGATATTTGTAAAAGTTTAAGAGGCTTTGAAAATGTAAACCTTTTAGGATCAACTACTAAAAATAACTGCCTTTCACTGTCAGAAAATGAAAGGGGTTTTTTTGAAAGTCTTCCTATTGAAGAATTTACAATTGAAGAAGCGCTGCAACTTACAAAATTGCCCGTCGCAAAATTGAATGTTTTATTAATGAGTTTAATGCTAAACAAAGCCTTAAAGGAATATCCGGGAAAAATGTACAAAAAGATAGGAAGAGTATAAGAAATGGGAAAAAAATTAATCATCGTCGAGTCTCCTGCAAAAATCAAGACATTAAAGAAATTCTTAAGCTCTGACTATATCATTGAATCTTCAATTGGACACATACGCGATCTTCCGGAAAAAGAATTCGGTATTGACATCGAAAATAATTTTGAACCGAAATACACCATCATGCCAGATAAAAAGGAAGTGATCGCCAAATTACAAAAAGCAGCCAAACAATGCGATACTGTTTACCTCTCTCCAGATCCGGATAGAGAAGGAGAGGCTATTGCCTGGCATATTACACAAATTTTACCGCCAAAAACGAATGTCAAACGCGTCTCTTTTAATTCGATCACAAAAGATGTGGTATTAAAAGCTCTACAAGAGCCTCGCGAAGTGGATATAGCACTTGTTAACGCCCAGCAAGCAAGACGTCTTTTAGACAGGATCGTAGGTTATAAAATTTCTCCTATTTTAAACCGTCGCATCCAAAGAGGAAGAGATTCTTTTGTTTCTGCAGGAAGAGTTCAGTCTGTTGCCTTAAAACTTGTTGTGGATCGCGAAAGAGAAATTGAAGCTTTTAAACCGGTAGAATACTGGAATTTAGCCGCCCTTTTAAAAACCAAGGAAGAAGAAAAAACTTTCAAGGCCCATCTTTATTCCGTCGATCAAAAACGCGTTGAAAAAGAAGCTGTGGATGGTAGGGATTTTACCATTATTAATAATAAAGAATCAGCTGATGCTATTTTAGCCAAAATGAAGGGTAAGCCTTTTATTGTTTCAAGCGTTGAAAGAAAAGAGAAAAAGAGAAATCCCGTTCCTCCTTTTATTACTTCGACTCTCCAGCAGGAAGCAAGCCGTCACCATGGTTTTTCATCTGCAAGAACTATGGGAATTGCGCAAGGACTGTATGAAGGGATTGACCTTGGCAATGATGGAGCAGAAGGGTTGATTACCTATATGCGTACAGACTCTGTAAGAACTGCGCCAGAGGGTATTGAAGAAGCAAGAAAATTTATTTTAGAAACTTACGGAAAAGACTTTTTACCGCATGAGCCAAAAATTTATGCGACTCAAAAGCAAGCACAAGATGCCCACGAAGCGATACGCCCGACTAACTTGAACCACACTCCGGAAAAAATTAAGGATTTCTTGACAAGAGAGCAGTTTATGCTCTATCAGCTTATCTGGAGACGCTTTATTTCCTCCCAAATGGTTCCTGCAATCTATGATACTGTATCTGCAGACATTTCAGTTGGCGATCAGATTCTTTTACGAGCGACCGGGTCCATCATCAAATTTGCCGGATTTTTAGCGGTATATGAAGAAAAAACAGATGAGGAAGATAAGGACAACGAAACAAAAACCCTTCCTAATTTAGAAGAGGGCCAAGTATTAAACTTACTTGAGCTCATTTCAGAACAAGCTTTTACAAGACCGCCTCCAAGATTTAGCGAAGCGTCGCTTGTTAAGGAATTAGAGCGTCTTGGTATCGGAAGACCCTCAACGTATGCTTCCATCATGAACAAAATCCAAAGCCGCGAATACACCGTAAAAGAATCGGGTAGATTAAAACCTACTGAAATAGGCTGCGTGATCGCTCAAATGCTTGAAACTAGCTTCCAGCAGATCATGAATGTCAAATTCACAGCGCAAATGGAAGATAATTTAGAGCTTGTCGCAGAAAACCGTAAAGATTGGAAAGAGCTTTTGGGGGAATTCTGGGTAGAATTTTTCCCGACACTCGAAATTGCAGAAAAAGAAGCGTTTGTACCAAAAGTATTAACCGAAATCGATTGTCCAAAATGCGGATCGAAACTGCAAAAAATCTGGTACAAGTCCAAATACTTTTATGGCTGCTCCAAGTATCCTGAGTGCGATTATTCAGCGCCCTTGGAAGAGGTGAGCTTTAACCGCGATGAATATGCAGAAAATTTTGATTGGGATCAAAAGTGTCCAAAATGCGGTAAGGACATGAAAGTGCGTCATGGACGTTTTGGATCATTCCTTGGCTGTACCGGATATCCTGAATGCAAAGGCATTGTCAATATCCCGAAAAAAGGCGAAGTTATCATACCGGATGCAGATATGCCTCCTTGTCCTGCAATTGATTGCCCGGGTCATATGACTTCAAAAAAATCGCGTTATGGCAAAATCTTTTATTCCTGCTCGACTTTTCCAGAATGCAATGTGATCGTCAATAACTTGGATGATCTGACAACCAAATATCCGAATCATCCCCGCACGCCTTATGTTAAAGTTGACAAAAAAGGAAAAGGTGCCAAAGGCAAAACTGCTGCTGCAAAAACCGCCAAAACAGCAAAAGGCAAAACAGCAAAAGCTAAAACTACCAAAACAAAAGATAAAGATGCGGTAGAAAAAGTGAAAAAGCCAAGAAATGTGGCTAAAAGTCCGCTATCTCCAGAACTTCAAGCAGTTGTTGGAAGCCCTGAAATGTCAAGACCAGAAGCTACCAAAGCACTTTGGGATTATATTAAATTGCACAATCTACAGGATCCAAAAAATAAACGCTCTATCGTTCCGGATGCTCCACTTCAAAAAGTGTTTGGATCTCCAGATGCTGTTGATATGTTCAAGCTTGCAGGTATCTTGAACAAACACTTTTTAAAGTAGAAAAATTTTCATTCTTTCAAGATTACATGGATGTGGCTACATAAGGCATGTCCAATCTTTTTGCCTTTGAATGATATCTGCAATTGAACAACATTGGTTCTAGATGACTGGCACTACTTCGTAGTGCATTTTTTTATATTTACCGGTGGTTGTTACCACCGGCTATCTATGTAAAATCGCTTCGCGATGAATATATCATACATTTCAACCCACATGTTGATAGGTGCTTATCTAAGAAGCGATATCACATAGATAGCCGGTGGTGACAACCACCGGTAATTCAAAGAAAAAATGCACTACGAAGTAGTGCTACATTTTTTTAAGCATACCGTTGATTGTTACCTTTATCATTACCCATTTTTTTCTTTCGCCGCTAAATCTGCCGGCAGCGGCATACGCATCAAGCTGAAGGCTATGACCACCGGCAAATATAAAAAAAAATGTATCTTGGCTATTACATAAAACACTAATTTACGCGAATCGTGGATGAAAGGACGACATAAAATAAGTTTATTATTTTGGAGGTTCCTCTATAAATAACTTAAAAGCGCCTTCTAAAGCAGCAATGCAGTTCCTTTGCCTTTGTAGGATATCTGCAATTGAACAACATTGGTTCCAGATGACTGTTTCTTGTTCGGGAGTTATAAGAACACCTATTTCTACTTGTTTTTGACGTAAACTTTCTAATACATCCAATTGATTATGCATAAAAAAAGGAATATTCTTTTTTGTTAAGGGAATCAAAAAAGAAATAACTCTTTTTACCGCAAAACGAGGTAAGTCGATGAATATCACAGGGTGAGTCTCAATAATTTGCGTTCTAAATTTTAATTTTTCCTCATCGTTCTTAAATTTATTTAAGTCGTCTATTAATTCTTTAAAAAAATTCGTTCCCAAACGATTTAACCTTCTTGCTCTTAATAATTCTACTGTATTAGTTTCTTCCAAAGAACGAGAATAAGAGTCATCTCCCCTTTCATCCACTTCATCCCATTCACCATCTGAGGTGTATCTGACAGGAGGAGTTCTCTGACCTTGTCCGGAGCTTATTCTTTCCATGATAGGTGCAAGGGCTCCTATTACCTGATTATGAAAATCCATATTATAGCTAAAGCTGCTTAAAAATGGGTTTGGGGAGGGGGTATAGGGCGATGTTCTACTTGTTGTTGGATTCATAAAAATCTCTTGGGTCTATTTTTAATAAAATTAATTAATAATAAAATACATTATGGAGAACAAAACAAATTAATACCAACTAAAAATTTATTATTTTTAACGGGAATGAAGAAATTACTCCTAAGTTTAAAAAATAAGAACCTATTTTAAAATAGTTCTTATCTAAGAAGCGATATCACATAGATAGCCGGTGGTGACAACCACCGGTAATCCAAAAATAGAATGCACTACGAAATAGTGCTACCCTCAATGCATTTTTCTTTTTCTTCCATATAAGTTTCCATAAACATAAATGCTTCTTGCCAAAAACGAAGTGTACTCGAAAATTGTTTTTGAGATTCTTTTAAAAAACCTAATCGTAATTGCCCAAGAGGGGCTATACCATCATTATTAGGAGTGAACGGATCTGCCCCCTTTTCCAATAAAAATTGAATCATTTGTAAGTGTGGCCTTGCATACCCATAGCACCTTGCATACCCATAGCCACATGCAAATAAAAGTACAGAATTCCCAGCAACTCCTAAAAGATTAATCTTGGCCCCATGTCTTAATAGCAATTTTACACTTCTAATACACCCATTTTGAACTGCAAAATGAATAGGAAAGCTTCCATTTGAAAAAGCAACATTTGGATTTGCACCTCTTTCTAGCAAAATCTTTAATATAGAAGGGGAAGAGTTTTTACTAGCCAAAACAACTGCCTCTACGACCTCAACATTAGCCGTGTCGTTTAAATCTTCTTTAATCGGCTTAACGTATTTAATAATTTTAATAATTTTGGATAATGAAATAGAATTTAGATAAACTAAATACCTAGAAAGCTCAATTAAAGATAAAGTGGTAAAATGTTCGAGGAATTCTTCTCTTGTGATTAATTTTCCTTGATACTTTGTTGTATTATATAAATAATTATTTACCTTCCAATGCTTCCGTAATTCAGCATACTCAAATCTAGATTTTAGATAGGTCACTGCCCTTTTTTGATCATTACCTTTAAAACCAAATTTTATAGCGCGGTCAAGTAACGCACTTTCTGCCACAATTTTGCCTTGATGGCTTACTAAAAATAAAGCATGAATTTCACTCATTTTCAAAAATCGCGTGATATTTAAAGTAATGGATAAGTCTCTACACATAAAAGGGAGGGCATTATAGTTGACGAGCGAACAAATATCTCCGTAAATATTATTGATTTCAAACATATTTCCAAGCCATTTCAAATTTGGAAATTGATCTTGAATTCTCTTAGCCCATTTATTTAGGTTTTCAGACAATCTTAACTCTTCTATATAGGGAAGCGTTGATTGAGGATAGTTAATTAACATTCTAATAATTTTTAAAATAGCACAGGCTTGTTCATAATCAATTGTATGAATTGTCTCAACTGGAATTAGTCCAAATAACTGCGACGTGGATAAAAGATCAAGACTTTTATCAAGACTTTTTAGTATTCCTTCAGGTTCCTTGGGTCTAAGACTTGCCGGCAAAATCATTCTTATTTGTTTAATGGAAGAAAAGAGCTCGGCCAAATATTTCATTCCTTCATCGTAATATTTTCCGCCAAACCCTAAATTTATTGCTCTAAATCCAAAAGCTTTTTTTACAATTTCATTACCTTGACGATTGACTAATGCTAAGATAGCAAGCTCCGAGATTTTGAGATGGCATGTAAAAAATCCTGGCTTTTTTGGTATAATAAAAGGGAGTTGAGATGGAAAAAGAAGGTTTATAACATCCTTGTAGACGGCTACTATTTCTCTTCTTCTCCGCATGACATGAGGGCCTAAAAAGTCAGAAAAAGAATTCTTCAATTGGAATTCGTATTCTAATCCAATTTCATCTGCAGCCTCCTTCCATTGATACCGCAAAACATCATTTAACGTTTCCTTACTCAAAATCAATTTTCTAAGGAAAGTAATACGATCATGTGCTTGATCTATGTCAAATATTTGGCTTGAGGATGTTGCCGAGTAGGAATTTGGAGAATAGGGGGACGTACTTACTTGGAACACTTTAAAACCTTTGAGTAAAATTGACCGTAAGATATACCAAAAGCTTGGATATTAAAACAAGGGTTAAAAAAGAAGAAGAAGAACTCTTATGGATAAAGCAATATTGTTGTAGCACTACTTCGTAGTG
>JBEPVN010000040.1:0-19777 GCA_041691015.1 Parachlamydiaceae bacterium | reverse complement strand
AATTATGAATTCCTGCAATCAGATTGAAGCGTAAACCAAATCGTTTTCTCCTATTTTTCAAAAGTGCCTCTTTGAACACCAGTCAACCTCTTAAATTGCTTTTCTGGAAATTTTTTAAGCTCTTCATACTTTCCCATCACATTCTCCTTGTAAAGTAATGGAAAATATCAAAAAATTAATTATGCAAGAAGTCTAATGTTATTTCTAGCTCGTTTTCTAATACATGCGCTGGAAGCGCAATGTGGCTCTTTGGGTCACATGTCGCTTTTCTAATTCAGCGTCGTAATTGAATGCAAAAATATACTGGTAGCTTGTTTGGACTTCAAGCCCAAATCCCGGAGCTATAAGATTTAATGTTTTTCCGGTTCCTCTTGCCTCAGTTCTTGAATCCGGGTAGTTTACATAATTGTATCTGAATTTCTCGCCCTGTAAGACAGCTTTTGTGATGAAGCTGCAAGTAACGCTTGGGCGAAACCATGCGCAGTTATAAGGGATGCAGCCTGTAGCTGATAGACCGCATTCTGTTCTTAATAAATGAGCGTGGTTTGCTTTGACTCTTAGGTTAAGACTTCTTCCCTTATATTCGCGATGACCATCCTGATCGACAAAGTCATAATCCAAACTTGCAAAAGGGATCAGGTGCAAACCGCAAAAATTAAAATTCCAGCCAAATCCAACATGGCTTAACATAGCGTATCCACGAAATCTATTTCTTGGATTGCGGTCAATCTCCTCACATGGGGATCTGTGATGATGCTCCAAGCGTCTTGTAACAAGCGGAATTTCCGGATCATCTTCACAGCAGCGCAAATCGCCATCGCAGCAATGTTCATCATTGCAATAAAAGTCATCCAAACGATCTTCCAATTTATAAAACTCAATCACTCGTTTTGTTTTATAAAATGCATAGCTTCCGACAAATGCTGCATCAATATAAAAATTATCATAAACTTTGGCGGCATAAGCTCCAAGATAACCGGTATGCACGTCTGCGTTTCCATATTTTTTCTTCCAGTGAAGATCAGTCCAGCTATAGCCGGCAGCTACTCCAAAAACAGTTGTTTTGTTTGGCTGGGAATCAATACCTATCATCATACCTGGCGTTGTGGACCTATAGCCGTGCAACTTATAATCACCAAGGTGCGCTTGATTATTAAATACTCCAAAAGGAGTTGCCCAAAGCTGAGAGGGGCCTATATTGCAATGATCGGAAAATAGACCTTCAAATTTGAGGCAGCGACCATGGCGTAAAAAGGCGTTTCTGCCGGTAAATATTTGTCTTACAGCCTGCATGTTTTCATCTGTTGCAAAAGTTAAGTCTTGAAGAAGGGCTGGATGCAATCGATCGAGAGCTGTGACAAAATTTTCTCCATCAATTGGAAGTAAGTCAATCACGTGCGCAAGATCGCTTCCCGGGAAGACATTTAAGGAATCGATATATTCATCCACTCTTAAAGGGTTTCCCGTAAGCTCAACTCCTGGCGGAATAGGAATAGGCGGCAAAAGCGCTAACAGATTTGTTTGTAAAACAACATTTAAAATTAAGCCCGTTAAAAGTCCCACGAAACGAGGGGTGCTTTTCTGAAGATTATCCAGGGTAAGAAAAAAAGTCATAAGTAACTCAATTTAAAAGTGTTTAGTGTTAATAGGCTAAATTGACATGGTCTGTCTTATTTGTGTCCATTACGCGTTCTTTTGAAAGAACAGACAACGGATCAGGGTGTCTTTCTTTATAGCTTGCCTCAGCTGCCCTCTGGATCGTTACAATTTGGCGGCTCTTATAGAAAGGTTCCACACGTTCATGCCAGCACTCAGCGCCAATATCCCAAATATGGAATTCATTTGTGAGGTCAAACGCATAAAAGAATGAGCGCCCTTCTTGCAGCGTCATCCAATGCACATAAGCCTTATCGACATAGAGTCCGTGATAGCTTTCAAATTTGATGCAGATGTCCAAATTGTCTGTAGACAGCGGATAAGTAGATATGAGGGGGCCAAGCTCCGGGTCGTTATTTAACGAATCGATCAAGCCATCTGCCACATCAACTAATAAATCGCGAGCTTCCCTAAGCTCCAAAATAGATTGGCTTGTGAAAGATAATTTCATTTTTTCAATGTAATTACCATCTCCGCCATAGTAGGCAACAGACTCTTCCAAATGGAGTTTTTTGTCATGCTGCAGCTCGATCGCGTAGGGCAAAACCACCCACATCACGGTTTCGTTATCAATGCCGGGAAGCGGCTTTTCAATTTTTCTTACGTAACAGCCTGCCAAATTCATGGCTATGAATAGAGCAATCAAAAATTTATATAAGAGATTATTTTTTATAGAAACCATCTTAGCTCACAATGTTTAAATTAAAAATGCATAGTATGCGATTAAGGATAAATTTGAAAAGGAAATTATACATATTGGCTATACCAATTTACAAAACGTGGAATTCCTTCTTCAAGAGATGTTTTGGGGTAAAAATTTAAGCTTTTTTGGCTCTTGGATATGTCTGCGTATGTTGCTTTGACATCTCCAAGCTGCATCGGTTTGAATACTTTTACAGCTTTTTTACCAATTGCATTTTCTAAAATTTCTACAAATTTCAAAAGCGGTACCGGTTTGTGATTTCCTAAATTGAAAATAGCAGAAGTAGACTCAAGATCCACTGCGGCAATCGTTCCTTGTACGATATCGTCAATGTAGGTAAAGTCTCGTTCCATTTTACCGTCATTATAAAGCTCAATTGCTTTACCCTCATATATTGCTTTTGTAAAGGAAAAATAAGCCATGTCGGGTCTTCCCCATGGGCCATAAACCGTAAAAAAACGAAGTCCGGTTACTGGTATGCCGTAAAGGTGATGATAGGTTTCTGCCATCAATTCATTTGTTTTTTTGGTGACTCCATAAAAGCTTGCCTGGGCATCTGTGCGATCTTCTACCGAAAATGGAACTTTGCTATTTAAGCCATAGACAGAAGATGAGGAGGCATAGGTCAGCTTAATGTGGGGAAAGCGTTTACAAGCTTCCAAGATGTTCAAAAAACCCGTAATATTTGCTTTGACGTACTCTTCTGGATTTTCGATCGAATAGCGGACGCCAGCTTGCGCTGCAAGATGCACAATATGGGTAATTTTTTTTTCATCAATGATTTTATTTAATGCTATAAAATCGCACACATCGCCGGTCGTGACTTCTATGCCCTGCTTTTTTAATAAATCTTCGCGGGCATGCTTTAGCTTTGGCGTATAATAAGGATTAAAGTTATCATATCCATAAACCCTATCGCCTCTTGCAGCTAATTGGCTTGCCACATGAAAACCGATAAAGCCTGCAATACCTGTGATGAGAATATGCTTTGTCATGATTTTGTTATTTCCTTGCGATCCAAAATTGAAGGTACAATATGCCAAATAAAGAGATTTGTCAATCGTCAAAAAATGAGTTAAAAGAAAAAACCGTTATTGCGGCTTTTGATTTTGATAATACAATTACAACCGTTGATTCCCTGCCTTATTTTTTTTGTTTTACAAGCGGGTATTTTCAAACAATAATTAAGCTTTTTTTTCATATTCCAAAATTTATTTTATGTTTGCTAAACGTTATTTCAAGGCAAAGTGTTAAAGAGAGTTTGTTAAGAAGTTTTTATAAAGGAATGCCTATAGAGAAGCTTCGTGAAGAGGGAAAAAAATTTGCGCGGGGTCCTCTAAAAAAACTTCTTAAAAAAGAGGCCCTTGAAAAAATAAGATGGCATCTCTCAATGGGTCATATCTGTATTTTGGTAAGCGCTAATTTGGATGTCTATTTGGATGTTTTTGCGAAAGATTATGGATTTGAAAGCTGCATTGCGACAAAAGTTGATTTTGATGATGAGGGATATGTTACAGGCAATATTCAAGGTTTAAACTGCTGGGGTCCAGAAAAAGTCAGCCGGCTAAATCAGCTTTTAGGAAGTCAAGAAAAGTACATAATTTACGCTTATGGGGATAGCCCGGGTGACAGGGAACTTCTTGATTTTGCAGATTATCCTTTTTACAGGCTATTTTAAGCCAAAATAACCTTTTTACGTAACAACAGGAACTGGCTTGTTTACTTTGACAAGAGTTTTTGAATTTCCTGGTATACTTCTTCTACGCTGATTTTTGTCATGCATCGAAAATCGATCGGACATACGCGCTTGTAGCACGGCGAGCACTCCACATGTTTGTGGATGATTTTGCTGTTTCCAAAAGGTCCTGTCTTCACATCGCTTGTAGAGCCAAATAATGCAATAAGTTTAGTTCCAAGAGCAGATGCGATATGCATAGGACCGCTATCATTAGTTAAAAAAAGCGAACATTTTTGGATCAAAGCCATTAAATTTCTAATCGTTGTTTTGCCTGCAAGATTAATGACCCTGTCATTTGTTTCTTTGCATATATCATTGACAAGGGATGTTCCTGCCTGGTCTCCAAAGTAAATAATGTAGGTATTCGGATCTTTTAAGAGACGTTCATTCAATGCTTTAAAGCGCTCCGGAAGCCAGCATTTTGCAGATCCGTAGGCAGCGCCTGGGTTAATTCCGATAATGGTATTTATTTTGGGATTTATTTTTAAGTTGTTTAGTAGGTCATCTGCTATTTCAGATTCCTCGAAACTTACATAGAGTTTGGGTAAGTTTTTAGAAATAGGCACACCAACTGGCGCAAGAAGCATTTTATAAGTAGTCACAAGATGTTGCGTTTCCATATTTTCAGGAAAAGGAACACTCTTATTTAAGAGCATATTGCGATAGTTTCCATCAAAGCCAATTCTGTTTTGAACTTTTCCTGCAAAAAAAAGCCAGGCGGAAGAAAAAGAATTCGTCAATAAAATCCCGAGGTCATATTTTCCACGTCTTAAACTTTCAATTACTTCTGGATGGGTTACGCGATGGATCCAGCCATTTGGTTTTGCATAACTCAAAACATCATCAATGTTCGGATCGTTTTTTAAGAGCGGAGCGATATTTGATTGGCACATTGCAGTTATTTTGGCATTTTTAAACCGGCTTTTTAAGTCAGCAAGAACAGGAGTTGCCATGACAGCATCTCCAAGCCAGTTTGGCATTCGGACGATGATATTTTTTGGTAGCTCTTTTGGCCAATCGGATTGATTTGTTTGCATGGAAAACCTTTTTCGGTATAAGTATGATCTTAAATCAATACTTATTAATTTATCAAGGCTATTAGCATGCTCATTTTGGGTATAGATCCCGGTACAAAAATTACAGGTTATGGAATTATTAAAATAGGCGATGACGGTTTTTCCGCAGTAGATTATGGCTGTATCAAGCCAAATCCCCAAATGCTGCTTACTGACCGCTATTTATTTATCTATAACGGAATTGAAGAACTCCTTGAAAAATATAAACCGGAGGCTTTGGCTGTCGAAACGCAGTTTGTGAAGAAAAACCCTCAAAGCGCAATCAAACTTGGAATGGCACGAGGCATTATTATTGTCGCCGCAAAAAAAAGAGGCGTCTCTGTATTTGAATATGCACCGACAAAAGCAAAACTTGCAGTTACAGGAAATGGAAAATCGAGTAAATTTGAAGTGCAAAGAATGGTACAGCTCCTTTTAAAACTTTCCCAAATCCCGACACCAGAAGATGCGGCAGATGCGCTTAGCATCGCTATCTGCCATGCCAATTCCATGCGCTTTAAAACTCTAACCACATCGGAAATTTAAATATGTTTGCTTATATCAAAGGGATACTAAAAGAAGCTAACCCTATAAACATTATTTTGGAAGTAAACGGGATCGGATATAAAATTTATACACCTGTGAATTTATTTTCAAAATTACCCCAAATGGAAGAAAATATCCTGCTTTATACCTCTTTTGTCATCAGAGAAAATTCGCAAACACTCTACGGATTTTTATTAGCTCAAGAAAGGGATTTATTTGAATCCCTTCAAGGTGTGAGCGGAATCGGACCTAAGGTTGCGCTTTGCATTATCGGTAATATTTCCACAAAAAGCCTGCATCTTGCAATCAGTCAGCATGATATTGCTACCATATCCAAGATCCCTGGAATCGGAAAAAAAACAGCGGAGCGTTTGATCATCGAAATGAGGGATAAGTTAACAGCTCTATTTCCACATAGCGACTTTATGGATTTGTCAATTCAATTGCAGGTAGATCCAAAAACAATGGTGATCAATGATGCTATGAGTGCGCTTATTAATTTGGGATATAACCAGATGACAGCGCAAAAAGCGATCAAAAAATCACTCAAAGAATCCAAGGAAGAAGCTCTTGATCTTGGAACATTGATAAGCAGCGCACTTCAAAATATTAGCTAAATATTTGCTAACTATAAGCTAAAATGAGAGCTTTTGCTGTGTTGGATATGATGAAATCAGGCTCGTTTTTAAGAATTTCTACGAGCCTTAAGCCCTCTTCTTTTTTGCCGAGCATGAAAAGAGCTTTTGCGACATTTAAGAGAGTAGGACCGTGATCTGCTTCGATTTTAAGAGCCTTATCGAAATATTTCAAGGCTTTGGCTGGATTATTAAGCTGCAAGCAAAGTGCGCCCAAGGTTTGGGCATCATAGGAGTTGTCTTGGTTTAATACAACGAGGGCTTCAAAAATGGGTTCTGCGATCTCATATTTCCCCTGTCTGATGTAGGCAAACGCTGTATTTCTTAAGTCGTCGAGGTTTTCTTCATTCCACCCGAGTTTCTGCTGCCAATTAATTTTTCCCATTCTCTACCCTTGTAAAAACTGACCTTTTCTTCCAAAAATAAACCCCATCCACTCGTTTAACACATCTAATTGTTTAAAGCATTGCAAAATGGCTTGTTTTTCTTTTTCTTCTTCTGGAGATTCACATGATATGCTTTGTATAAAATTAAATAAAGCAGCTTGATCTTCTAAAGAGCCCAAAGTAGAAGCGACTCTGAAAGCTACAAAGGGAGATCGTCTAAGCTTGCTTTTTGGAGGGAAAAAATAGGCCCAGGGCGTATTTAAGGGAACGACTCCAAGAAGAATATCGAGCTGCGTCAATTCCGGATTTAAATTCATGATCACAGTCTGCGGCGGAATATCGTGCGCTTCTTGCAACCTGAGTTGTTGGTTGATCTGCTCAACCATTACTTGGCGTTTTGCGTATAGGTCGTATATGCTGATATCTAACTTGTCAATTGTTGTCATAAAACCACCATCCTCTCACCTACTATTTTACCATTTTTTGAATTATTTAGTTATATAAACCAGATCTTAGGCTTAAAAAAAATAATGTATAATATTGACTTTAAGTAAGGATTTTGTAATAATGTGTTGAATATTAATACTTTAAAAGAGTTTTTTATATATTATGGTATCCCCGAATTTTTCTTTAGCACAAGATCTTTTTATCCCCCCATCACAAAAATCTACTCCTCTGCAGCTAAATACATCATCAATTCGCCCTAACGCAATTACAAGTTTGGATAAGTTATTCTATTTTCTAGTGGATAAAAAAATCATAGAGGATGGGGTGTTGCTTGAAAAAGGGACGGAAATTGAAAATACTTATTTTAATGCGTCTGTAAAAAACTTAACTCTTTGTAATTTAAAAGAGCCGCAGCTCATGCGTCTTGATGCCTTATTAGACAAATCATTCAAAGTTATATCAAAAACTTTTCCTTTAAATTCAAATGATCAGGAATTTTTTGAATTTACGATAACTCTACGTGAAATTTTTTTGGCTTTGAGCTCAGAAAATATAGAGATAGTAGGAGGATCCGTATTTTGGATTCTTGGGGAAGAATTTGTACGAGAATTTATTACAGCTTTAGAAATTCCAGATGAGCTCATTTCAAGCGATTTATTTGAAGAATTTAAAAAAGAAGCAGCAGATATCGATATCCGGATTTATTGCTCTCAACCGGAAGTTTTAAAGAGACATTTAATCAATTTATTCAAAAAAAAATTACCGGAAGATAAACAATCATTTATCGGAACACATGGATTTACGAAACTTTATACGCATAAGCCAAAAGATGTACCAAATCCAGATCATTTCGAAATTCTTTCCTTTGGTAACAGGAAAGATTTTTCAGTAGATCTTCTTTTGATCAATAAACTCAAACGAAAAAAACTGTTTGAGCATGACGCTCTTAAAATTGAAATCTCTTATTTGAGCAAGCCTTTTCGTACAACTAATTTACGATCCAATGGAAGCTCCATTTTAGCTTCCTTGCTTTTAAAACTTACTAAGACTCTTAAAGCATGCGATGTCGATGAGATCGATGAATCCGGTCGTCGTATGATTTTTACCTATTTTGCAAAAGGTTGGAGATGCCCTTCAACAGAAACAAAAGAAACCCTTTTAACCAAATTTTACGATTCTAAAAATTTTAAGAGTTTGGAAAAAACGCTAGAAAATCATTTTCCAAACGATCCTTTTGCAAAATATATATTCAGCTTTTACGTCTGCTATTATTTGCCAAAAAATTTAAAAGACGAATTGGAAAATATTTTATCTTCATTAACTTTGGAAAAGCCCAATCAAGTTAAAGATTCTCCCCTCACCATTTTTTCAGAGATTATGAGAGAAATGGATCATCATAGAGCACATGCAGAGACGGTTTTTAATTTCATTCACTCTTACCTGCAAATTTACGGCTCTATTTTGAGTTCTTTTAAAGCAAAAAGTTTTGATGCTGCAATAACCATTTCTCATAACTCCACTCTCCAATGGAAATTTCAGTCTTTAAGACCTCTATATTTAACTTTGGAAGATCATTTGGCAAAGGCTCTACTCGAATTTAAAACGATAGATTTGGATCCGTCTCTAAAAAATTCGCTCATATCACTTTTTCAACGTTTAAATGATTTTTTTATTATTTCTGAAAACGCAGAATTTAATGAAGCTGTAAACTATTCAGAAGAGACCCTTAAGACAGCTTTTAGTTTTTTTGAATCCGAGGATTTATTCTTACAAAAGACAGGATTTTACCTACTTTGCTCTTTTCTGATCCAACAAAAAAATTGCCTGTATTTGCCCGATCTTTTGCTTAAGCTCCCAAACATTTTGAAAAATGAAAAATCTGTTCTATGTCGCAAAAATTTATTCTCGGCACTTCATAAGTATTCCAAAGTTGCGCATAAGGAATATGATCCTTACTTTTCTGAATTTAGCAAAATCTTAAGAGAACCGGAATTTGATTCTGAAAGTGTGCTTAAAGATTTTTGTGTGGCTTTTGATGGAATTGATATTTGTAGAGTGAAGCAATTTATTGATGAATCAGCAACAAATATGAATGACAGACAGCTCTTTTGTTCATTGATAAAAAAGAGGTCTCTTTCTTCCCCAAGACAAGCTCTGGAAATGTTTGCTGATCTTTTGCAAAGAAAAGATGTTTCTTCAGAAGAGTTAAAATCCCTTTTTGGAATTATTTTTTGTAATTACAAAAAATATCTTGGTCAAACCATTTTTGAGAGGGATTTTTTAACTTTAAGTGAAATTTGCTTTAAGCTTGCAACTCATTTAAGTCCTTTAAAACAAGTGCCAAAAAAGGAAGATATCAACTGTTTTTTTGAAATTGCCGAATTACTTATAAAAAAAGATTATGCAAAAGGTGCGGAATTAATCGATCTGCTTCAGCAAAAACGGTTAATCGCAAAAGCTCTACCATTGATTATAAGTCGCGCTTCAAGCAATGATAAAGCTTCTTTGAGCCTACAATCCGTTCAGACAAATCCCATTGATTTCTCAAAAGCTGCCCCGCATGTATTACAAGAAAGGCTTGATCTTTTTATAGCTTGTATTTCGGAGAACTTAAACGAAATTTACCTTAAAAAAATAATCACTGCAATTGCCGACTTTTTTAAAAGTATTCTAGACAGTAAAAAACCTGTTCCCAATAGGATTAAAGAAACGTTTTCCGAAAAATTAAGCTGGTTTTCAACGCATTTTTTAAATCAAATTCAAAAAGATGCTTTAAATTTGGGAGATTTGACTTTACTGTATTTAAAAATAGTCTCTTTAATAAACAAAAACTTTATTTTAGAAGAAAATACACAAAAAAGGTTGACTGGTTGTTTTGGTAAGATCGAAAAGGGTGACAGCTCTTCTGCTCTTGTTTTGTTCCTGCATGAGTTTTTTCAAGATTTTTCCAAAAAACAATTGAAACAAGTTTCTGAAAGTGAATTTTTATTTTATAAAAGTTTAGCAGAACTTTGTGTGAGACTTGAAGAACCAATGATTGCTGAAGTTTATTTAAGAAAAACTCTTTCCTGGATGCATTTAAAATCTACAGCAGTTGAAACAGATCTCATAAGCCACGTTGATTTAGTCTTAAATCAACTCATTGTGGAAAAAAAACCTGAACCTGCGACATCTTTTTTAAGTTTTTTTGAAAATTTATTTCCTTCAAATGCCCTTTTAAATAGAAGGGAGTTATTAAAAGCTATATTTTCTAGTTTTGATGAATATGAAAGCTTAAAAGCAATAAATTTTGTAATCAAAAATAAAGAATTATTTTTATATGATAACGAATTTTTTAGAAAGATCGAAAGTGTTGTTGTAAGAGAACTTTTATCGCATAAAGTCAGCCTTAAGTCCGTTTCTTCTTGTTTGGAATTGATACAAACTTATCGTTTAAGCAGCAATGAGATTATTGAAGCTTTAGCGAATGCTATAACTGCATTAAATAATAAAGAAATAGGTATGAATGCTTTTACAGTCATGCAAGCTTTAAGACCTGTAACTCAAGTAAATTCTATTTTAAGAGCAATGTTGACTCTTAATCCGCTTATTTATTTAAATTTTGCTGCAGATCTTGAAAATACAGTAAAAATCATAGAAGCTGAAAAAGATCCGAATGTTAGAAGAACTCATTTAATGATTTTGACAGAAGGTTTTGTAAATCTTTTAAAGTTAAAGAAATTGGAATCACATCGTGCAGATGCAGCTTTTGTATTACTTGAAACGAAAATGATTTGTACGGGAATCTTAGAGAAAGCAGATGCAGTTTTGTTTGACTGGAAATTGGTCCAAGGATATTTGGAGTGTGACACTGTAACTTTTAGTGAACAAAGAAATAAAAATATGTGGAAAAAATTGGAGTTTCTTTCTTCTCTAAAAGAAGAGGAAATAGAAACTCAAGATCTCCTTCTTTGTTTTGCAAAAATGATTGTCATTTCTGAAAAAAATGACTGCCTAAAAAATACTATAAAAGCTCATATGATAAGCGTTCAAAAACATTTGAGCCAAAAAGTAAACGCATCGAATCTAGTTCCTTTTTTAAACCTGCTTGCCAAAACCTCTTCTGTTGTGTTGTTGACATTAGGGTTTAGCTTTACTGGAAAAGCCTTAAAAAAGAAGCCAAAAGGAGCTTTGTTAGATAGGCTGAAAAAAGCTTTATTAGATTCCTTGCTACCGCTTTCAATACAGCTCAATCAGTCACAAATTTTTTCAACTTTAATCAAATGTTCGATTTTTTCAGGCCCGGAACGGGTAAAAATGTTCACGAATTACTCAAATACTCTTTTTAGTGATAAAGAGACCATTAAAGACAAAAACAAAATCGTTGATGCCTTAACCACCTATATGCATGTATTGACATCACCAATCGAAGATTTAAAATTCCAGCAGGCCTTGTTAGAAAAAGCCATCCGTCACCTCGTAATTTTGGGTTCACTTGATTTTGAAATGTATATCTCAATATATGAAACAATTTTTGAAAATCTTATTATTTATTTTAAAGAAGATCTTGAAAGTCCTATGCTGCAACAAGATGTAAATTTTAAGACCATTTGTAAAAAGACTAATGAATTTTATTTTAAGGATAAGGTTTTGCCGAAGGCTAATCCAAATGAGATGCGGTTAATGAAGCAAAAATTGTTTAATGTGTTCGAGTGCCTCACTCAAACTGTCTGCACTGAAATGAAAGATCAAAGTTTACCAAACTTAAAAATTGATCCTTCCCTGTTTTTTGAAAATGGGGACATCGTATTTTTAATTATGCTATTTCCTCGCGAAAAAGAAAAATTAAAATTAATTTATAAACTGTATTTGGAGATGGTTCCTTTTGTTTCACCGCAAAAATTCAAACTTTTTCTTAAGAATATCAGTGGATTTTTTGTGATGCTTACAGAGAAAAAGATGTTTACAGACAGCAAAGAAGATGATAAAATTTTGTTTAAAACATCTGTTTTTCATAATGGACTTCAAGCTCTCAAAAGCATGGAGGAGGCCAAGATAAGAGAGTGCTTATTGGAAGTAATCGATGAACTTATAAAATTAAATACTTTACAATCTCTTGTCATGGCGTTCTACTACATAACCAAAAACGAATTTTATTTTATTGACATCGCACAATTACCTAATATGTTTTTAAATGTAACGATGCCGATTATGCAGTATAGTACACGCTGCTTGCAAATTCAGAATTGCTTCAAAATGAAATATCCTGTGGGACAAAGAAATGTCGAAGAAGTCTTGAAGCTGCTTGGTCAAAAATTCTTTGAAGAAGAAGAGCTTAACTACCCTTAAGAGATCAAAAAAGCATTCACGCATTAAAATCTGCATGCTGTATATTTTTAGTCAATAACAAGGATAATTATGACATACCCACACATTCCCGTTTTATTAAATGAAATTTTAGGTTTTTTTGAACCTTTGAAAATTCGCATTTTTTTAGATGGTACTCTTGGTGCAGCAGGTCACGCAGAGGCTATATTGACAGCTCACCCGGAAATTGAGCGTTATATAGGGATCGATCAGGATGATTTGAGCTTTGAGATCGCAAAAAAAAGGCTTGAGAAGTGGAAAGAAAAAGTCGTGTTTGTAAAGGGAAATTTTGAGGATCTGAAAAAGCATTTGGAACAGCTTAAAATCGATAAAGTAGATGGAATGTTGTTTGATTTGGGAGTTTCTTCGATGCAGCTAGATATTGCTGAAAAAGGTTTTAGCTTCATGAAAGAGGGTCCATTAGACATGCGCATGAATCAAGATTCAGATTTAACGGCAGAAATCATCGTCAATACCTGGTCTGAAAAAGAAATCGGACGCGTGATACGCGATTATGGGGAAGAAAAGCAATGGAGAAAGGCAGCTTCTGTCATTGTTCAAGCAAGAGATCAAAAGCCAATTGAAACAACGACTGCTTTAAAAGAGCTTTTAAGTCCTGTTTTCTCCTGGAAAAAAAAAGGCGTCAATCCTTTGACTCTTATTTTTCAGGGTCTTCGCATCGCAGTAAATAGAGAACTGGAAGTTCTCGAAAAGATGCTTCCTCAAAGCCTTGAAGTTTTAAGTAAAGATGGAAGGCTTGGTGTCATTACCTTTCATAGTCTCGAAGATAGACAGGTTAAAAACATTTTTCGCTTTGCCGCAAGTGATAAATTTGATACGGTAGGTCTTGGCGGTGTGTTTCTCGACAAAGACCCCACCGTTAAAATTTTAACCAAAAAACCCATTTCGGCCACCCTTGAAGAAGTTGATCTAAATCCAAGAAGCCGGAGTGCGAAATTAAGATTTATTGAAAAATTATGATCGAAAATTTGGAATTTTTTAAAACCGGCGAATATGACCATGCTTCGATTTATAGAAGATTTGCCTTTTGTATTTTTGTTGCCGGATTTACTCTTTATCTATACATTGACGACTTAAACAAACTTACTGTTTTGAGGCTTGCAATACCGTCTGTTGTAAAGGAAGTCAAAAGTATTCACGATGAAAATATCCAAACGCAATATGAGATTGAGAGGTTTGAGAGTCCGATCCATTTGATGGAACTCTTAAAAAAACCGGAATTTAGCCATTTGCATTATCCGTATGTAAAAGACGTTGTCATTTTAACCCCTAAAGTAAACCCCAAATGATCAATAAAAAACGCTTAACATGGATTGCGTTTTTTATATTTCTCTTATTTTCTTTGCTTATCGCAGAGTTTTACAAAATTCAAATTATTGAAGGTCAAAAATGGACAAAAAAAGCAGATAATCAGCATTATTTTGTCATCAATGAGCCTTTTTTCCGGGGTCACTTTTTTTCAAATACATCGTTAAATAGGAGACATCCTGAAACGCCCCAAAGCTTTTGTGTCGACGTCAAAAAATTTCATTTGCATATAGACCCAAACTCCATCACTGAAAATGTGCGGACAGAAATTGCGGATTACCTCCTTGCCAATCTCAATTTGACAGTGGAAGAAAAAAGAGAATTAAGAGGGCAATTTGAATATAAAAGTCGTAATCGCAAAATTGCCATGTGGCTTGATAAGGAAACTAAAGATTCTTTGATGGATTGGTGGATTCCATTTGCAAGGGAAAAATCAATTCCTCGAAATGCTCTTTTCTTCTTGAACGATTATCAAAGATCTTATCCTTTTGGAAAGCTGCTTGGCCAAGTTCTCCATACCATCCAAAACAAGAAAGATGAAAAAACAGGTCAGGGAATACCAACTGGTGGTCTTGAAGCACAATTTGACCATTATCTGAAGGGGAAGCCCGGCAAAAGAAGGCTGATGAGGTCTCCAAGAAATTCTTTTGAGATGGGTGAGATCATTTCACAGCCTGAAAACGGCACGGATATTTATTTGACAATCAACCATAACCTTCAAGAAATTGCAGAAGATGAACTAGCAAAAGGCGTGAGACTTTGCAAAGCCAAATCCGGCTGGGCTGTGATGATGTGTCCAAAGACCGGCGAAATTTTAGCTCTCGCCCAATACCCATTTTTTAATCCGCCGGATTATCAGCGCTACTTTAACGACAAGGAACTGATCCAGCAGACACGCGTTAAAGCAATTACTGATGCTAATGAACCAGGCTCAATTATGAAGCCTGTCACCCTTGCAGTTGCTATGGTTGCCAATGAAATTTTAAAGAAGCGAGGGGAAAAAGAGCTTTTTAATCCGGATGAAATGATGCCGACATCAAATAGTCATTTTCCAGGGCGCTCAAAACCTCTAAAAGATACGCATTTCCATTATTTTTTAAATATGGACATGGCTTTACAAAAGTCTTCTAATATTTATATGGCAAGACTTAACGAAAAAATTATTGCACGCCTTGGGTGCGATTTTTACAGATCGTGCCTTGTCAATATTTTCGGATTTGGAAAAAAAACAGGGATTGAACTCCAAGCAGAAAGCGCAGGCGTTTTGCCAACACCCGGTAAAAAACATCGAAACGGTACATTGGAATGGTCTGCAAGCACTCCCTACTCAATGGCAATGGGACATAATCTTCAGTTAAACAGTATGCAGCTTTTAAGAGCTTATGCCCTATTTGCAAACGGAGGGTATCTCGTAACGCCAACTCTGATACAAAAAATTGTAAAAACCAATCAAGACGGTACTCAAGAAATTATATTGGACAATCAAAAGAGGAAGTCCTTTCCTCAAGTCTTAAAAACAGAAATCACCAAGCGCATAGTCCGGTCGATGAAATTTGTCACAAAGAGAGGGGGGTCTGCTCCTTATGCTGATATTAAAGGGTTTACAGAAGCTGGGAAAACCGGAACTGCCGAAAAAGTTGTGAACGGCGTCTATTCAAAAAAAGATCATTGCTCAAGTTTTGTTGGTTTTACACCAGTTAATAATGCAGCTTTCGTCCTTATCGTGACAATTGATGAGCCCGAATATGGCTATATTGCGGGCTTTGGCAGCCAACATCTTGGAGGAAAGAGTGCAGCGCCAATATTTAGTGAGATTTCGAGACGTTCGCTTGAATATTTAGGGATAGCTCCAGATGACCCTCATGGGTATATGGCAGGGGATCCAAGATACGATCCAAAAAAAGCGGATTGGGTTAATGAAACAGAAGTCTTGAAAGAAATGTATGAAAAATGGAATAAGCAATAGATTGCTTAAATGATTTATGAGCCTTAAGTATACTACGGAGAAAAATATGAAAATGAAGCTTAAGAAACTACTGAAAAACATTCCTGTTAAAGAAATTAAGGGTTCAAGTGAAATTGAAATTACAGGAATTTGCTCCAATTCAAAACTTGTTTCCCCGGGAAACTTATTTTTAGCAAGAAAAGGAAAATCAGATGATGGGGAAAAATACATACCAGAAAGCCTAAGCGCCGGAGCTGTTGCTATTTGCACAGATATTTTTAATCCATCTCTTAAGAATGTCACGCAAATCATCCATCCGAATGTTACTTTAATTGAAGGGCTTCTTGCTGCAAATTATTACAAGTTTCCAAGTGATGAACTTTTTATGGTGGGAATTACAGGAACAAATGGCAAAACGACTGTCTCATTTCTTGTAAAACATCTTTTGGATAGCTTAAAGCTTAAAAGCGGTCTTATCGGAACGATTGAATATGTGATTGGAGAACATCGCTATCCTGCAACAAGAACAACTCCGGATGTGATCCAGAATCATAAAATGTTAAGGGAAATGAGGCTCCAAGGATGTAAATCAGCTGTGATGGAGGTCTCATCGCATGCGTTAGACCAAAACAGAGTGCAAAATATTGATTTTGACATTGTCATCTTTACCAATTTGTCGCAAGAACATCTCGACTATCATGAATCCATGGAGAGCTATGCAGAGGCAAAAAATAAACTTTTTAATAGCTTAAACTTAAATCCCGACAAATCAAAAACCGCAATTTTTAATAATGACAGCAATTGGTTTAGCCAAGTAGCAAAAGATTGCCCGGCCACTATTTTTACGTATGGCATAGAAAAAACATCTGATCTAAAAGCCCAAAATATTGTTTTATCCGGATCAGAAACAAGATTTGATTTATGTTATAAAGGCAAAGTCTACCCTTGCATCAGCCCATTGATTGGAAGATTTAACGTCTACAACTATTTGGCAGCTATTTCTACAGGAATTGTAAAAGGTGCAAGCATTGAAAAACTTATCGAAATTATGAAATCTGCTAGCTTGGTACCAGGAAGAATGGAACTTGTAACAAATGCGTTATCCAGAAAAATTTATGTCGATTTTGCGCATACTCCGGATGCTTTAGAAAATGTTTTAAATTGTTTAAAGGAGTTAAAAGCAAAAAGGATCATTACTGTTTTTGGATGCGGCGGCGATAGGGACAGAAAAAAAAGACCTAAAATGGCAGAAGTTGCAGAAAAATTTTCTGATCTCATTATTGTCACCTCTGATAATCCAAGAACTGAAAATCCGGAAGATATTATCAAAGAGATCATACAGGGGTTTAAAAAGCAATCCATTGAGATCGAGAGCGATCGCTATTTAGCAATTAAGCGCGCTATAAATTTGAGCACCCCGGATGATATTATTTTGCTTGCCGGTAAAGGGCATGAGCCCTATCAGATTTTTGCTCATAAAACTATTGAATTTGACGATAAAAAAATCGCCCAAGAGATATGCCTAGATCAATTACAAATGGAAATACTCACATGAAAAACTGGATTTTATTTTTGTTAGTTTTAATTGTTTTTTCAGGATGCCACTCTCCAAGATATCGTGAAAAAGTGATTGTAAGACCGTATATTCAAGCACGAGAGGCAATAAACAGCGATGTTGCCATGACCTCGAAGTTTAAAAATTATAAAACACAAAAAAAAATAGTGATCGTGTTGGATCCAGGGCACGGCGGTGAAGATATGGGAACCAAGTCTTTAATCCCGCCAAAATATCAGGAAAAGTCCTTAAATCTTTCTACAGCCTTTTTTTTAAGGGATTATTTGCAAAAGATGGGGTACTTGGTCAAAATGACAAGAATTGATGATACGTTCATACCGCTTGCCTCAAGATCCCTTATTGCAAATAATGAAGAGTGCAACCTCTTTGTCAGCGTGCATTACAATGCAGCTCCAAGCGACCTTGCAAGCGGCATAGAAGTTTATTACTACAATTCCGAGGAAAATAAATCAAGATCTGCAAGTTCCAAAAAGCTCGCGGATTTAGTCTTAAGTAATCTCATCCAAAAAACAAGCGCCAAATCAAGGGGCGTCAAGCACGGTAATTTGAGTGTCATCCGAGAAACGACAATGCCTGCCATATTAGTAGAAGGCGGTTTTATGACCAACAAGAACGAAATGGAAAAGATCAAGGACCCTGCATATATTAAGCAGCTAGCCTATGGGATTGCGCTTGGCGTTGATGCTTACGTTAAGGGAAATTAAAGGAAAATAATATGTCAGCAGATCTAAGTGCACAAAGCTTACAAGCTATGTACCAACCAGATATTTCAATAGAGATTACACCTATCGCATCTCGTACTATGGTAGACACAACCAATGATAAAATTTTAGCGTTTTGTCAAGAAAATAGAACGATGTTTACTTGCATGCTTGGCACATCAACTGTATGTGTGAGTTTTTTAGCATCGATTCTTCTTTCCATTCATTATAACACACCACTCCCCGTGCTCCCGGGTATTGTAGTCATGGGAATTGGTTTTGGCTTTTGTACAATGTCGTTTGAAAGAATGTGAGTATTTTAGAACTAATGTAACTTGAAATGAAGTTTAAGCTTGCACTATTTTAGAGCAAACTCAAGCTCAAAGCGTATGGTGTATCTGGTTATGCAACATGGGGCTACACGCTTGTACCGCTTTAAAGGTTGTTAAAGTTAAAATATGTTAAAAATAAAATTTTAATTTACTTGTTTAAATTTTTTGCTCTGTTTAAATTTCTGCTTATGAAATTAACATTTTAAATAAGGTAAAAAGGCTTATGACTATCTATAACAGTACAATCTGTACACAAGCAATTGAAAATTATAACAAGAAACATCAAACTACGATAGCAACTGATGATCAATCAATTCATTCTTTAATCGAAAATCTCTTTCGAGGAATTTCAGTAAATTTCAAATACGGACATTTTGCTTTTGAACTATCGTCTCAGGGCATTAAGATGGAAACTACATTAATTGAAATCATAAGAGACGCTCTAAAAGTATGTCCTGCATTTGTATGTCAAACTAAAACATATCATATTTATAAAGCCACATGGAATTTGGATAATCCCTTATTCTTCACATTAACGACAAAAAATGATAGAAAATTGGAAAAAATGTTTCAAATGGCACTTGCGGGACAAGAATGTGATGCAAAAATGTTAACTCATGATGGAGATGTCCTTACAGCGCATAAATTCATTCTTGGATGTTCTTCAAAATATTTTAAATCTGCATTTGAATTTCAACCAAACCCTGTTTACCCTATAAAAATCGAAGCAAATAAAAAAATTGCTTTAGGATGTTTGGAATTTTTTTATACAGGCTTAATAAAAAAAATTGAGGATTTTTCAATGGAGGATCTTTATGATTTAGTCATACTTGCAGATGAATATCAATCAAAAAAATTTATAAGGTATTGTATCCATTATATAAATAGCAGGATGACGATTGAAGAGATGAAAAATGAAATTTTGGATATTCAAAATATTTACCTTAAACAATGGCAACTCATGCTTCTTAAGTGGGTGGAAGTGGACTATTTTTTTGATGATAGTTTACAAAAAGGAATTTCTGGTTGTTCAAAAGAATTTTTTACAAATTTAAAAAAATTAGCATCGGACAATTCTTTAGAATCTGTGCAAATAACGCTTGCCAAATATGAAGATAAAAACCCATTAATGGCTTAAATCTTACAGGTTCTACATCGTGGAAGCGATTTTATACTCCAGTTTGAGTTTATTCTTGCAGGCCTTCAGCCTGCCGATCTAACTATTCACACCCAGGGCGTTGTCCTTACCATTACCCATTTTTTTCTTTCGCCGCTGCCGCATACGCATCAAGCTAAGCAATATTTTGGAGGGTCCGGGGTCATGGAGGGTCCGGGGTCAGGCTTGACAGTATGACAGTTTTTTTTAACCCTCAATACTTATA
>JBEPVN010000039.1:0-19874 GCA_041691015.1 Parachlamydiaceae bacterium | reverse complement strand
TATATAATACGCTTAAACGTGTATGTATAGATTTTTATAGATTTTTATGAGCGGTTTGCTTTGTTAATTCCCTTTAGGGACAACAGGAACCGACTCGCTTTGCATTAAAAAAAAGCTTACAACCTTTTAGAACAATTCTTTGACGAGATACGTCCCAAGTGGTACCCAAGGAATTTTACGGCTGTACTGATGAACGCATAGGGCAGTAACGAAGGCTTTTCCTTGATCAAGCGCTTGATCATCAGTTTAAAAAAGGACGCCCCTCTTTTGTTGTCAGAGCTTTTACATGCAATCAAATCCTGATAGCTTTTTCTTGCAATCCCCATCATAAAATAGCGTTTAAATTCTTGTGTCAAAGTATAATCGTGGGAGTGCTGGACTCTTGCCTCTGCTGCATAGGCGATCTTATGGCCTTTTTTAAGAAGTTTTGCGACAACTACAGTATCTTCGCCAAAAATGACATCCGGGAAACCACCGATTTCATCAAGTGCCGAATTTAAGTAAGCAGCTGTCGAATTGGAGCAAAAAAAAGTATAAGTTCCCCATTTATCCATATCTAGGATGCTTCTTATGTGACTTGTTGGAGGATAATTAAATTCTCTTGGAAACGCTTCAAAAAACTTAGCTCCGTCTTTTGGCAATTGTCTTGCATAGGATATGGAAGTTTGCTTTTCGATGATCGGCTGGACCAATTTTTCGAGCATTGTGTTGTCTTGTGCATAAGCATCATCTGTTATCATGACGACAATATCCGTATTTAAATGAAGGCGCGCTTTTTCACGCGTCCTGCCATGGCTAAATTCTTCTTTTGGGATGATGAGAATTTCGACGCCAAAGTCCTTTGCAGCTTCCACTGTTCCGTCTGTAGATGAGGAATCGATCAGTAGAATTTTTGGATTTAAAGAAGAATCAAGAAGCGGTCTTAAGCATTTATGTAAATGATGTTTTGAATTCCAGGTCGGAATGCAGATACCAATGCTGTATGTTTCTTTCATTTTTTTATCGCTTTATCGTTTGTTAATCCCGCGATCATAAATAAATGGAACATTTAAAAACAATGAACATTTTTAAAGCTTATTGGACATTTATTTATTAACCTGTTATTCTTTTTCGTTATGCATATCATTAGCGGAAAATTTAAAAATCAAAAATTGATAGTTCCAAAAGGAAATATCACAAGACCGACATCCGGCAGATTGAGGGAATCCCTCTTTAATATTTGCCAAGGATATATCGAGGATGCCTTGTTTTTAGATCTTTTTGCAGGCTCTGGCGCTATAGGCTTTGAGGCTTTGAGTCGCGGAGCTGCAAAAGTCACATTCGTTGATTCTGCAAAAGAAGCGCTTTTTTGCATCGAAGAAACGGCAAAAAACTTAAAAAGCCAAAAACAGGTGGAAATCTGTTTTGGAGATGTTTTCGAGCAAATCATAAGACTTGAGAAAAAACAAAAACGCTATGATATCATTTATGTAGATCCCCCCTATGACGCGTATAAACTCATTGAAAAAACCCCTGTCTCATTTAGTACATTGATTTTAAAAATAATTGATGAGGGAAATCTCTTAAAATCCGGCGGCGATCTCTTTATTGAAGATTCGCTGGATGCAAAACCAGATCTTGAACAGCTAGTGAGTCTGAAATTAAAAAGTTCTCGTAAGCTTGGAAGATCCTGTTTACAGCAGTATGAAAAGGATTCAAACCAAGCTTAAATTCTTAAAAAAAGGCAATTTTTAAGTTGGTATCTTCCAAATCAATCCTTTTGTATCCGTGCTTTGACCGGTTTTTAGCAATGTTTTGACTAATTCGAAATTACTTTTCTCCTCATTGGTAGGGCCAGAACCGTTACCTCTGAAAGTAAAATTCAATTTGAAGAAAGAGGGAGTCATCTCCCCTCCTCTCTCTAACTGATACCACACATTCTTTCCATCTTCGCAGTCTGCACAACTACCAGCTGTCTTGTGAAATTGAGAAAGAATGAGAATATCTTTTAATATACGATGAGTTTTATAGTATTCCTTATCAGAACTTGAACATTTATTTATATTTTCATCGCTGAGGTTACAATCAACCTTTATAACAATAAATGGGCTCAAATCTTCGGTCAGGCCCTTCATTACTTTGGTCATGCCCTTCATTATAGGAGCAGTCATATCTTTTCTAGAAATTGACATGATAGTCTGAGTATCATTAAAAATAGAGTAGAGTGGAAGATCATCTATTTTATAAGGAGAATGTTCAAACAGGTTATCAAGAGTTTTTTTAACTTCTGGGGGTATTGTCACGTCTTTAACAATTGGAGTTTGTGGTGGTATATCTTGAACACTTGATTGAATCGGAATTTTTTTAACTTCTGGGGGTATTGTCACGTCTATAACAATTGGAGTTTGTGGTGGTACATCTTGAACACTTGATTGAATCGGAGTTTTTTTAACTTCTGGGGGTATTGTCACGTCTATAACAATTGGAGTTTGTGGTAGTTCAACTTGAACACTTGATTGAATCGGAGTTTTTTTAACTTCTGTGGGTATTGTCTCTTCTAAAACAATTTGAGTTTGTGGTAGTTCAACTTGATCACTTGATTGAATCGGAGTTTTTTTGGATAAAGCATTATCTCTTAATTTAGCAATTTTTGTATCTTGGTCAGTAGCCTCGTCTGACGGCCTATGAGTAAAGTAATTTCGGATCGCAACTACAAGATAATACATTCCTACGGAAAAAACTCCACAGGCGGCGAACGCAATAGTAAGGTCTTTTTTTGTCTCAAGCTTAAATAATGGGTTGAAATTAAGATGATTAAAAATTTTTTCTAATGTTAGTTCCATAAAATCCTTATTAATTAAGATTAGTATAATGTTTTATAAAAAACTATAGACTTAAATAATTTTTTTTGCAACTTAATTTAGAGAAGAAGGTGTAGTAGCACAAAAGGAAATAATTGTTGTCTTGACAACAATTGACGTGTCAACTATCATGACTTCATGAAACCAAATATCAAACAATATATTGGATACTGGATGAACCGTATCCGAATGTGCATGCATCTTTCAATGGAAAAACGTCTTGCCAAATACGATTTAACTGTCGCTAGTTGGTGTGTACTACTCGCAATTTCTGGAGAACACGCCTCAACAGTGAGTGAACTTTCAAGTTACATCGAAACTGATAAAGCTTCCGTTTCCCGCGTTGTGGAACGCCTTAATATGCGTAGGCTAATCACACACGTAAAAGGAAAAGATAGACGTACCGGACACTTACAGCTAACAAAAGAGGGGAAAGAGCTTATACCTCTTCTTTTAAAAGAAGCTGAACAGAATGAAGATTTCTATTTTGAAAATCTTTCAAAACAAGAGATGGAAAACTTAAAAACCATCTTCAATAAAATTTTATTAAAAGAGCCCCTGATTTTTTTGGACGGGTGGCTAAAGGAAAATAATACTTAAATGAAAACGCTCATCACTTGTCTATTAAGCCTGATTTTAAATTGCGCTAGTGCTTCAACGCCTATGCAAGAGATTTTGGATTTATCAATAATTAAAGATAATGGATTTATTGTCAAAGAACTAAAAGGAGGGCTTTCTGGAACTTCCATTTATAAACTCGAAAGTCAGGATAGATCGTATGTTTTACGTCTTCACTTGGATTCTGAAACTACTCCTCAAGATGATTTAGAACAATTTTGTGCTTTGGAAGGTTCTAAAAAAGGTTTGTCTCCTTATATCTATTATGTATCAGATGACAAAATGAGTGTCCTTATGGAATTCATAAATACCCCGACATTAACTCTAAAAGTGGCAAAAGAATCTGTTAATATTAAAAAAATTGCGGATGTTATAAAAAAAGCTCATCAAATAAACGGTCATCCAACAATAGGCGAAAGTCTTATATCAAAAGCTAAACGATGCCACGAAATAGTTTTAAATCATGGTTTAGGGCCAAAAAATGAGATTAATTCAGCTCTAGAATTCATCAAAGATAAATTAGAAGAATTGTCTACCTATGATTATGAAAAAATTCATGTGCATGGAGATTTAAATCCGCGAAATATTTTTGTTATGGAAGATAGAGTTTTATTGATCGACTGGGCAGAAACCACATTAGAAGATCCTTTTTATGATTTGACCTACTTTGCAATGAAGCTTGGGTATAATCAAAATGAAGAAATGCTTCTATTGACAAGCTATTTAAAAAGAAATCCGACACATGAAGAATTAAAACGTTTTGCACTCCACAAAAAAATCCATCAAGCTTTTTGGTCGCTTACAAACCTTTATTTGGCAGACGTGGAACTTAAAAAAAATCCCTCAGCAAAAATAGACAAAAATAAAGAGCTAAAAAGTTGGGAATATTATCAAAATTTAAGTGCGGATTGTGAAGACTTAGATGCCCAATATTTTTACGAATTATCGCGCCTTAATTACAAACTCTCAGAGCAAATGTAGAGGGTTTTAATCAAAAAATTAACATTGGCAGATTTTAGGAAATTCTAATATCTGCCACAAGTTAATTGCGTAAATTAAGTTTAAAATGTTCTTTTAAATGTGTAAGCTCTTGCTCTGAGGCACATGTAAAGCTTTCAAACCAAAGCTTAAATTGTCCGAGCGCCTGATAAAAAAACATCTCATAACCCTCTATAGGAATACATTTTTTTAAAATGGCCTCATCTAAAAGCATTGTCCTTTTCAAGCGAATGTCCATGACTATAGTTTCTTCTTTGATATAGAGTGAATCAAATGGCATTTCCATCGGGGTACAATTAATCAAAATATCGTAAAATAAATAATTTTCTATTTTGTCTAAAGAATCTGCATGGCATTGAAAATCTTTTGCGATCTTCAAAGCTTTTTCGAGATTTCGATTAAGGATGGTGCAATCAGCTCCTTTTTGAATACTTTCATAAGCGATAGCTCTGCAAGCACCACCTGCACCTATTATGAGAATTTTTTTATTTTTTACGGGGGTTATGTTTTCAAGTGCCAAAAGCGCTCCTGAACTATCTGTATTAAACCCTATTAATTGATCCTCTTTAATGACAATGGTATTGACTGCGGAAATAAGAAACGCTTTTTGATCTATCTCATCCAAGTAGGGAATAACAGCCTGCTTTAAAGGCATCGTGACACTTAAACCTTTGAAATTTAATGATCTGATTTCTTTAAAAAAACTATTCAGCTCTTCTTCTTTTATAAGCATCTTGACATAGACAGCATTTAATTTTTCCGCTCTAAAAAAGCGATTATGTGTGATATGTGAAATACTTTGGTCTACGGGATTTCCGATCAATCCGTAAATAGCAGTGTCTTTGTTTAATGACTTAAAATGATAGTTGTCATTTAAAATTTCTAAAGTAAGCTGACCCTCAGCAGAGGCTGATTTTTCGTTGATGCAGGCATAAGTCCAAGTGTTTATAATACGTGTGATCGTTCCATATTCGCCCATGCAGAGACCTATGACATTTTCCGGAAATTCTTTTACAAATTTTAGCATTCTTAATGCATCTAAAGTGGAATTTGCTTTGCATGCAATTTTATATAAATCAGCCGGCTTTTTTTTCATGTCATTTAAAATTTCATTTAAATTCTCAGGCGTTTGCACAAAGTCATGATAGGAAAGTATAATTTTTACAAGAGGATGATGGATTTTGATCTTTTGGATGAAATTTAAATCTGTCGTATGCTCTAAATCGATGTAATTTGGTTTTAATGCAAGTAATTGCAAAATTTCTTTATATCTTAAATCTTCACTTCCATTGTAATAACCAACTTCCTCTACAGACCTCAAAGTAATGATAAAAGGGATTGTAAAATTTATTTTAAAATCTAAAAAATTATAACAATCAGCACGAAATTCCAACATATCTGCATATTTTAAGGCATGGGCAATCTGTTCTTGAACATCATCATTTGAGGGACCGGTAATTACCGCACACAAAACCATCAAAAAGCCTTTATTTCAAAATTTTGATAGAACAACGGATTATGAGTCGGTTGATCTTCCGTAAAAGAGCGTAAAAGAGAATACATGGGCATAGTAAAATTAGCGGTTTTTTAAAGTGCCAATTGTGCTCATTTGCGCCTTTTTATTGTAGCTTTTTCCCACCGATTGCGTAAAATTTGCGTAATTTAAGATGTTCCTTTACTCCCTCATGCCTTTGCTATAATGTAAAATTTTTAAAAATAGGAATGACATTGTGCTGCCTTATTGAATAAATAACTCGCATTCTTGATCAGTCCTAAATTTTTATGGAACACACGTTACTGAAATTTAAGGACATCAATGAGAAGGCTACTCTTAATCATGTCAACGGCTTTGATCGCATCTGGGTGTGCTAGGCATCAGCAAGCCGATAATGGCCAAGTATCTTCGATCATCGCAACAAGGATTGATACGCATGTTGAATGGTATCAAGGCTGTCCTGATGATCAAATAAATTGTACGATTCAATGTTTACTCGAAAATGAGCTAACCCCTGAAGCGGCTATACAAATTGCCTTATTAAAAAACCCAAAAGTTCAGTCTATTTTTGAAGAGCTAGGAATTGCTCATGCAGATCTAGTTGAAGCAGGCCTTCTTTCTAACCCAGATTTTTCTTTAGAAGTAAGATATCCTCATAAAAAAAATCTAGTGACCAATATTGAATACCTCGTTACCGCTACTTTTTTAGATATTTTTTTGATTCCTCTTCGCACAAGGCTAGCAGCAGCAGAATTTGAGCAGGCAAAACGCAGAGTAACAAATGAGATTTTGGATTTAGCTTTTGAGGTTAGACAAACCTATTATGAACTTTTAGGCGAACAGCAAAAGCTTAAGTATATTAGACCAATTGTTGAGTTGACAAGCATTCGTGGTGAAATAGTTTCAAGGCAAAAAATAATTGGAAATGTCAATCGACTTGATTTTCAACAAGTCCAAGCAAGATTTCTAGAAGCTAAATTGGAAATTGCTAAGGAACAGACAACGATTATTCGCCTCAGAGAGAAATTAAATAGGCTTCTAGGTCTTAGTGAAGAAGTTTGCCTTATTTTACCCGAAATTCCTCAAGATATTGACTATGAAGGATATGATATTTGTACTTTAGAATCTATTGCCTTAGCCGAGAGAATGGATTTACAAGAAGCACGATTTGAAGTCATTCGTTTACGTCGAATGTTAGGACTTAAGGAGTGGTGGACATATACAAACCTAAAGGCGGGCGTTGCAGGTGAACGAGATCCGGATGGATTGAATTTAGTTGGTTTTGGATTATCAGGAGAAATTCCGATTTTCAATTTCGGGCAGGCAGCACGTATGCGTATTTTTGCTCAACTTAGACAAGCTCAAGATCGTTATGAAACTTTAGAAATACGCATTCTTTCAGAAGTAAGAGAGGCACATAAACTTCTAATGAGTGATTTAGGAATGATCAATGATTATCGAAATAAGATAATCCCTTTGCAAAATGAAATTATCAATTCATCTGAAGAGTTATACAACGTCATGGGGCTAGGCATTGATCGGCTTATAGAGAATAAACGTCAGGAGCTTGAAGCAAATAGAAACTATTTTGAAATTCTTAAAGACTATTGGGTAGCAAGAGTCCAACTTGATAAAGCATTGGGTGGTTATTTATTTCGTTTATTATCACAAGACGGTTGCATCGAAGGAGCCATAGAATGAAACAATATTTTACCTTTTTAGGACTTCTTACCACGTATGCCTTATATGGTCAAATGAATCACGATATGAGTTCCCCTAATTCTAAAATGGACCAATCTAACAAGTCTATTGAAGAGCCAATGCAAGGAATGGATCAATCAATGGATCATTCGATGCAAAATATGCCTATGCAAGACCATAAGCAAATGATGGAGAAAAATCAAACCGATCAAATAGAGCAAAATAAACAAAACACTCAAAAAAGTCGGGAAGGCGCCAAAAATAAAGATCAACCCCCAAAAGGGATCTTAAGATATCCGTCTGTCATTACGCCTAATGTAGGTTCTCTCCTATGGACAATGGATGGTGATGTAAAGGTCTTTCATCTTATCGCTGAACCAATTCGCAGGGAATTTGCTCCGGGCTTTTGGGTTAATTGTTGGGGTTATAATGGTTCAAGTCCAGGCCCTACAATTGAAGCTATTGAAGGAGATCGAGTCAGAATTCTTGTAACCAATAAACTAAATGAATCTACTTCAGTTCATTGGCACGGTATCATTTTACCTAATGGCATGGATGGAGTAGCGGGTTTAAATCAAAGGGCCATTCCACCAGGGGAAACATTTAAATACGAGTTTACTCTCAAGCAAAATGGGACATTTATGTATCACCCTCATGCAGACGAGATGATCCAAATTGCTCTTGGAATGGAAGGCTTCTTTATCATTCATCCGCGAGATGGGGATGATCCTCCAATTGACCGAGATTTTGCCATTTTCTTACATGAATGGCGTATTCCAATGGGAGCTAAAACCCCTATCCCATTTGAAATGCTCGATTTTAATATCTTCACTTTCAACAGTGTATTATATCCAAATATTGAGTCATTAGTTGTTAAAACAGGCGATCGTGTACGCATTCGCTTTGGAAATGTGATGATGAATAGTCACCCGATTCATTTACATGGCCATGAATTTATAGTGACAAGAAGAGGAGGAAAAAGACTTCCTCCAGCTGCTCAATATAGTGAAGTTACAGTTGTCATTGCTCCTGGAGAAACCAGAGATATTGAGCTTATAGCAGATAATCCAGGAGATTGGGCAATTCACTGCCATAAATCACATCATACAATGAATCAGATGCAACATGACATGCCAAACTTAATAGGGATTGATAAGCAAGGGATTGAGGAGCGTCTAAAGCAATTCTATCCAAACTTTATGGGTCTTATGAACATCAATGGTATGAGCGATATGTTTGAAATGTATGGCTCAAATAAAATGATGGATATGGGCGTCGAAATGAAAATTCCACCTAATCTTTCGCCTATTGGAAGTCCTGGGCCTTTTGGTGTTATTGAAATGGGAGGCATGTTTACGATTTTCAAAGTGAGGGATAATTTAACTAGCTATGCCGATCCAGGTTGGTACCAGCATCCTCCCGGAACCGTCGCTGAATCTGTTGACAATGGAAATATGAACCAGATGAAACATCAAGATCACAACATGAATACGAAGAATCCTTGTGGTATGAAACAAAATATGGGATCGATGGATCATGATGTGCAAAACATGAAAGGGATGCAAAGGCAAAATTCACCCCATAATATGAACACGGTCAGCTGGTTTAGTCAAGAAGAGGATCAAAAAGAACCTCATGGTCAAGAGAATGCCAATTGGATGCAGAGTAAACCTGAAGACAGTATGGGCGGCCATATGGGTGGACATATGCATGGTGGGCAAATGGGGCAGATGAAAAACATGAGTCCAAATATGCAGGGGATGTCCCATGATACGGATATGTCCAACATGAAGGAGAGTCGAATGCAATTGCAACAACACCAAGGACACTAAATGAACAAGCAATTAATTTTGTGTTTATTGTGTATGTTGTGCTTTACAGTTCTTTTTGGCCATGAAGGGCATAAAAGTATGGAGGAGAGCAAAACTCAACAAGAAAGCATTACCCCCTCCTCAGGTCAACCGACTGTAAAGCATTTTGGTGGTAGGCCATTAACTTGGACGCAATGGGTCGGAAGTTTTCATTTTATTTTTCTACACTTTCCTATTGCTTTAATCGCAATGACAGCTATTTCTGAGCTTCTATTTGCTTGGTTTCAAAGGCCTATTTTTGATTATGCTTCTCGATTTATGTTAATTGCAGCCGCTGTTTTTTCAGTACCTACAGCCTTATTGGGGCTGACTTATAGCTATACAGCTTCTTATAGCGGTATACTAGCTGATTTCATGTGGTGGCATATGTGGGCTGGAATTTCAACCACTATATTTGCAATCGTTGTGGCTTTTCTCCGGGAACACTTAGGAAGAAGTAAAATCTATTATACAAGTCTTTTTCTCTTGTTCATGCTGGTAAATATCACAGGATATCTCGGAGGCGGAATGACATTTGGACCGTACCACATGCACCCTCCTCTTTAACCAAACCAAAAAGGAGTTTTTATGGAAAATAAAGGAAATAACAAAGAAAACAATAAAGGATGCTGCTCAGCACATGCTTCATTTCCGCAGACCGATTCTAAAGAAATGCAAAAATTAATGGAATGCATGAGCGTTTGTGCGGCTTGTTCTAAAAAGTGCATTGAAGAAGGTCAAAAGAAAACAGCATCTCTGTGTGCTGAATGTGCAGATATATGCGCTCTTGCAATAAAAGCTCAAAGCAGCCAGTCAGAGTTTCAACATCAAATTATGGATCTTTGTGCTCAAATATGCCGAAGATGTGCAGAAGAATGCAAGAAGATGAAAGTCGACCACTGTCAAGAATGCGCAGAAGTTTGTACGCGATGTTCTGAGTCTTGTTCAATTGCTCATATTCATCATTAAACTTGTAAACAAATATAGCAAAAAGGAAATAAAATGAAAAAATTAATTTTTACAGCTTTATCAATGTGTCTTATAACAATCAGCACGCATGCTTATTCCATGGATAACATGTCAGGAAATTCATCTCAGATGATGGGTATGCAAATGAATATGACAGAGAATGATGTTTATTCTCATCTAAGTGGTCAAGACAAAGCCATTTACGATAAGCTTGATGCGCAACAGAGAGCCTTTGTTGTAAGAATGATTAACGGAGCGCCTCAGATGCAAATGATGCATCAAAAGATGATGAATGGCCAGGGCCAAATGCAACAAGATCGGAATATGTATAACCAGCGTTAAAGATCGAGAAGCCTGGATCTTTCCAGGCTTCTTTAATCAAAAAATTTGGGAAAAAAATGAATTCTCACAATCATCCTCATGTTCACACCCATGGTGTTATTGACCCAAGTATTTTAGTCACGAAGAGAGGAATATGGGCAGTTAAGTGGTCATTCATTGCATTAATGGCGACAACCATTATTCAAGCCCTAGTTGTTTACTTTTCCGGAAGCGTCGCACTTTTAGGGGATACCGTTCATAATTTAGGAGATGCTTTTACAGCCATTCCGATTGGACTTGCCTTTATTTTTGGACAAAAAAAACCAACTAAACGGTTCACTTATGGGTATGGTAGATTAGAGGATGTTGCAGGAATTTTTGTTGTATTAGCTATCCTGATCAGTGGCTTATTTGCAGGTTACGCATCTATTGAAAGATTTTTTAACCCTCAAAAAATTGAATATTTAGGGGCTATTGTATTTGCCTCAATTATTGGTTTTATAGGCAACGAAGCAGTTGCTGTTTTTCGCATTAAGGTTGGTAAAGAAATGGGAAGCGCCGCGCTTATTGCAGATGGGTATCACGCACGAACCGACGGACTCGTTAGTTTAGGCGTCTTATTAAGCGTTTTAGGTGTTTGGTTAGGTTATCCTTTGGCTGACCCTATCATTGGTTTAATTATGACTTTGATGATTTTTAAAATTGTTTGGGAATCATCTGTTACAGTTTTCACTCGTATGCTGGATGGAGTAGAGCCTGATTTGGTAGACAAGATCAAAGATGAAGCTAGCCATGTAAAAGACGTATTAGGTGTAAATGAAATAAGGGTTAGATGGATAGGACACCAACTTCATGCAGAAGTCAATATCACCGTCGATAAAGTTATTTCTGTTGAAGAAGGACATCAAATTGCTAACCAAGTACAACAAGAGCTAATTCATCATTTAAAATTTCTATCGAAAGTTATTATCCACGTTGATCCAACAAATGCATCAGGCGAAAAATTTCATTAATTAGAGGATGGTATGCAAATATTTCTCATAATCTGGTTTTTATTAACTGGATTATCCGTTGCATTTGTTGCTTATGACCTATTTACTAATACTCCAGAAATGAAGGTCATGAAATAGGGATAGATAATGGTTACATTATATACTGGAATTTTTGGACTAATTATTTATATATTTTCATGCCGTGAACCTGCTCCTTATACACATGAAAAATTCATTGCGCCCCTTTGGAAACAAACTGTCGGTTCATCTATTCAATTGTATGGCCGGAGATGCTACTGGAGTTATAGTCGCTGCTTTTATAACTACTCAACTCAATTTACCTATGGGCATAGATAGCGTATTAGAATACATAGCTGGTTTTGTATTTGGACTCTTTATTTTTCAAGCGCTTTTTATGAAAGACATGTTTGGTGGAAGCTATACTGAAGCAGTACATAAAACTTGGTACCCAGAATTTTTATCTATGAATTTCGTTATGGCAGGCATGTTACCTGTGATGATTATCTTAATGACTCTTGATCCGCTAAATATGGAGGCAACTTCATTACGCTTCTGGGGCATTATGTCATTAGCATCGTTAGTGGGAGGAATATTTGCATTTCCAGTAAATTGGTGGCTCGTGAAAAACAAACTGAAACACGGTATGGGGACAGAACGTGCATTAGGTAAAGGGGGTGTGAAGCATTGGGTAACAAAACAATAATGAATGGGATGCCTGAACACACAGAACATATTTTAAATGCGAGTAAACCAACTAACGCCCGAAGAATGGAAATGATGAAAAGTAATGTATCTAATCAAAATAAGTTTTTTGTTGCTTTACTTTCCTTACTCTTTTTAGCACTAGGTATTTCTGCGGCAGCTTATTGGGGCGATTTATCCATGCGACCTAAGGATAATATGTATAATATGAAGATGTAAAAGTATTTACTCCTTACAGCTTAGTTTTACGCAATCTTAAAGCATTTCCAATCACAGAAACAGAACTTAAACTCATCGCTAAAGCCGCAATAATAGGATTAAGCAATAAGCCGGTAAACGGATAAAGAATGCCCGCTGCAATAGGGATGCCCAGGGCATTGTAAATAAAGGCAAAGAAAAGATTTTGACGAATATTTTTCATCATTGCATGACTTAAGTGAATGGCTCGTACAATGCCTACCAAATCTCCCTTTATTAACGTCACATCTGCGCTTTCCATTGCCACATCCGTTCCTGTTCCCATAGCAATTCCCACATCCGCAGCAGCTAGAGCTGGAGCATCATTGATGCCATCACCAGCCATCGCAACAAATCCATTTTTTCCTTTAGCTTGTTGAACAAATTGTTGTTTGTAATCGGGAGCCACACCGGCATGTACTTCATCTATTCCTAACCTTTTTGCAACTGATTGAGCTGTTTGTTCGTTATCACCAGAAAGCATCACAATTTTTTGTCCAAGTCGATGGAGCTGTTGTATTGCATCAGGTGTTGAGCTTTTAATGGGATCACTCACTGTAATTAGACCAACTGCTTGCCCATCAATGGCCACGAACATTACGGTTTGGGCTTGTTTTTGAAGTTCCTTAGCTTGTTGTTGAAGCGGGGCAACACCATTGATTTTTCTTTCTTGCAAAAAGTTAGGTTTTCCTACCAAAACTTCATGATTTTCGACCTTTCCTATGACGCCTCCACCTGTAATAGACTGGAAATTTTCAACTTTAGGTAGACTAATGGATCTCTCTTTTGCACCCTGTACAATCGATGCCGCTAGAGGATGTTCGCTATTTTGCTCAACCGCAGCAGCTAAACGCAAAATTTCATTTTCTTTTTCCTGCTCATTGGAAATTACTTGTGTGAGTTTTGGTTTACCTTCTGTCAAGGTGCCAGTTTTATCGACAATAATTGTTTTAACTTTTTCTAATTTCTCAAGTGCTTCAGCATTTTTAATCAATATACCGGCCTCTGCGCCTCTTCCCATGCCAACCATAACAGACATCGGAGTTGCAAGCCCTAAAGCACAAGGACAAGCAATGATTAGAACAGCTACTGCATTGACAAGTCCATAGACAAATGAAGGTTCAGGTCCAATCCAAGCCCAAACAATAAAAGTCAAAATCGCCACTAGAACCACTACTGGAACAAAATACCCTGAAACTTTATCAGCCAAACTTTGGATAGGAGCTCGACTGCGTTGTGCATCTGCTACCATCTGTACAATGCGAGATAAAAGCGTTTCACTGCCAACTTTCTCGGCTTGCATTAAAAAACTACCGGTTTGATTTATAGTTGCCCCGATAACAGTACTACCAACCTCTTTTTCTACAGGAATAGGCTCTCCAGTAATCATAGAGTCATCGATAGTACTTTTACCGTCTGTAATTTTTCCATCAACCGGAATCTTATCACCTGGACGAATGCGCAGAATATCGCCCACTTTTACTTGATCAATGGAAACCTCTATCTCCTCCCCATTCACAATGACGCGCGCTGACTTGGCCGCTCTTCCTAACAATGCTTTAATTGCTTGACTGGTTTGGCTCCTAGCTTTGAGTTCAAGAACTTGACCGAGCAAAACTAATACCGTGATGATAGCTGCTGTCTCAAAGTATAGGGGGACCTCACCTTGATGTAAAAAAGAGAGCGGAAATGCATAGGGAAAAAAGAAGGCAACCACGCTATAGAGGTAGGCAACGCCTACTCCCAAAGAAATCAAGCTAAACATATTAAGATGGCGATTGACAATAGATTGCCAGCCTCTTTCGAAAAAAGGCCAACCTGCCCATAAAATTACAGGTGTACTTAAGATAAATTGAAGCCAACGAGATAAAGTCGGGGAAATAAAATAATCAAAAGCAGAAATCATACTACCCATGGCTAGAAGAAGGACTGGAATAGAAAATGCTAATCCTAGCCAAAACCTACGGCGCATATCTTTGTATTCAGAATCATCAACCTGAGCATCAATACTTTTAGGCTCTAATGCCATTCCGCAAATAGGACAATTTCCCGGATGATCTCGAACGATTTCAGGATGCATAGGACATGTATATTCTGTTGCAATTTTTACAGACGCATTCTGAATTTTGTCTTGCAAATAACTATGAGGGTCTTTTTTAAAACTTTCTAGACAATGTGAACTGCAAAAAAAATACTCATGATCTTGATAGGTGAATTTATAAAGACTTTTATCAGGAACCACTTTCATTCCACAAACGGGATCTAATTGTTCTTTTGCCATTTTTTATTGCCTTAATGGTTGGATTACAAGAGATCTTGTAAATTTTAAAATAGTCTTTTAAAGTTTAGAGAGAAAGGAATTTATGCTGATTGACAATATTTAGGCCTCATCTATACCATACGGGGGTATGGTAATATAAAGAGAAAAAGGTATATATGTCAGAATCATGTTGCGAACATACAAAAACCCAACACCCCTCTCATCATAGTCAACTTTCTCACTTGAACAGAGTAAGCGGGCAGGTAGAGGGAATTAAAAAAATGATCGAAGAAGGAAGGTATTGTCCTGAAATCTTAAATCAGCTTCGTGCGGTTCGATCAGCTATTAAGAGCATTGAGCTACGCATATTGGATACTCACCTATCTTCCTGTGTGACCGATGCATGCCTTTCACAAAATCAAGAAGAACAAAGAAAGAAAATTGATGAAATTCGAGAGTTGATTAAGAGATTTGAATAATTTAACAAATGGAGGATTGAATGGCGTTAACAAATGACATTTACCTTTACACTAACGCGATGCAAAGTCAAAAAGTGCGAAAGAAAAAAAACTTTAAATTAGCAGCAGCTTTTATTGCTTTCTCTCTTTTATTAGGGGGTTTTCTTACTGCTGCATCTGCTCAATCAATTAGAACAGAACAGAAGAGTTCGTGTACTCAAAATAAAAAATGTGGTTGCGGCAGTGATTGTTCATGTGGAGATTATTGTTGCTGTCATTGAATTAGCTTAAATAGAGCTAATTTTAAAACATAAAAGGAAAAATTATGAAAATGTTACTTGGTTTTTTAGGTGCTTCACTTATGACAGTTAGCTTTATTTCTGCTGCTCCAAATATGAGTAATTGCAATTGCCAAAATTGTACCTGTACTCAAGAAAGACACTGTGGCTGTTTTTCTAATTCAGGATGTCAATGTTCATCCCAAGCCCAAGCATGCAAATGCGGGGAGAATTGTCAGTGTGGTTATAATTGCGCATGTGGAAGCAATTGTCGTTGCAAATAGGTTCAATATACTTGCATTTTAGAAGTGTTTAAAAGAAAACTGGTATTTCTAAAATGCAACCTAAAATAGCTTCCAAAATATTATTTTTTTCTTTGAAATCCTGCGGGTGGAAAATTATTGAGAAAACATGCAATGCGTATGACTTATTATTATTCCTTAGCATTCTTTACAACCAACAAAATCGGAATAGCTGCAAGCTGTATGCCCAAAGAAAAAACGATTAAGGAAATCAAAGAAATATCATATAAAAATCCCATCAAAGCACTGCCCAAAAACCAAAAGACTCCAAACCAAATATTCAATATTCCATAAGCTGTTCCTCGCTTATTCATTTGCACCAAATTAGCTACCACGGCTCGCATGATAGATTCCTGGGTTCCTAAACCTATTCCCCATAAAATCATTCCTATTAGGGCAAAATAAAAATTATCTATAAACACTAAAGGAGCAAAGAAGGCAGCAAGAGCTGTTGCAAAAATTAAAACAGAAAAACCTTTAGTGTCATAGAGTCGTCCAAATACCAAAGCAGCTATTCCAGCTGCTCCCATTGAGATCGAAAAGATGATTGGCATCCAAGCATCAGACATGACTGAAGCTTTTTTAAAATGAAAAGCAATTAAGGGAAAATCGACATATCCTGCAGCCACACAGCAGAGAGCGGCGATGTAAAGCCAATATTTCTTTGAAAAACCTTCTGTTTTTAAGCTCGGATTTTCAACCTCTAAATCTTGAGGCCGAGGATAAAGCATTCTTGCGCATGCTAGCACGCTCAATGCACATATAGCTGGAATAATCAATATCCCAAAACTCATCTGATATGTGCCTTGATAGTAAAGAACACAGCTGACGATTAAAGGCCCAATAATTGCCCCAATTTGATCCATCGCTTCATGTAGCCCAAAACCCCACCCACGTCCCGTTTCTTTTGTTGCATATGAGAGCATCGCATCTCTAGAAGGATTGCGAATAGCTTTACCAAAACGCTCTAACACCATTAAAGAGGCAGCTAAAGGCCAATTTCCTGCTAATGCTAAAAGAGGAACTGCAAGAAGATTTAGAGCGTATCCTATAAAAGTTACAAGCCAGTATTTTCCACTTTTATCACTTACGTACCCAGAAACGAGTCTAAATCCATATCCAACCAGTTCTCCCAAGCCTGCTACAATTCCAACGACAAAACCACTAGCTCCTAGAATAGCTAAATACTGCCCTGAAATACTTCGCGCTCCTTCATATGTCATATCAGCAAAAAGGCTGACAATCCCTAGCAGTATCACAAACTTGATAGCTGAGCCTTTTGATATTTTGGAATTCATTTGAATAAGCCTTGGTAAGGATTACTGTTCTGGTAAATACCAGAACCTTCAAGTTCTGCTTTTATCGTATATTTTAAATGTCCATACCATGCAAACGTCATAAAAATATTGGATAAAGTTAACAAAAAAATAGTTAGCAAAAAAGCTCCTTAATTAGAGTTTTTCATCCACAGCGTAATGATTATTTTTCACAATAATAACAGTACAAGGAGCATGGTGAACTACTTTATCTGGGGTAGACCCTAATAACCATCTGCCAAATGTATTTTTAGTTTGATGGCCCATTACAATGACATTAATGTGGTTTTTGGCTGCCCAATGAATGATTTGCTCCGCTGGATGACCAAGCGCCACTTCAGTCTTGATGTGAATCGCCTTCTCACTTGCTTCATGTCTTAATTGTTTGAAAAATTTTTCATAGTGCTCCCTTCCTCTCTCTAGATTATCTCTTGTTTCTACATCTTCTGGGGGTTCGAGAACACGCACAACGGACAATATCTCAAGATCAGCTTCGAATTTTTTTGCCATATCTATTCCAAATAGAAAGGCAGAATGAGATTCATTCGACCCATCATAAGCAACCAAAATTTTCTTAATCATTCATCCTCCCTTCTTTTTTTATGATTCTCTATCACCCACATTCACCTTATTTTGTGAAAAAATAAGAGATTTTTCAATTTGATGAACTTGTGCATCTGTATGAGAACCTTTTGCATCTAATAAATGGTGATTGTTATTGTTTTCTCCATTAGCAATTACATTGTCGTATGCATTTATGACTTTTTTTTGGAATCACCTGTTTGATGCGTTGGATTTTCATGTAAAAGATGTCTGGGTAAATAAAAAGCATTTGCAATGACTGTTGGAATTACAGCGCTTCCAATCACTGTGGCCACTAAATAGGAATACTGTTCTTCAGTGATGATGCCGTGAGTCAACCCAAATAGAGCAGAAATGGTTCCGAACGTCAACCCAGTCGACATCAAGAGCGTAGTATAAATAGACTCTAATCTTGGATATTTTGCTAATATAGATGCAGGGTAGACTCCAATGATTTTAGAAACCATTTTGGCTGCCAATAAAACAATAAAAATGAAAGGAGCTGCCACTAACGCGGAAATTGAGACAAAAGATCCAGCGCGGATAAAATAAAATGGCGTCAGTAATCCCAGTGTAAGAGTTCGAATTCTACGAACAAAAGCATGGTGCTTACCTAGCAATCCCGCTAATACCATCCCAATGATGTAAGCCGGTAAAACGGCTTCACTTCCTGACCAAGCAGCTAACGCTCCCATACCAAATAAGATCAGTAAGATGTATTTTGTTTCGATTTCAGCAGGAAGATCTCCATAATGTTCAAAGAAATAGCGCGAAATTCTCGGAAGAAAAATAAATACTAAAACACTCACTCCAATAAAAATCATCGATTTTATAGTAAATGGAGAAAAGAGCAGACCAAGAGCAATAACTGTTCCTAAATCATTAATAAAGCAAGCTCCTAAAACAACTTTACCATACTCTGTGCGGTTCAAGCCTAATTCAAGCATGACAGCATAAACGACAGCAACAGAGGTGGTAGACAGAGCTACCCCGCAGAGCCAGCTAGCCATCAAACTCCAACCGAGAATGTAATAAGCCGCGGCTGCACACCCAAAAAAAGGAACAAAAAAAGCAACCAAACCGATTAAACTGACCTCTTTCCATTTCGCGCGAAAAACTACAGGGTCTAATTCAGCACCAGCTAAAAAAGTTAAAACAATAGCGCCACTACCAGCTAAAAAAGAGATCCAAGATTCACTGGCTCCTAAGGAAAATCCTCCAAAATAAGCTACAATGAGACCTTGAGCTGCAATCCCGACAAGGATTTCAGATAAAGCGGTCGCAATACCAAGTTTGACTGAAATAAATGTAGAGATGAGAGCTAAACCTATCCATAATGAAGCTAAAGCCCAAACTTCTGTCATCTAAACCTCTCATTTCAAAGATATTAAATTTTTTATTTAGTCTTATTATTTAATAATCGCATTGCTGTGTCTTCTTTAACACGTTGTTGTATCCAATCGTCTAGAGAAATTTTATGAAACTTCCAAGCTCCCCCAACCTTAAATGCAGGGATCAATCCCTGTCGAACATGTCTGTAGAGAGTGACTTTGGACATCTTTAAATATTTACAAGCCTCTTCGGCTTCTAAAATACCTTCCATTCGACCTCTATTTTTTGATATGTCAGATCATTCCTTATCAAATAATAATTTACACTTTCAATGCAACATGAAAATAGAGCAAAAGTGATCAATTAATCGACTTTCTTCTGATCTCCAATCACTAAACTGCTTCTGATGTTTCACTTGACATTTCTTTAGGAATGGTACAATATTACGGATATATCTGAATAAGTCCGAGGTTTTGGTCCATGTCAAGTAAGGCAAAAATAGAGGAGGCAGTTGAAGCTTTTCGCAAAGCAGGGGGCATTCTTACAATGTCTGAGGCGATACAATTGGGAATTCATCGTCGGCAGCTTTATGCTTTGCGTG